>JBAZRG010000001.1:0-356648 GCA_041663145.1 Minisyncoccota bacterium
CATGCTGCTTGAAGTCTCAAGGAAAGTATATCAGAAGTTCCAAACACGTTTAAATTACTTGGTTGTCCACACCTTTCATGGTTGCTGAAAAGTACTTGCGGAGTCTTATTAGGGACAGGTGTGAGTTGTTCGGGATTCAGTACCAAGTTCGCAGATTATTCTCGGAATACAAATGAAGGTGTGCGGGGTCACGACTAGCCCTTGCCCATTGATTTTTCAAACTATTGGGTTATAGTCAGGCCATGAACAAGTCAGATTTAGGAACGAAATTTGCAAAATATCACTCTGCTATCCGGTATATAGAAAATCTCGGAAATGTCGGTAACGGATACCAAAAAACCAATTTAAAAAAACATCCTCGACCTCAGATTTTCCTCGAACGAATGCAAGACTTCTTGGATCTTTTGGGTAATCCGGAAAAGGGCTTCAAATACATTCACATTACCGGTACCGCGGGAAAAGGAACCGTAGCTACGACCGTTCACTCGGCTCTGGTAAAGGCAAAAAGACGGGCAGGACTTTTTACTTCGCCTTTCACGGTCAGTACGATCGAAAAGATTCAAGTCGGGGAAAAATATATTGACCCCACAGTATTTGCCAAGATAGTCCAGACATTAAAACCAAAAATAGATGAAATGCTGAAAAGTGGTAGACATGGCACTCCATCTTATTTCGAAATCATTTTCGCGATTGCACTTTTATATTTTAAAAAGGAAAAGTGTGAATATGTTGTTCTTGAAGTCGGATTGGGAGGGAAATATGATGCGACTAATATAATAAAGAATCCGGTAATTACCGCTATTACTAATATAGGTCTGGATCATACTGAGATCTTGGGACCGAGACGTGAAGATATTGCTTTGGATAAAGCTGGAATTATAAAAAGGGGAAGCACTTTCTTTACTACTGAAGAAGATCCTAAACTCATAAAATTGTTCGCAGATATCTGCAAAAAGAATATGGCAGAGTGTGTAGCTCTGAATGCTCGTGGCATGGATTATAAGGAGAAGGATCTGCTATTGGTGAATGCAATATTCGATAAGCTCGAAATATCTAATTCAGGAAAAATGATCAGTCAGTTATCAGAATTACCGGCCAGGTTTGAAATTGTAAATAAAAAACCAATAATAATTATTGATGGAGCGCATAATCCATCAAAGATAAAGAGTACGGTCTATAATTTGCAAAAGTTGAAATACAATAAGATGACTATTGTATTTGCCTCATCCCTAGATAAAGATTGGAAAACAATGTTAAAAATAATTACACCTTATGCCGATAACATTTACATCACCCGTTTCAGTGTTTTGGGTCGCCGATCCGCAAATCCATCCGATCTTTCAGCTGAAGTGAAAAAATATCGATCATCCAAATATGGATTGCAAATCTATTCCGATCCGGTCGATGCCTTTAATGATGCAAAAAAGAAATTGAAAAAAGGGGATGCTTTATTGATTACCGGTTCATTTTATCTGGCCGGCGAAATAAGGGCACTCTATTGCGGTGAAGATCAGATTCTTGAGAATAGGAATTCTATGATTAAGTAATTAGTCGTAACCCCCACATATCCTTATTTGTATTCCGAGAATATTCTGCGAACTTATATACCAATACATTTTCCAAAGGACTCGCGAATCCTTGTAGTGAGTCCTTTGTGAAAATGTTGGTATATAAGGAGCAGAGTTCGAGGAAGACAAATAAGGATATGTGGGGGTTACGACGTCATACCCATTGAATTATTTCACATTCTTTGGTATAGTTAGATTCCTAATAGCTTAGTAATAAGTGCCTTTTAATTGCCATGTCCAACGAAGTACAATATTTGACTAATGAAAAGTTTGCGGAATTACAAAAAGAATTAGAACACCTCAAAGTCGAACGCCGCAAAGAAGTCGCGGAACATTTGGAATACTCAAAAAAGTTGGGTGATTTGTCGGAAAACGCCGAATATCATCAAGCTCGTGAGGAGCAAGCCGAAGTCGAGGATCGCATTGGCCGTCTGGAAAATCTTCTGAAAAATGTTGTCATCACTGGTGTTGGTGGTACAGACATCATAACCATTGGATCTACTTGCAGATTACAGAAAGATGGCGATAATAAATCATACATCTATACGATCGTTGGATCTGAAGAAGCTGATACTACGCATGGTAAAATATCAAATCTTTCACCTCTAGGTTCGGCTCTTCTGGGACATAAAAAGGGAGATAAAGTCACAATTACAACTCCAAAGGGTAAAGTAGAATATACAATAGTCATTATAAAATAAACTCCCCAGTTTATTTTTTTGTTGTAGTAAAAAATTCCTCAAATGAGGAATTTTTTACTATCCACAGCTTATCCACTGTTTTTTATTATGTGTAAAAATCAGAGTGGGGTAGAATATCCATCAAGTGGGATGAAGTGGTATAAGTATTACTCATTATTTTAATTTTGAAGCATTACTTCCCCAATAATTCCCGCGGGCATATGTTATTAATCGAGCAGTTCAATGTTAATTGGACAATACACTCATTCTATCGATGATAAAAACCGCCTCTCCCTGCCTGCCAAATTCAGACAGGAAATGGGTAAGAAGGTGGTTATTACGCCCGGACTCGATTCCTGCTTATTCATCTTTACGGTGAAGCAATGGGAAAAGATATCCGAACGTTTGTCAGTGAGTGAAAGCTCGATGCTGCAGGCGGACAATCGCGGCTTCAATCGATTCCTCCTCGGAGGTGCGGTTGAAGTCGAGGTTGATGCAGTTGGTCGTATGCTTATCCCGCCGCACATTCGTGAACGGGCCAATCTGAAAAACAAAGTTGTTTTCATTGGGGTTCGGGATCGAGCAGAGTTGTGGGATGAGGATAGATGGATCGCCTACCGCAAGGATGTCGAGAGTAAAGCCGATGCTTTGGCGGAAAAGCTAGGTCGAGCGGGTATGTTATGAGTGACTTACCCATAACAGGCGAAAGTGTTCATGAGCCGGTTCTTTTACATGAAGTTGTTGCGGGACTGACACGGAGAGAGACAGGAGATATGACTTCTGTTTCAAATACGTCCGTAAATAGTGTCGTTCCTCAAATTCCAGTGTATCTCGATGGTACATTGGGTGGCGCAAGCCACGCCCTTTCCATTGCCAAAGCGTATGACGGTAAAGTAGCCATTGTTGGACTAGACCGTGATCCAATGGCTTTGAAAAGAGCTGAAGTCAAATTGGCTGGTAAGGCCGAGAAAGTGATATTGGAACGATCCAATTTTCGCAATCTGGATATTATTCTTCAAAAAAATAATATTCAGGCAGTTGATCTCATTCTCTTTGATCTCGGTCTATCATCGGATGAACTGGAGAACTCTGGTAAAGGATTTTCTTTTTTGAAAGATGAACCTCTCTGGATGACGATGGGTGATCCCAAGGAATATAGTTTTACAGCGAGCGACATAGTCAATGATTGGGATGAAACAGTTTTGGCCGATATCATATTTGGCTACAGTGAAGAAAGATTTGCCAGAAGGATAGCTAGAGCGATCGTCAGTTATAGACAGAAGAAAAAAATAGAGACTTCTTCTGAACTAGCGCAGATCGTAAAGATGTCAATGCCAGCATTCCTAAGAAGAGGGAAGATTCATCCGGCAACAAAGACATTTCAAGCATTGAGAATTGCAGTAAATGATGAGCTCAATTCATTGAAAGAGGGTTTGGAAAAGGGGTATAGATTTTTGAATGCAGGAGGTCGAATGGCAGTTATATCGTTTCATAGTTTGGAAGATAGGATCGTCAAAGATTTTAATAAAAAGAAGATGGAAGAAGGGGCTAGGGTATTTACAAAAAGACCAATAGTGGCTGGACCAGAAGAAGTTGCGGTGAATCCAAGGTCGAGAAGTGCGAAATTAAGAATCATAGAAAAACAAAGATAATACAATGACAAAGACAATAGTAAAAACATATTCAGCGATTCATGAGTATTCTCATAAAATTGTAAATATCTTCTTTTTCATAGGTGCTTTTCTATTATTACTCTATGCGATGAATGTCTATTCGGTCATAAGTCGCACGGTCGCACTTCAAAACACTCAGGCGGAGATAGTGACTGCCACAAAGACAATTGAAGAACTTGATTCAAAATATCTCAAACTGGCGAGCAATGTAACTCCGGACGATCTGCGTTCTTTTGGATTGAAAGAAGGTGTGGTTTCGGCATATATTTCCCGAACTCTTCCGCTTAGCAGAGTGGCTTTGGTTACTCATGAACTCTGAACAGCAATTTAGAGCCAGAGTGATACTGACTTTGATCTCAATCGGAGCTGGTTTTTTGATCATTTCATTATATTGGACACAAATATCCAAACATGAAGAATACGCGAGCAAGGCCGATAAGCAATACGCCAAGCCGGTAATAGCAGCTTTCGATCGGGGTAATATTTATTTTGAATCAAAAGATGGCACCAGAGTGTCCGCCGCAGTCGTGAATACTGGTTTTACCTTGTATATGAATCCTGCACTGCTTACCACTGCTACTGAAACCTATCAGGCTCTTTCCGAATACATCGATCTTGATAGTGAAGATTTTATGACTAAAGCCGGTCGAACTAAAGAAAAATACATACCGCTTGCCAAACAGCTTACGAATGACACGGCTCAATTGATAAAGAAAATACAATTGCCCGGTATCGGTATTGCGGTAGAAAATTGGCGATCATACCCGGGTGATTCTTTGGCCGCTCATGCTCTGGGTATTGTCGGCGAAGATCAACGATCGATAGTGGTGACTGGACGATATGGACTCGAACGAAGTTATGAAGATGTCTTGACCAGACGAAGCTCGGTTTCGAATACAAATCTTTTTGCCCAACTTTTCGGAGGATTGAACGGCGTATTTGGTCAATCGACTTCGAAAGAAGGAGACATAGTGACTTCGATCGAACCTGCTACTCAAAAATATTTGGAGAAGATGTTGTCGGAAACACAAAAACTCTGGAATCCCGATGAGATCGGAGGCATTGTTATGGATCCAAAAACCGGACTTATTGTGGCCATGGCTTCTCTACCGACTTTCGATCCAAATATGACTGGTGAAATAAAAAATATAAAAGTGCTTTCCAATCCTTTGGTAGAAAATGTCTATGAAATGGGATCGATCATGAAACCTTTGACTATGGCTACGGCTCTGGATACCGGTGCCCTAACAGTTACTTCGACTTATGATGATACAGGGACGATGACTTTGTCTGGAAAGAAGATAAGTAACTTCGACGGAAGAGCTCGAGGCATTGTAAGTATGCAGGAAATTTTGAGTCAATCTCTGAACGTCGGTGCAGCGACAATAGCTCTCCAAGTGGGTAAGGATGATTTTGCAAGATATTTTTTCAATTTTGGTTTGGGTGATAAGACAAAGATCGATCTACCGAATGAGGCAACTGGTCTTGTTGGTAACCTCATCTCTGGTCGTGATATCGAAATAGCGACGGCCGCTTATGGACAAGGACTAGCAGTCTCACCCGTCAATATGGCTCAAGCTCTTTCAGTTCTAGCTAATGGTGGATTTGTAGTGACACCACACTTAGTAAAAGAGATTGATTATTCTGATGGAACAAAAGAGATGATCAAGACTGAAACGAAAGGTCCATATTTACAGAGAAAGACCGTCGAAGATGTGACCAGGATGTTGGTGAATGTAGTTGAAGATAAGATCGCCAAAGCTCATCCGACGATCTATTGGAAAAATTATAGTATTGCCGCCAAGACTGGTACGGCTCAGATTCCAGATCCCGTCAATGGGGGATATTACGGTGACCGTTATCTGCACTCATTTTTCGGATATTTTCCGGCCTATGATCCGAAATTTCTAGTATTTCTATATCAGGTCCATCCAAAGGGTGCCGAATATGCTTCGGAAACTTTGACCGATCCCTTTAGCGATATTGTGAAGTTTTTGATAAACTATTACGATGTGGTACCAGATCGGTAAAACCACCGTAAAAATATGCATTCTATAAAGAAAATTCTGATTTCGATACTCACGTGGGAAGCACGTCTTATCATCAGAAAATACAAACCATTCATCGTGGCTGTAACCGGAAGTGTAGGCAAGACATCCACAAAGGATGCAATCTATTGTGCCATTCAAGATCAGCGTGGTTTTGTGAGAAAGAGTGAAAAAAGCATGAATAGCGAAATCGGTTTACCCCTCACTATTATCGGAGTACCAAACGCTTGGCATAGTCTCCCTGGCTGGTGGAATAATATAGTCGTTGGATTTAAACAGATCATATTTCGTTCAGTTTATCCTGATTGTCTGGTATTGGAAATCGGTGCCGATCATCCGGGCGATATCAAAAATGTTTGTAAATGGTTGAAGCCGAGCATAGCGGTACTTACCAAGATCTCGGATACACCTGTTCACGTGGAGTTTTTCAAATCTCCGGAAGAAGTTTTCGAAGAAAAAATCGCTCTAGCTAAAGCAGTTAAAAAAGGCGGAACTGTAGTTCTTTTCGCCGACGATCATAAGGTTGATAAATTGGCTGAAGAATTGAAAGGGAATGGAATAAAAATCATTACATACGGAACCAGTCCGGAATCTACTGTCTGCGGAGTTGATCTTAAAGTCGTCTATTCAGGAAATGAAACAGGTGAAATAAAATCTCCGATCGGTATTTCTTTTTCTTTTAAAATTGAAGGGAAGGAGTGGCCTATCATATTGAAAGGTGTTCTCGGTAGACCTTATATGTATCCGCTTCTCTCAGCTATAGCCATAGGTCACGATATGAATGTAGATATTCCTACTATTATCAAATCTTTCTCGGAATATGAACCACCACGAGGACGTATGCGTATCCTAGAAGGTGTCAATGATTCGATCCTGATCGACGATACATACAATTCTTCACCTGATGCGGCCGTCTCGGCCTTGGAGACATTACGTGATCTGGATTGTACGGGTGATAAGATCGCCGTGCTCGGAGATATGATGGAGCTCGGAAAATATGCCGGTGAAGAGCATCGAAAGATTGGGGATCTGGCATCCAAGATAGTCAAACGTCTGATTTTGGTCGGACCGCGTTCCGGATCGACATATGATGAAGCTTTGAAAAATGGCATGCCAGCCGAATCAATGAGTCATTTTGATTCATCAGATCATGTTTTCGAATACCTTTCCTCAATCGTAAAAGCGGGGGACATAGTTCTCATCAAAGGTTCCCAATCCATGCGTATGGAGAAAATAGTCAAAGCTCTCTTGAAAGAACCGCAAAAAGCCGATAGACTGCTTGTGCGCCAGGAAAATGAGTGGTTGAGGAAGGTGTAAGTTTTTTGTGTAAGGGTTTTGCCCGACGAAGGGCCCTATCGTCTAATGGTTAGGACACGGCCTTCTCAAGGCTGGAATCGGGGTTCGACTCCCCGTAGGGTCACAAAAATTTAGCGAACGCAGTGAGCGTAATTTTTGTGACCCTGAGGAAGCGTTAGCTTCCGAAGGGGAGTCGAAAAGGCTGAGTATATGGAACGGAGCCGCGACCAGCGGCGAGTACCATACGAAGCCTGTACCGAAGCTGTAAGCTTCGACTCCCCGTAGGGTCACACGATTTGTAAAACACCAGATTCAGTGGATAAAGTGGATAACTGCCTGCCTAATTATCACTATTTACAAATATCGTAATATATTGTAGTGTCAAACGCAGAAGAACTATGAAAACAAAAATAGTCATTATTGCATCACATGAAAAAGACCAGTCAGCGCTTTTTCTGATGAAGAGGCTTGCGGAAATCGGACAAACGGCTCACCTTATTAACTTTGGCGAATTTCCGATAGCAATGTCGGGTTCTATGCTATTTGAAGAAACAGTTAGTACATCGATGACCATGTTAGACAGCTTCTCGTTTGATGAGAATTCTGTAAAGAGTATTTGGTGGCGGCGACCGCAAGGCCCCGTAAAAAACACTCGAAGCTCACTCCTTCAAAAATACATTCAAAATGAGAGCGAGATAGCCTTAAGCTGCTTGCTCGCTTTTCTCAAGGATGTTTTGTGGGTCTCAGAACCTGAAGCAACCAGGATCGCTAACCGCAAACCAATTCAACTCGCCTTGGCGAAACAGATTGGGTTCAAAGTGCCAGAAACCTGCATTAGCAACGATCCTGAAAAGGTTAAAGCCTTTGTGGTAAGACATTCAGGTATTTCTCTCATCATGAAAGCAGTTGGCAGTAGCTATGTCCGATTGACTCATGACCCGGATGATAGGTCACGGAAAAACAAAGCGATCTACACGAAGATTATCGATGCCAAACGTTTGCTAGAACACATCGGACGAGTTTCAAATTGTCCATTCATCTTACAAGAGGCGGTGATCAAGGATTCTGATATTCGAATCACTGTTGTCGACGATCGTGTATTTGCTTCAGAAATCCTCATCGAGAATAACGCGGAAGGTGTGAATCTCGATTGGCGACATCATGACGTGAAAAGGAAGTACGTCATGCATAATCTACCGAAAGATCTCGAGAGTATGTGCGTCGGATTGGTCAGTTCTCTCGGGCTTAAGTTTGGTTGCATCGACATGGGTTTCTCAAAAAAAGACGGCTACACGTTTTTCGAGATTAATCCGCAAGGTCAATGGATGCCGTCTGAACAACTTGTTGGACATCCAATATCACTGGCTCTCGCGAATTTGCTTTCTTGCTGAAAATATAGTAGGATTAAAACGAACAAAAGGCTAGGGTTCTAGCCAGAATTAGGAAAAATTGTGAATACAAAGACTCAAAAGCGAGACGAAACGCCAATTACGTTTCTCAACGCCGAGCCTTGCCCAGTCAAAGTCATGGATCCGCCACAACAGGGATGTGCTTGCGAAAACGATACGTTTATCCAGGCCTCCGGCGACAGCGATACCAACTGATGATCGGACACGACACGGATGGCACTCTTTTCGAAGGGTGCCTTTTTTCTTTTTGATGTTGTATAGTGTTCCTATGGATACAGCTTTAAGAAAAAGGAATACTCTGACGCTGGAAACAATAATGGAGACTGATCAGCAAGCTATAAAAGATTTCAGAGCTGGAGAAATTACCGCATCTGATCTCACGGAAATAAATAGAAAGAATGTTACTATCGTCAAAAAGATTATTACTGAAATCGGTTTTCCGACAATAAATCTAACCTCACAAAAAGCATATAAGGCGGCTGTTCTAGTAGTCCTACATTCCGGAGATATTGATTTTCTAAGCGAATCAATTAAGAATTTACAAAATTCAGATCCTACGTCAATACAAAAAAGAGATATTGCTTATATGATTGATAAATCTAGGGTTATTCAAAAATTACCTCAGCTGTATGGTACTCAATATAATATCGACAATGATGGAGTTCTAAAATATATCGAAATTGAAAAGCCGGAAGATCTCGAAAAAAGACGCGCGGAATATGGCATGGAAAGTTTTGAGGAGTATAAGAAGATTGTCGAGAAGAGTTTGCGGACGAAATAATACAATACCAAGTCACCACAGAAATGCTGGCAAGAAAGTTTTTCTTGTTGGATATAGATGCAAGTATAAGTCAGGAGTTATTAAACTGAGTGATGAGCACGATTCGTTCAAGTGGTTGGATAGAGAGGATTATAAAGATGTGGATGATAAATCACAATATTTCTCGGCACTTACCGAATATTTCAATCAATGATATCAAGCGGTTCCAATATTCACTAACGATGGTCACAAAAATTTTAACGAGCGGAGCGAGTGGAATTTTTGTGAACCTAAACAAGTCGCCTGCGCAACTGATCCGTACCCCATAAAGTTGATATAAATTTAGCCACCAGTTATTCGCTGGTGGCTATGTGATGGCAGACGCTTTTACACGTCGCATCCCCGCAGGCGCAGTGCCATGAGTTAATTGCTAGTGGGCTTTTGAGCGGGAATCTCTTCCAGTTCTTTACCGTCGGCGAAATGATTCTTTAGAGCGATGCGAACTTTCGGCAGAAGGTCATCCCAACTGAACAGTTTGGCCTTCTCGACACGGAGCTGGTAATATTCGCTACCGATCTTGAGGACGCCCTTGAGCCGGCGAATAGACTTGATGAGCGGGTGCTGGTTTCCCTTGCGCTCCGACTTGTTGAAACAGGACATCAATGGGTCAGTCTGTGCCTTCGGAAACATCTTCTTCGTGTGGACGGTGATGATGTTCGGGTTGGGGTAGTATTCCACTTGGAATTGAAAGCCCTTCGCCTTCTTTATCTTCTTGGCTGCCGTCGTATGTCCGTTGCTGTTCGTTGCTGTCGTAATTCGGTCTGATGTTTTCATTCAGAAGCCTTTGATTTGTGATTGTTTTTGTGCTTGTACTTCAGGTAACACTATATCATAACCATGGTGGTTGTCAAGTTAGTAGAACATTAGTTTTGATAAAACCGCTCACAGGAAGTATCAGTGCTTGTTGTACGACTTATTATTGTCGTTTGAGGATATGTTTTTTTGTATTACGATATTTTCAACGATCTGTTTTCAAGCTTGATCGGAATTAAAAAAAACTCCCCGACAAGTCGAGGAGTTGATTCCATCTGATTTACCCACTCATTGCAAACAAGATTGCGAAACAAATGAGAAATGCAACTGCAAGGAGTAATGTGTGCCGTAAACTTGATTTATATATCTGAAGTTCCAGTTCACGCCCTTTGCTGGGCATCTTGAGGGAGGGAATGATCTCGTCGACGAGAAGTCCCAAACCGTAGCCGAAGAAGATGATGACAGGAGTATTTCTACCCAGGAAAACCATCCAGAGTCCAGATATGATGATAAACAAGAGACCCCAGTGGCCGTGATGAATCTGTAGACCCGTACGCGTACGCAGGGGAGTAGTGAAGAACGCTTGGAGGTTCGTCATGAAATGCCAGCGCTCATAGATGATCGGTGCCACAAAAGCACCCAAAAATAGCAAGAACACGATTGTAGTCATAGATCTGAAAATACTCTACGTTATATAAATAGTGATGTCAAAACATGCATATCGTTCTTCTTTTTTGTTATTAGTTAGTGAATACCGGTATTCTGTAGTCATATGTATTCGGTGTACTGCCGATTCTTGCGCAGGCACCAATGCCATCAGTTCCGTTTTCACGATCAGTCGCTTCTAATTCTGCATACAAATAATAACTTTGATCATTTACATTCCAATATATGTAATCTTGATAAGTATTGGCGTAGACTGGATCTAGAGGTACTTTTGGCATCCATTCTCCAATATCGGTTTGAAAATTCGTACCCCAATTGTTAAGAGGATTGGAGATCTGAGTACACCAACCAGAGCCTTGGGGATAATTACCATTCTTACTATAATACAATTCAATTGCCAAAGAGATCTGTTTCAGATTTTGCATTCTGGTCGCATCTCTGGCTTTTGCTCTGGCTGTATTTACGCTTGCAAACACTACACTTGAAAGCAGTCCGATTATTGAGGTGACTACAAGCAATTCTATAAGAGTAAATCCTCTTCTGTTTTTGGGATTTGGGGGCATGTACTATTATTAAGCAATATTTAAATAATAACACATAAGTATATTGTTTCGCAGAATATTCTCGGAATGCAAATAAGAGTGTGTGTGGTTATCATACATTATTAAAAATGGGCGACCCCTACAAAGAAGGGTCGCCCGGAGGCAATGAGCACTAATTACTATCACTATCGGCGAAGAGAACAGATCCTTACCTGCCGAAACCGGAATCAGTCCGGTAATGAATGACTTCTGAGACACACCTAAATGTACATCAGCAGTCACGGCAATCGGTATGATTCATCGACAATGACATTCTATCGGAGGCGGCACAAGTAACTGATCGCGCCTGTCATTGCAATGAAAGACCAATTTGGATACGCATAAGGAAAACCAAATGCTTGCGACATGGTCGCCGTATCCGTCTAAACGCTCCTTTCGAAAAAGTGTTTTAAAAGAGCGAATTCGGAATCCGTTAACATTCACCGTGATTTATCCTAACACGGGTATTTATTTTTGCAATAAAAAACCATCTTCGTGGTATGATATTTTCATGAAGATAACACTTTTAGGCATGAAGCCTACGATCTTGAAGGGTGATTTGGAGTTGATTAAATAGTTTTAAATTTACGATTTTATTGACACTTATTAAAAGTGGTAGTACAATATAGTTTAGGATGAGTATTTTGGGAATAAAATCTAGACGAAAGGAAAAATGAATGAATATAAGTGAGTTTCGACAGACCTGCAGGCTTAGAGTTCAAGTTAAGGGTGGTGAACCCAGAGATATCGTATTACGCCTCGCTCACCAAGATTCACAGGGACTCAACGATCGTCCGGTCGGGGAACGTGTGCATTTCGATGGTCAATGGTATGATTCCGCGGACGTTAAAGTTCTCGAACTCCTTCCCTGGATAAAGTGACGAGTAAATGTAGATCAGGAGCTATGTGGAATCATCCGCTTAGCTCCTTTTTGATTCCAGTGCAGTATATTATCATCATATTTGATTGGGGCAAGATAGGGGAAAGATTGATCAGTCGAGCTTTTGACAATAAATATATTGTGGCGTAATCTGAAAATAGATCTGAAACTTTAAAATCAAATTATGAAACATATATTGCGCTCACAGCAGTTCGATAGATCCGCTTTGGAAAAACTGTTCTCGGCAACCGATGAACTTGGTCATGTGTATGATAATCCTGCAGGAAAAAAAGAGATAAGAAAATCCTGTGAAGGGAGACTTCTGTTCGCGATCTTTTACGAAGCGTCAACACGAACCAGATTTTCCTTCTGTTCGGCAGCTCATCATATCGGTATGGCTTCTGTTCAAACCGAGAACGCCAGAGAATTCTCTTCGGCTGTTAAAGGCGAAACGCTCGAGGACACAATAAATGTCCTTTGTCAGTACGATCCGGATATCATCGTCCTGCGTCATCATGAGACGGGTGGGGCAGATCGAGCAGCTGCCGTGATTGATCGCAATAATTACGAAGTATCAATTATCAATGCTGGCGACGGTAAGGGCCAACATCCCACACAGGCTTTGCTCGACTTATACACGATCAGACGTGAGCTTGGCAAGATTGACGGCATTACAGTTACAGTCGGAGGTGACCTTGCAAACGGAAGAACTGTTAGGTCGCTGGTCTACCTGCTTACGAAGTTCAAGGACGTCAAGTTTATTTTTCTCTCGCCGGCAAATCTCAAAATGAGAGATGACATCATCGGCCACCTTCACGAGCATAGTGTTTCTTTCAAAGAAACTGAGAACGTCGAGGAAGCCTTGAAAGATGCTGATGTGGCTTATTGGACTCGTGTTCAGACCGAACGAGGAAGCATCAATACAACGCTCAATCTCTCTTTGGGGCTATCTGAAATGAAATACATGAAGCAAGGCTCAATATTACTTCATCCGCTTCCGAGGATCGACGAAATAGCCAAAGAAGTTGATAATGACACGAGAGCCGCCTATTTTCGACAAGTACGTAACGGCATGCTCATCAGAATGTCGCTTCTCAAGGGGTTGTGCGTCTGAATTTGATACAGTTGTATCCCAGCCTGTGGCATTGTCACTGGTTGGGATTTTTATATATACCAGCTGAATTATTAATAATGATGAGTATTCGGAAATTTTGAGGTCTGATACAATATAGAGATGAAAAATTCAATTACAATATTTGGTCTAGGTAGGATGGGGGCGCAGATCGCAAGGCGGCTTCACAAGAAAGGCTTCAAGGTCGTCGCTTGGAATCGTTCGATCGAACCAGTTACGGCTATGAAAAAGTCTGGTGTGTATGCTACGAACGATCTAGCTGAAGCTGTCGAAAAATCAAGCAAAGCGGGCTCAAAAAAGACTCGGAGAATATTTTGGGTCATGTTGCCCCATGCAATAGTCGATGAATTTATCTTTGATAAAAAACACCTGGGTGGATATTTGATGGCCGGTGATATCGTCATAGATGGAGGCAATTCTTTTTACAAAGAAAGCATGAGACGTGCCAAGAAACTCAAGGCTCGAGGCGTTCATTTTTTTGATTGTGGTACTTCTGGCGGTGTCTGGGGAGAGAAGAACGGTTTTGCCCTCATGGTTGGCGGAGAGAAAGAGAAGTGGCCTCTTTTGCAACCATTCATCAAGGCTCTTTCGGCCGGTGATAATTTCGCATATTTGGGAAAGGCTGGTGCCGGACATTTTACCAAAATGGTTCATAACGGTATCGAATACGGCATGATGGAAGCGATCGGCGAGGGTTATGCGGTTTTGAATGCCAGCCCATTCAAACTAAATTTATCTGACGTTACTCGAGTATACCAAAATGGTTCGGTTGTAAGAAGTTGGCTCATCGATCTCGTTCGAAATATTTTCGATCATGAAGATGTAAAGGGAACTCAGGGAAAAATAGATGCCAATGGTGAAGGGGAGTGGACGGTAAAAACAGGCAAAGAACTAGGTGTCGATGTGCGTGTCATCGAAGATGCTTGTAATGTCAGGGTAGAGTCTGCCAATCCGATCAATCAAAAGAAATATTCCAATAAGATCGTAGCATTGTTACGTAAACAATTTGGCGGACATGCCATATATGGTGGCAAGAAAAAGACTAATAAATAAAAAATGAATCTCATAAAATCAACAGATTCGAATGAAGGAGCACCATTGCTCGCAAATAGGATCATAGATTCGCTTGTGGCAAGCAAAAAAGTTTTATGGCTAATAGCTGGCGGATCAAATATACCAATAGCGGTTTCGGTGATGAATATGATAAAGAAATCAGCGGTCAATATCGACTTTCAAAATCTGACGATTGCTCTTACAGATGAACGTTATGGTCCAGTTGGTCATCCAGATTCCAATTGGCAACAACTTATCGATCATGGTTTTGATTTTAATGGAGTAAGATCCGTTCCCATTCTCAAGGGTCGTAGTCTCGAAGAAACGGCGATTGGATATGATAAGTACATAAGGTCAATTTTTGAAAGTGTCGAAGTTGTCATTGCTCAATTTGGTATTGGAGCTGATGGTCACATAGCTGGTATATTACCTCATTCACCTGCAGTCGATTGTACTGACATCGTCACTGGTTATGTCACCGATAATTTCACCAGAATTACGCTTACACCGATTGCTCTACGTAAAATAAATTATGCTTTTGTTTTCGCTTTTGGTGAATCGAAACTTGAAGCTATGAAAAACATTCGAGAGAACAAAATGACTCTTGCCGATGAGCCTGCCGGCATATTAAATACTTTACCTGAGGTTTACATTTTCAGTGGGTTGGAGTAGATATTCACATACATAGACCCCAACATAATGTTCCAGCTAGCTTGGTGAACATTGTCCCTCAGCTCCTCGCAAGGTCACCCACTCCAAATTGCAACCATATTTGAATAGACGTAACTATTCAAATATGGGCAATTTGTTCGGGGTTCAAATCGCATTGCTCGTCGCTGACGAACAATGTTCACCAAGCTAGTGAAAATATTGTGTGATTTCTCTGGCAAAAATACTATTTAGTATCAAAATATCTAATCAAATTTCTGTAAATAAAAAACCACTATCGTCTGTCACACGATAGTGGTCTGCATCAATTATTTAAGAGTATTACTCGATGCTCAGTCTAGCCTTGTCTTTTGTCAGAAGAGAAGAGTACTTACCATGCTTGGAAAGTAGTTCATCGTGTGTTCCGCTCTCGACCAATTCTCCATTGTCCAAGACAAGTATGTTATCGGCATTTTTTGCTCGTGAGACGTGTTGTGTCACGATGATCATTGTGGTGTCTTTTTGAGCGAAGATTTTATCCATCAATCGTTCCGAAGCTTCTGGATCAAGCTTCGCATCAGGCTCATCTAGGATGAATATCGGCGTACCGCGGTATTTAGCTCGTGCCAGAGCGAGTCTTTGCTCTTCGCCTCCAGAGAATTCCCGTCCATCGAATTCTGTGCCGATTTGAGAATCGAATCCTTTGGGGTCACCGTCGACTATGGGAGTGAATTCGGCGAATGATGCAGATTCACGTACCTTTTCCATGTCGATGCTTTCTTCTAGTCTTGAGGACGCAATCTCCGAGCCTATAGTGCGTTCCATGATGGCAAAATTTTGCAATAACGCACAAGCTGTTTTGCTCCAAACTGTAGGTGCAATGTTGTTCAAGTTCAAATCACCTATGTGAATACTTCCGCTTGTCGGATCATAGTGCCGGAGCAAGAGTCCGATTAACGATGATTTACCGCTACCGTTTGTCCCGACAATTGCCACTTTGGATCTGGGCCGGATCGTGAAAGATACGTTTCTTAGTACCAACACGTCTTTGTCGGGATATGAAAACGATACATTGTTGAAATATATCGTCGGTGGACCAGTGAATTCTGGATCAACAGGGTTTACTGTCGAGAGTAGAGGTTTCAAGGCGAAATATTCTTCCTCGATCATGACCATGCCTTTGGCACTTTGCCATTGAGTCGCAATCTGCAGAACTATGTCTCTGATCGATGATTGTAGTCGTCTGGACGAACCTATAATGACTGTGAGTGCACCCAAGTCTCCGCCAATAGAGAGTGTTCCCCAAACGGAGTGAAGGAGTACGATACTCAAACCCGCCATAGCAAAAAGGTATGCACCTAGACTTATCTGTAAGTTTTGCCAGCGTGCTTCAAGTACCGATTTGAGGACATGATCTTGATTGTCCTTGATCTGTTTCGAGAGTGTGGGAAGTTGATTGAACATCAGTCCTTGCAAGAATGATGTGGTCCCAAAGAACGCCTGTTGTAACACACTGCGACGTTTGTGATGTGGAATTAGTTCAAGCGACAGTTTCCACATTCGACTTACGGCGGCAAACTCAGCGAAGACCATGGGTATGGACATAGCCAAGATGATGCAGACATAAATAGGATGTGTAGTTAAAAGCGAAATCCCAAACACTACTAATCCTATCACCGCACTTAATGATTCAATCATTTCGCCTGCAAATGAGATGCGTGTACCCCAACTTTCGGGTAATTCATCGATTTTCTTTTCTATGTCGTCATAGGTCTTGCTCCTTTTGCGTGCAATATCTAGTGAAGCACGCAGGTCATTCATTTCTTGGTTATTAGCCAACCGAAGAACATGTCTTTGTCGTTGAACTATAAATGACCGGAATTTCTGCAAGACAATCTCGATGAACAATGCCACAATAAACATCAGGACGGGCAGGAAATATCCGCCGCCAACGAACTCTTTCAATGTGATCGGGCTCTGACGGGGATTTGTTAGCTGAAGTTGTATGGAACTAATGAGCTCGCCCATGAGCAATATCATGACGTAGCCGAGAAGTGTCTGAGCAACAATTAACCCTGCAATTGTGATGGTGTCCTTGCGGTTGTTTCGGAAACAGAACGCAAATGAGTATCTCGAAGCTTTTTGAACTGTCGAGATAGCATCTAACAGACGTTTTTTCATTAACTATCCTTTTTGTTTGTGATTTGCTGAAAACTTAATTTGTCAAAGAAGCCAAGTAGTATTATATCATGCGTATAGGCATATAGTCAACTTTAGCGGGTTCAATAGCTTGGAAACACCCCATCAACATAATGTGGAATAGCTCGGTGAACATTGTCCCTCAGCTCCTCGCAAGGTCATCACTCTCAAATTGAAGCCATGTTTCAGCAGATGGAACTACTGAAACATGGGCAATTTGTTCGGGGTTCAAATCGCATTGCTCGTCGCTGACGAACAATGTTCACCAAGCTAGTGGGAACATTATGTTGAGGTATTTATGAGTAGTTACATCTGTACTTATCCACAGTATTCTTTGACAGGTGAACGGCTGTTCACCTATACTGTTATGGCAATAAGAGAGGGATCATTATTAAATAAGACTAATAATTACCACAAAAATATGAGCAAGCAACAAGTCATCAGAACTATCAGATCCGAGATCGATAGACTCAATCGAGAGATTGATCTTCGCATCATCAAAGGCGCTTCTTACAGGCGTGAGGCGCTCCGGCACAAATTCTTGATGGCTGAGCTTGCTCGGTTGGCACCAAAGAGGTCGTGGTTCGCAAGGTCCCTCAGTTTTGCATCGATGTTTCTATTCTGATTTTAAGACAATGCAAAATTACAAACAAAAAATAATAAATTTCTATAAGAGTACAAAACGAATGCCTTCGTATGCGGAGATCATGACTCTTTTGGGTTTCAAATCTAAAAATGCCGTATACAAATTAGTCAATAAATTAGTCGGAGAAGGAATACTAGAGAAGGATTCAACGGGTCGTCTCATTCCAAATAAGCTCATAGGCGAGGTGCCTCTTCTCGGGTTAGTTGAAGCTGGATTTCCGAGTGCAGCTGAAGAAGAATTGGTAGATACGATGAATCTCGATGACTATCTCATCGAAAACAAAGAAGCCACATATCTTCTAGAAGTAAAAGGTGATTCCATGATAGATGCAGGCATTCAAGAAGGCGATTTGGTCATAGCTGAACGACGTAACAATCCGAAAGATGGCGATATTGTCATTGCTGAGGTTGATGGCGGTTGGACTATGAAATATTTTCGTAAAAAAGGCACTACGATATTTTTGGAACCCGCTAACAGTGCATACAAACCTATATATCCAACGACAGATCTCAAGGTCGCTGCGATTGTCAAAGGAGTTGTGAGAAAATATTAAAATTCATCGAGTACGATCTCGATCGTGTAAACTGTTTCATGCAACCACTCACGATCCATTCATTTCCACGCGCCATACTTCATGTCGATGGAGACGCTTTTTTCGCATCATGTGAAGTTGCTAAGGATCCGACTCTTCGTGGTAAGCCGGTAGTGACAGGTCTCGAGCGTGGTATAGCATCATCTATGACTTATGAAGCCAAGATGCGTGGCGTGACTCGAGCCATGAGTTTGCGAGATATTCGGAAAATCTGTCCGGACGTCATCATTTTGCCTTCAGATTATGAGACATATAGTTTGTATTCAAAACGGATGTACGAAATAGTTCGTCGATTTACTTCTGATATTGAAGAATATAGTATCGATGAATGTTTTGCTGATCTGACCGGCATGCGTCGACCAAATAATATGTCCTATGAGGAGATGGCTATGCGAATCAAGCACGATCTAGATACTGAGCTTGGTATGACATTTTCTGTTGGTTTATCTGTCAACAAAGTGCTCTCCAAAATCGGTTCAAAATGGAAGAAACCATCTGGCCTCACTATAATTCCTGGTTACAATATTCATCTATATCTTTCGAAAACTCCTGTAGAAAAGATTTGGGGTATTGGTCCAAATACATCTGCATATCTCAATAAATATGGCATCAAGACAGCTTTAGATTTTGCAATTAGAGATAAATATTGGGTCAGATCCAATCTATCAAAACCGTTTCAAGAGATTCATTCTGAATTGAATGGCAGTTTCGTATATCCACTTACGCTTGGCGAAAAACATGACTATACATCTATAAGCAAAACAAAGACTTTTACTCCACCTTCTAGTGATGCGAAGTTTGTATTTGCTGAACTATCAAAGAATATTGAAAATGCTTGCATCAAGCTACGCCGACATGATCTATTTGCAAAGAAATTTGCTTTTTTTATTAAGAATCAAGAATTCCGATATTCAGGTTTGGAAATCAATCTAAATGTAGGAGTTAGAACACCAGAACAAATACTATCCTTGGCTCGTGAAAGATTTGGGGAGGTTTTCAATAAAGGATTTTTGTATAGATCTACAGGAGTTATTTTGATGAACCTTATTCATGATGATGTTTCAACTCTCGATCTCTTTGGTGATTCTGCATTATTAGCAAAGACAAATAAGATCTACGAAGCAGTCGATCGGATCGATCGAAAATATGGCAAGCATACGATATTTTTAGGTTCATCATTTCGTGCTATCAAAAAACCAATAGCCGAGAGTATGTCTTCGTCTAAGACGGATTCAAGCAATAGTCGTAATTGTATAACCGAGCGTCGCAACCATCTTCTCAAAGGTGAAACAGCAAGAAAACGTCTTGGAATTCCATTTTTAGGGATAACAATGTGATGTTGAGATCGTTGAGGTTAGTGGTGGTGAGAATAAGAAATGATGAAATCATTATATTTAACGATAATTTATCTCGATTTGAAATCAATTTTATTCAGATTTTACTCTCGGAGATTACAGTATATCTGTTATAAGAAAAATAATAATATCATATGTCATTAGAGCAAAAAGATATTGAGGTTATCGAGAGAGTGATATATAAAAATGGTGATGATGTCGCTGTTTCTATATCGCGAAGTTTTGAAAGATTGGAGGAACGGGTCGATGCGGTCGAGTCTAGACTATATTCGAGACTGGCTGATATCGAAGATCATATCGAGTCCAGTCGTCAGGATAATTCCGACAATGTCGGCGATATTCGCGAGGAGATCAGGGAACTTATGCGTCAGGAGTAGCGGACCTCAGGAATCCCCTAATCAGCCTGTCGGATAACAATACCGTTCGGTGTGTCATCGATGACGAAGCCACGATTTCCTATTTCTTGTCGCAAGGCATCCGCCTTTTGCCAATCTTTTTCTGATCGAGCTAGTTCTCGCGCTTCAGCCAATGCTTGGATCTCAGCCGGTATTTCTACGCTGGCAACCTTTGGCGATGAATCGAGTCGAAGGCCAAGGACTAGATCGAAGTCGAGCAAGGTGGAGCGCTTGTCCGCGTCTATCACCACGGGATCTTTCAGAAGCTCCCATGAAAGAGCTATAGCTTTTGGCATATTGAGATCGTCGTTTACGCATTCATTGAATCGTTCTTTGTATGACATATTTACCACGCCTCCGTTAGGAAGAGTTCCGAATATACCGATCATCCTTATGAGAGCTGTCTGAGCGGCTTTGATCGCTTCCCAAGTAAAATTCACCGGTGATCGATAGTGGGCGGTCAGTGACCAATAACGATAGGCTAGGGGAGAAACAGATTGTTCGAGTAGATCTTCGAGCTTCAGGAAATTTCTTTTTGATTTGGCCATTTTTTCGCCGTCGACTGTGATGAAAGCGCCGTGCATCCAATATCTGACGAATTGTTTTCCGGTGACTGATTCGGACTGGGCGATCTCGTTTGTATGATGCGGGAATAATAGATCGACTCCGCCGGTATGAATATCGATCGTCTCTCCGAGCACTTTCATGGACATTGCCGAACATTCTATATGCCAACCGGGACGTCCTTCGCCAAAGGGAGTCTGCCAAGATACAGGTCCATCATCCGGAGTTTTGAATTTCCACAATGCAAAATCTCGTGGATTTTCTTTATCATATTCGTCGTTGGCGATGCGTTCTTGGGATTGATCGGATTTTGACAGATCCAGATGTGCCAAAGCTCCATAATTAGGGACTTTATCGATGCTCAAATATATGCCGTCACTGGTTTTATATGCCACACCTTTTTCTAGAAGAATACCGATGATCCGTATCATCTCGTCCACATACTCTGTTGCTCGGAGGATATGTTCAGGCCTTTTTATATTGAGAGCATCGAGACCGTCGAGAAACATTTTTTCGTATTTCGAAGTCAGGGTTTTTAGATCCACTGCTTCCTCCCGACTTCTCTTTATGGTCTTATCATCCACATCTGTGATATTCATTGCTTGGGCTATTTTGTAACCATTGTATTCAAACAGACGTCTGACAAGATCATAAAATATAAACGTGCGATAGTTGCCGATATGCGGTGTATCGTAGACTGTCGGTCCGCAATGATACATCGACACAACACCTTTCTTTAAGGGTTCGAAAGTCTCGATTTTGCGCGATGATGTGTTGTAGATTTTTATTTCCATATAATTTTTACGGGCTTGAGGTTTTGAAGATCAGTATTTATTGTCGCTTGGTATATATCTTTAGTATTTATCTAGAGCCACTTCCTTTTCTTGAAATATGCCCATAGCACAACGGTCAAGACGATCATGCCAGCAAGTATTATGAACCAACCGTAAGATGTTCCGATGAGAGGTACGTTTAGTGCTGGGATAGTGAGGAGCGAAGCTATGAATGTTAATGGATAAAAGATGAAAGCGACCAGAGTCAAGACTTTGATGATTTCATTTTGTCTGGTGGAAAGCAGGGAATCGTTCGTCTCACGCAGATCAGCGAGCAATTCACGAGAATTTACTATGTGATCATGAATAACGTTAAATTCGTCTCGAATATCTCGAATGTAAGTTTCAAAATCATTGCCGAAAAAGTTTTGATTCTGACTCTTTACCAATTCTTCCCAGATATCATGATGTGTTCGGACAGTCTGCTTGATGTCGATCAGTTCACGTGATATATCAGAAAGGACTTCGACCATCTTTCTCTCTTCTCCTTTGAAGATGGCATTTTCGGCTGATAGCAGTGAATCTTTTATATTTTCCAGATCTTCGATGAGTCCAGCATAGAGGCGCTTTACCATATAGTAAAAGAGATAGCCGGCATGTTCGATCTTTTCTTCTTTATTCAATATGGAATTTGTCTCAAATATTTTGCCGAAATATTCCAATTGCTCGATAGTGTCGGTTCGAGATGTGATGAGAAAAGTTTTTCCGATCACGAAATCAATTTCACGATTGACGATCTCATGATTGCCGTTTTTGCGCAGTCGAACTGGCAATGTCAGAACAACCATGATGTATTCTTGATAAAAATCGATCTTGGCTATGGACGATGAAGTCTTTAGTTCTTCACCGACTAATGGATGCAAATCGTAGCGCTTTATGAGTCCGGAAATCTCATCATCATTTGGTGACTCTAGATCTATCCAGACCACTCCTCGATATGTATGTGTTGATGTCATGATGGCATTATACTTTAAAAAATGTAACCGTATAGGACTATAACGGTGAATACTATATAAAATATCGAAGCCAAGATCATAAAGATATTGGTGATAATTCCCGGACGAAGCGGTTCTGGCAGGCGAAAATTATTTATATAAAAGAGAACTGGAGTATAAACGGCCATAGTGAGACCGCCTAATACCGCGCTAATCGTGAGCAATACCAGAGGTTGTTCTATGGTTAATAGAAATGAACTCAAAATCACAACAACTATTACCAATGAATAATACAATTTATTTAATGGTACATCTTTGATCCATGTGAGACGAGCTTTGAATGGTCCTGTATGTGAATTGACATAGAGAATATCCGAAGTGATCCTTGAAAAAGCGTCGATAACGGTCCACATGACTGAAAAGAGCATGAGGAATGCCATTATGAGGAACACATTGAAACCTATCGGTCCCCAGTTTTCACCAAATATATGCGCCTGGACGACAGCCACATCTAGTCCTTCAGGAATCAATCCTTGCGGTGTGAGTATGGCGTAGGCATTGACACTCAACAATAATAGCGTGATGAGTCCAAGCAACCAAAATATCAATCCTTGATCGATCCTGATGAAGCGCATCCATTTTTTCCAGCGTCGCAAATGTTCCGGATGAGCTTCGAAACGATATCCTTCGTAGGAGACCGCTTCGGATTTTCCGGTGATGGGGTTTAGGATACGACCGACGTGACGACCCATGCCTATTTGTTTGTCGCGATACCATAGTGACACGCATAGGTTCAAAAGTCCGCCAGCTCCAGCAAAAACGATTGCGGCCAAGAGTACTGGTAGATCCACTCCGCTCGGTATGAAGCCAAAGTTTGTGATGCCTAGGAGCGCACCTTTTATGTCTTCCAAAGATAGAGACATGATGCTAGATATTACAAGCAGAACAAAGAAAGTTGGCACTATTATTTTCAATGACCCTTCGAGTATGGCATATGCTCTCTTTCCGAGCATAGTCAAAGTAAGCACCAAAAGGAGACTAACCACTGCCCAGAGAATGTAGCTTCCAAAACCGACAAGTTCACGGACTGTCGTGCCAATAGCTGCAGCCCAGCCGGGCCAGATGTAAAGTAATACAGCTGAGAACAACCAAAAGGGCGCGAACCATTTGAATACTCTGGAAGATGAAGTAAAGAAACTTTCGCCGCTAGCTAGAGCATGTCTGGCTACTTCTTGATTTATGAAATATTGGAATGTAATACCGACTATGGCTGCCCAAAGTATGCCGAGACCGTGTTTGGTGACTAGGTGTGGCCACATGATGAGTTCTCCTGTGCCTATAGCCAAACCCATGACTACAATACCAACTCCCAGCATCTTCGACCAATGTGGCGGATCGGGCAGTTCACGCGTCTGTTTTTCGCCATAATGGTCGATCATGAAATAATTATATCAGAAAAAATCATATAAAAAACCCACGTGATTTTGTTTCCACGTGGGTGTGAGAGTCTGATCGATTTGAATCGATGTGCGCGATTTTTTGTGTGCTATGCCAACTGTTTGGTCTTCCTCGAAAGGTAGACCAGACCGAGCATGCTTCCGGCTAACAACGTGCCGGTTGTGGTGTGATCTGGGACTCTGCCGTCCCCGACCTGCACGGTCATACCGACGCTCGCCAGCCTAGTAGCATCTGGTCCGGCACCGAACGGTACCGCGAAGAGTTCAAAGCCGTATGTCCCAGGGACCGATGGATCGAGGCCGTAAAGGGACTGTGGGAAAAAGGTGATGTTCTGTGAGTTTTGCATCACCGTGTCGAACACGTGCAACAGGAATGATCCTTCGATTCCGCCGCCGTTGGGTGTGGCTGCTGTACCATAGCTATTGTCGCCGTATGCTGCTACCAGAAACGTGAGTGGGTTATAAGCCACTCCACCGTCGGTATCGACGGATATATAGTATGTTGCCGAGCCAAGACCGCTGGGGTTTGAGACCGACATGTCATAATTCCACTTGGCTTGGGAGCCGTGTGGAGCCGGCGCAAATCCTGGCGTGGTAGTGTAAGTACCGTTGCCGTCATTGGCGAGGACGCCGCCGACGTATGCATACCGTGCCCTCAGTCCAAGCTGAATCCCATTCTGACTGGTGGCGGCTGTCCAGCCGTCGTCTTGAATGCCGGTTCCGGCGATCATGGTTATATCGATAGTGTTAGCGCTGACTGCCGTGGTCTGAATTAACAGACCAAGAGCGACTACCGCGAGTACTTTGTATTTCATAGGACTAACCGATTTTTGTTGTTATTTTGTTGTGTTATGCTGGTTTTAGGTCCGTGTGTATTTAAGCATATATTAAGAAAAAAGTATAGGGGGTGCAAAATATTATGATACGATATGATTCATAATCATGGAAAACCAGCTTATTTCATGTACCCATATAGGATTTTCTTTTGGCGAACATAAAATACTTCGCGATGTCTCTTTTTCCATGCAAAGAGGGGAAGTCGTCGCCTTGGTTGGTCCAAACGGTGTGGGAAAATCTACCCTACTAAAGATTATTGCTGGAAAGATCAATCAGAGCAAAGGGGCGATCACCCTCTCAAAAAACATAAGAGTCGCATATCAAGAGCAAGAAATGACTGATGAAGAAAGAAAATTGACTGTTTCGGATTGTCTATCAAAAACTGCCATTAAAGATTTTAGTAAATTGAATCTTGCTCCAGAGATTATGATAAAGAAAATCGGTGATCTGAGCGGTGGAGAGAAAAGCAAGATCAATCTTCTTAAACTTTTGGGTGCGCCATTTGATCTCTATATTCTCGACGAGCCGACAAACAACCTAGATTCGTCGGCATTGGAATTTTTGGAAGGTTTTATAAGAAAACGTAAAAAAGATTCAGCTTTTATCATCGTTTCCCACGATCGTCAGTTGTTGGAGAATATGGCTGATAAGATCGTAGAGATTGATGCTAATAGCCGAAAGGGTTCCATATATCCCGGTCCATTTTCGTTATACATGTCTCTGCGAAAACAAAAGATCGAAAACGAATGGAAAAGATACAACGATTATCTCGAAGAGAAAAGACAGTTAGAGCGATCACTCCGAGACAAGAAGCAATGGTCCGCTCGCGCAGAAAAGGGACCCAAAAAAACAGACAATGAAAAGGTGGCTCGTGGAAACCAGAAAGACTGGTCAGGAAAAACACTTGGAAAGGCTGTAAAATTGGCTCGAGAGAAAATCGATATGCTTGAAAGGGTTGATAAGCCAAAAGAAATGCCGATCATAACTTACGATATACCGGTCAGAGAAAGAAGCGGAGATATGGTGTTCGAGATCAGGGGAATCACAAAGACAATTGGTACCAAGAATATCGGACCAATAGATCTGAACATATCGTTTGGAGACAAGGTGGCAATCATAGGAGACAATGGTGCAGGAAAGACAACTCTTTTGAAAATGATTATCGGCGATGTGACATACGATAAAGGTGAGATCAAAAAAGGTGCGCGAGTTGATATTGGATATATACCGCAAGAATCAGAACTCGGAGATGATACCGTTATACGGCGCATCAAAGAATCTCATAGCCAAGATGAGACTGGGTTCAGGGCAATTCTGAACAATCTCGGCATCACAAAGGAAGAAATCAAAAAGAGCGGGAACGAATTGTCTCCAGGAGAAAGATCTAGGTTTATCTTAGCCTCGATCATCGCTCAACAGCCGAACTGTCTCATAATGGACGAACCGACAAATCATCTGGACATTTACGCGCTAGACTTTCTCGAAGAAGCCATCAATCATTTTGAGGGAACAGTGATAGTTGTCACACACGACAGATATTTTTTGAATAGAATGGGGGAACATAAGACATATATGATGTAGGGTCTATTAACAAAATACTATAATAAATGCAATTCATCATGCCTCTAAAAATCGAATCATTTGAAGACGAATTCATCGATAAGATTTGTAAAGAATCAATTGACGATCTCAATAAATTTTATGAAATCGGTTGGGTCCACCATCTGCCTGTTACTATTGTAGTCAAAGATCGAAAATCAATCGATTTATTGAAAGGAGAAAAAACTGAATCGTGGGTTGTCGGGTGGTCAGAAGGGAACAAAGTATTTATCCTCGATCGTAATAATTTCAACGCTGAAAGCGACCATAAATATTCACCTGAGACATATTATTCATTATTGAAGCATGAGATAAGTCATGCTTTTTATCGAATTCTTTCTGGTGGTAACATGAAGCCTGTTTGGCTTTGTGAAGGTGTTGCGATATATACTTCTGGACAAAATAAGCAAAAGCGTCCAGTGGAGAGTTTCAACGAATTTCTCAGTTTTCATGAAAAAGGTGACAAGGGCGTATATGCCGAATCTGGATTTGCAGTGCATTTACTAGTCAAAGAATTTGGCAAACAGAAGCTATTGGATCTTATAAAGGGATTAATATCGATCGCCTCACAAAAAGACTTTACTGAGTTATTTATTCAAATCTACGGTATTGAACCGACATATGAGAAGTTTAATGAGCTTTTAAAGAAACATCCAGTGGAATGAATATTACAGAATACAGACAGTTCTTGCTCGAAGGTCACAAGAGTTGAGAATTGGGTAGAAGTAGTCGAAAAGATTAAATAATCAATACATCACTCACGGGGCTGGACTTCAATGTTCAGCCCTGCTTTTTATTCCACAAATCGGTAGTCTCCGAAAGATTACTTTCAGGATCTTCAGATTTTGCATCCCAATAAAGTGCATGTACAAAAAACATGGCTCTTACAAATTCATACTTTCTCTGAAAAATTTTCTTGTCTTTAATGATGTCAGATTGTTCTATATTTTCAACCAACATGTTCATGTATTCTGCTTCGTACGTCTCATCTACACCTTGCTCGTGATACGCTTGTGCACATTCCTGATAATAGAAGAGACGGCAGAGATCATAGTCAGGATCTCCATATAGAGCTAATTCCCAATCAAGAACTCCAGTCAACTTTTCATTGTCAGTCAACATATTGTGAATAATAAGGTCGCCATGTATCAAAGAACTTTGTGATATATCAAAAAGTGGCTTGATTTCTTCGCCTTTTGCCAGTAGTAATCTTATATCCTCCAACACATGTAAAATCTTTTCAAACTTCTGAATTTCGATCAACTTCTGCTCGACTCCATCCATTAGATAATCCATAAAATGACTATATGTTTTTCCGGTTCGGACAGAATATATCGAAGCACTATGGTTGGTTCGCAGATATTGGATGAATGCAACCACATCGCTCACCACTTGTTCCTTTTGTCTCCTAGCCATCGATCTCCATACACTATCGATCGTTTGCCCAGAAATCCTTTTTTCTATCATGGCCGCAGGAAACGAAACTGTATCCATCCACACGACTTTTGGTATCAACACATGATCGAGCCCGCGAAGAAATTCTCCTTCTCTCTTCAATAATCCATGTTCATCGTCTCTAAAACGTGCGACGTAATTCGCCGAAGCATATACATCATAATGGGTACCACTCGATACAGTACTGAACTGCTCTTCCAAAATCAGTGGAAAATACTTCTTAATCTTTTCAATTTCTGTAAGGTGGTTTTTCATATTGATAAAGAGGTTCTATTTATTTTTTTATCATAATTCTTCATACGCACGTAAACAATCTTTATGACCGTATGTATGATAAGTCCTATTTGCATGAGATCATAATATCCTAACGAGACGTACCTGTACATGCGCTTGACTATTGATATTCAAGAGTGCTATGATATGCACACGAGGGATTAGTCGAATTTCTTCAATTACAATATATTCAATCATCATGACAGGAACAATCAAGACTCTGACGGAGAAAGGATTTGGTTTCATTGCTCGCGAAGGCGAGACAAAGGACCTTTTCTTCCACTCCAATGATCTTTCAGGCGTTTCATTCAATGAACTCAAAGTTGGCGATACAGTCAATTTCGAGATCGTCGATGGCCAGAAAGGACCAAGCGCAAAGAATGTAACCCGAGTATAAGGTTCATTTGAGCGACAACAAAAGCCCATCTCGAAAGGGATGGGCTTTTGTTATGCCACACATATTTGACGTGGTACATATTGACTGAAAGAGATGTTTGTGTGTATAATAAACCAGTAAATTTGATTTTTAATCATACAAAACTGATGAAAAAAATATCAAACAAAATAATCATATCTATTGCAATAACGGCTGTCATAACTGGTGTGTTTTCATTGATCGGACCAGATAAGGCCTTGGCTGGATACATGCCTACGACCTATGGATATTACGGAGATTATTCTTACGACTACAACTACGGTTACAGTTATGATTATGGCTACGGCTATAGTGACGAATACAGACACGGTGGTTACACCTACGATGTACCCTTGTTTCAGGGTGCTTCATATACTTTGTCTTCTTATAATCATAATTACGACTACAATTACAATTACGATTATGGACGAGACTATGATTACGATCGCAATCCTAGACGTGACGATAGTGACCGCGATCGCAATAGAGGATCATCTTATTACGACGGTTCCTGGTCTTATCCCAATTCTTCATACTATTCCTCATACTCATACCCATCTTACTATTCACCATCTGTTTATACAGTAAGCAATCCATACGTTTCTTACGGATCTTATTACTATAGTTATTGAGGTATTTGGTGTGAGAGCTCGGTGAACATTGTTCCGAAACGACTCGCAATGTGATTTGAACCCCGAACAAATTGCCCATATATGAGTAGCTCCGTCTACTCATATATGGTTGCAATTTGGAGTGGGTGACCTTGCGAGTCGTTTCGGAACAATGTTCACCGAGCTCTGAAATATTATCTTATATATAATTCTCGGAATAAAAAAGAACAATGTGTGTGGTTACTTTATTTACATACGCTTCATGAATCCTTAATTTTCTGCTACTATTCCTGTCATGAAAGGACAAGGACAGGATTCCATTCCTGATAAGTTCAATAAGCCTTACGATTTCGTAGCGACTGAAGAACGCATATATTCTCTGTGGGAGAAAAGCGGTTTTTTTGATCCCGATAAATTACCTGATAGGAATAAGAAGGGTCAGCCATTTTCGATGGTTTTACCGCCACCAAATGTCACTGGTAACTTGCACATGGGGTCGGCGCTAATGTTGGCTATCGAAGATATCATGGTCCGTTACGCACGCATGACTGGCCGAAAGACCATGTGGATTCCCGGTACGGATCATGCCGCTATCGCGACTCAGTCAGTCATTGAGAAGAAGATCCAAAAAGAAGAAGGGAAATCGAGGTACGATCTCGGTCGTGAAGAATTGTTGCGTCGCATTGCCGAACATGTGACCGTGACTCATGACACTATCACACGACAGATGCGCCGGATGGGTGTGTCCATCGATTGGTCGCGTGAGGCATTTACTCTCGATGACAAGAGAAATCTGGCGGTTCGTACGGCCTTCAATAAGATGTACAATGACGGTCTCATATACCGTGGCTATCGAGTGGTCAATTGGGATCCGAAGGGTCAGACGACTATCTCTGATGATGAGATAGAATACGAAACTCGTCCAGCCAAACTCTATACATTCAAATATTCCAAGGATATACCGATCACCATATCCACGACTCGGCCTGAGACAAAGCTGGGAGATACTGCTATTGCCGTTCACCCCGAAGATGAGAGATATAAAAAATACATTGGTCAAGAATTCAAAACAATTTTTGCCGGTGAAGAGATCAATCTAAAAGTTATTGCCGATATTTCTGTAGATCCAGCATTCGGTACCGGTGCTTTGGGGGTAACTCCAGCTCATTCTATGATCGACTGGGAAATAGCCGAGAGACATAGTTTACCGATGAAGCAGGTTATCAATGAATATGCCAAGATGATGGTCGGCTCGGAAACTATTGTCGGCAAAAAGACGACCGAAGCTCGTCTGGCAGTAGTCGCTTGGCTTACAAAGGAGGGATTGTTGGAAAAAGAAGAAGATATCGAACATAACGTCAGCTTGGCCCAGAGAACTGGTGGAGTCGTAGAACCATTGCCAAAATTGCAATGGTTCGTGGCTGTCAATAAAGAATTTGAACAAAATGGAAAGAAAACTACTCTAAAAAAGTTGATGATCGAAGCAGTGACTTCTGGAGCGATCAAGATCATTCCTGATCATTTCGAAAAGGTCTATTTCAATTGGATAAGCAATCTCCGCGACTGGTGTATATCGAGACAGATCTGGTATGGACATCGTCTGCCGGTCTGGTACAGATCCGCAACAGGCGACAGGGTTGGTCAAAAAGAAGTTTTCGTTGGTATGGAATCTCCAAAAGGTGATGGTTGGAAACAGGATGAGGATACTTTGGATACATGGTTTTCTTCAGGTCTCTGGACTTTTTCGACTTTGGGCTGGCCTGACAAAAAAGAATTTGATTTACATCGCGATTTTCATCCGACTACCATACTCGAAACTGGCTCGGACATACTCTTTTTCTGGGTAGCGAGAATGATATTGATGAGCACGTATCTTCTGGGTGAAGTTCCATTCAAGACTGTATATTTACACGGACTCGTACGTGATGCCAAAGGCCGAAAGATCAGTAAATCTCTGGGTAATAACGTCGATCCACTAGATATGATAGCCAAGTACGGTGCTGACGCGGTCAGAATGTCACTCATTGTCGGAGTCGGTCCGGGCAGTGACAGTAAGATCGGGGAAGATAAGATCAAAGCTTATAAACTCTTTGCCAACAAGCTCTGGAATATTACACGTTTCGTCATGTCATCCTGTGAAGGGGAAAAGTTGGATCCAGATTTTACGGAGTTTTCGGATCACGATCAAAAATTGATGTCTGATTTCGATGCATTATGCAAAGATCTGACTACCGACATGGACAACTACAGATATTATCTGGCTGCCGAAAAACTCTATCATTATGCCTGGCATGAATTTGCAGACATAATACTCGAAGATAGTAAGAAATTATTTGCTGGTGGTGTAAGTGCGACAAATGTCGGATCTCAGACTGATTCTGAATCTGAAAAGATCAATAAATCCCGCAAGCAGCTTCTTTTGAGGATTTTATCTTCAATTATCAAATTATTGCACCCATTCATGCCGTTTTTGACCGAAGAAATCTGGCAGGAGATGAATACAGGCAATTCAATCTTAATGGTCGAATCTTGGCCAAAATCGTAAGTTTGTTATCTTAATGTAACCCATGGCAACATCATGTCCCTCCGTAACCTGCGGGCGCTTCGCTGGTCACAATCCTCGGTTACTACGGGACATAATGTAGCCATGGGTTACATTGGTTGCTATCCACAGTCTTTTTAGCTTTTGTAGTCAATAAGCGATATTATATAGGTGTTATTATCCTACTTTTTCCAATTAATACATGAAAAAACATATTTTAATATTGATTGCCTTGTTTCTAGTAGTCGGAGTAGCTATACCGATGTTGAGTCAGGCACAATCCAGTCCTTCGCCAACTCCAGGAGGAACACCTAGTCCAACTGCAACCCCGCTTCCTCCGGCACCATCACCTAGTTCTGTATCGATTACTATGTTAACACCGGCGGAGGGCACGGTCTACACTACTGCACAGGCGGTCAATATAACTGTCACTACTGGTGGTGATTATCAAGGTGCCAGAGTACTTTTTTATAAAAATAGCGTACATTTTGCCACAGATTATTCTGCGCCGTTTGGTTATGCTTGGAATATCACATCAATCGATAATGGTGAAACGGATATCGAAGCCAGAGTATATGATACGGAAGGAAATTCAACCATTACACCTCCTCGACATATCACGATTAACATACCGATTCCCGCTGCCAGTGAGCCACTCAAGCTGAGCGGATGGGCTTGGGCTTCCAATATCGGTTGGATCAGTTTTTCATCGGATAATGCGACTGCCAATAGTAATTCAAAATCTACCTTAGCTCAAGAAATCGGTATGATAAAATTCGCTAATGCCGGTGGCGGTCCTTATGGTGTGACGATGGCTACTTCGACTTCACAGCAACTTATCGGCACACTGTCTGGTTATGCCTGGTCTAATAATATCGGTTGGATCAAGTTCGGCGGTCTTTCAGGTTTTCCTAACACTTCTATCGTTGGTGAAAATGCACAGGTAAATCTGACGCCTGGTGTGAGTAATTTAAGCGGTAAAGTAACCGGTTGGGCTAGAGCTTGTTCGGGGACTCTGCATGGAGATTGTTCTACTATGGAACCACGAACTGACGGTTGGGATGGTTGGATAGCACTTCAGGGTACAAATCATATATCACCAAACACCTTTGGTCCTAGTGGTAAATCTATAGGTGGTGTCACTCTCGGTAATGATCCGGCAAATACCGTTACATTTAACAATTTCAGCGGCTATGCCTGGGGTGGATCGGTTGTCGGTTGGGTGGACTTTATGCCAGATGTCAATCTAGCTTCTGGATTTACCGGGGTTACGATCGATAGAGAGATTCCTAATAATGTAGTGTACACATCTTTGTCTGGTTCGTGCACTGTAGTACCAGCATCCAGCAGAATTCAGACTTCAAATACACCTGTTACTATCGTTCCACAAATAACTGTGACAGGAGGTAGTGGAGAATACACATATACCCCTCTGTCGAAATCATTTACCTTCAACAATAGCAGTGCGGTAAATCAGACTTTGACCATTCTTATAACAGATAATGTCACTAAAAATACAGTCACTGTAAGTTGCGGAACTGTCAATATAACCATAGTAAAAGATGATTCTTTGACCTTGGAAATCGGAGCTCCTGGTATAGGCGAGGCTGTTAAACCTCACCCAAGCACAAGTCCTCTGGTGGTCAAACTCGGTACCGATGTGACGCTTGAGTGGACAAATTCATTGCCAGTATATGATATTAATACTGGGGAAGGATTTAGGTGCGTACCGATCATTGATCCTACTACGGATAGTTACTTTAACGATCAGTGGCGTTCAGGTCATGTTGACGTGACTGTTGATGGATCATTAGTAAATATAGATACTATTACAACTGGTACTTATGAGTTTAAGATAGACTGCAATCATCCGGCAGATAACAGTTTGTTTAAAACTAAATCAGCTTTTCTCAAAATATATAGTGCAAGTCAAGGAGAGATATAAAAAATCCCTTGCTTGCAGAGAGGCTGCAGCAAGGGCTGAGTGTTCGAGCTAATTTGCGAAAGCCCGGTAGAAGCGTTGTGGTTCCCTGGGAACTACGACAAGTCTTCGGACTCGAGGCGCCGGTACCCAGTCGACTCCGTTGGTCGAGGTTTCGACAGTTACATCTGCTCCACGAGCAGCTGCAACACTAAGATTACCTCGCCTATCTATTTTCAGTACGGGTGGAGCGATGAGTTCTCCGAACTGAGTATATGTGTAGGTCTGGTCTTTTACAGTGATGTGAAATCTTACCACATTCGTTCCTTGACAATACGGGCTACTCAAAACAACGTAGTCCTTCTGTGTACATTCCTGCTTGATACCGGGCCAGTTCGTGTAGTGCGAACCTTTTTGTGTATTCCATGTATAGGAATATTCTATTGGTCGACCGACCTCGACTCGAAATTCTTGCAATCCCACAACATGCACAGGTATCCTGTAAACATGTGGCAGTGTAATTACACGAAATGAGTTTGAGGTGATCTGTGGTATGGTTCCCAATGGTGTGGGTGAAAAGAATGCTGAAACATATCCATTTGGTGGTGGATGAAAATCAACACTTGTGAAGAAGTAAATCGGAGAAGTGGGAGCGTAGATGTTCGTCCGGACCTCTTCGAGGAGTTCCAATCCTGTAACCGCTGTGAGATTCAGATATTCTTCAAGAGAATTTAATCCTCCACCAATTGAACCAAATCTACCTGGCTCACATCTTTTATTGATGGAGTTGGTATACATGAGATTCATGTAGAAGTTAATTCCAGGAAGATCGTTGCTTCTGGACACAATCCAAGCCAACGACTCCTCCAAACTCCCGATCGGAAGCTTGGCAGGTACCCCTTTGGGTACCGTGAATCCAAATGCTGTTTCTCCCGACCATGCTTCTATTTGAAGCGCAGTCAAGAGAAATGATGCGATCAGACTGATCACGATCTTTTTCATTTTTTCCTTTTTTTGCGCCTCAGCCCTTTGGGGGGGTGAAGCAAGTTTTAGTGCCGGTAGTGATCTACCGGAGTGGACTTTTCTCGTTTTGTCAACGAGCTAAGACCTAACTAACGTGAGTATATATAAAATACATGATTTGTCAAGGGGGAGTTATACACAGGCTAATGATTTTTCAGATTCTGGATAATTCTTCATTTCTAATGTTTAACTATCCTTAAAACTGATTTTTTATCAGAAACAATCAATTGTACCTTTCCTCCAATGGGGAAAGTAATCGTAGGACTAGTGTGTCCGAAATCCACGTTTGCTAATACAGGTATGCGATCCAATTCCTTTCTATATTTGATTATTTTTATCAAATGATCTGCTGTTATTGCGCTGTCTTTCTGAAATCTGCCAATCACTATTCCTTTTACCTTGTCAAAATTCGGAAGATGCATTATAGACTGTAAATCACGGTCAAAATTGACTAGCTTAGAGTCACTATCGTCCTCTAGAAATAGAATTGAGTCAGCTATATCTGGTAGATATTCCGTTCCTTGGAGAAGATTGAATGTGCAAATATTCGCACCGAGAATTGTGCCTTCTGCAACACCCGCATTAATCATCCACCAACCATCGTTCTTGAGCAGTTTTCGTTTTTCCTGATCCTTATACCATCCATCATCGCTCCACGATTCACTTGATAATATATCGAATTCTTTTTCATCTATGATGCACTTTTTAAAATATTCCAGTGTATAATCAAAATAAAGTTTCTGACCGAAGGTTGAATAGAGTGGTCCCGAATATGTAACAAGTCCTGTCTTTGTAAAGATAGCATTTTGTAATGCTGTTATGTCTGAATAACCGACAAAGATTTTGGGATTAACTTTTATAATATCCCAATTTATATAGCGCAAGAGTTGATTGGAATTGAAACCTCCAAATGCAGCAAATATTCCTTTTACATTCTTGTTTAAAAAAGCTTCATGCAAATCAGCAACCCTTGATTCAATGCTTGATGAATCAAATTCATTGAGCTCGTTGACATTTTTCGCAAACAATACCTTGAGTCCCATTTCAGAAAATCTTTCATCTGCAATCTGTTTAACTTCTTTGGAAATACATCCTAAAGAATCAGATGGGGCTATTATCATAATCGCATCACCACGTTTCAATTTCTGTGGAAATATAGGTTTCATATACTGTATTTGGTATAAATTGTATCTTTTTATTATATAAAATACCACTGGGCATAGGGTAAATCCAGTGGTATGATCTCCGATCTCAATCTGTAATCAGTGATCAGAGTAGGATGTGACAGGCGTCGATGTGAATGGAGACCGAAGTAAGTCGCTTCACCAGAAACATGCCGTACTTGCTAGTGTCCGTCATCACGGCTACTATCATTCCAGGTTCCAGTTTCGCGCGCACGCCACATGCTTCGCATGCAGTGTTACATGTGTTTATTAACGCCTGGACGTTCTCCAATGTGTGGAGTTCGTAGAAACGGTGTGCTGTAATTTTGGCAGGAGCAACCCACGTCTTGCCAAACAACTCACCATTGATGGAGTCTCCAAGCAAACCAGAAGCGTATGCTTCTTGAATCGCACAAGCTTCTGCGGAAGCCACAGTGTCAAAGAGAAAAAGCAAGTTAGCTTCTACGCCGAGATCGGTGGCGCTTGTGATCGCCCAAACTTTGTTGGCTTTGCACTTGAGAAGCGGATACAATGGTTTTTCAGCTGTGAACCTGGCGGAGTAGGCATAGTACTCACCAGGAATTGCCTGAATGATAGACTCACTCAGAGTTGTTGGTGTCTTAGACCATCCGCCGAAAAGTGTAACACTTCTCGGAATAGGTCTCTGCATTAATGTTTGCATAATATGACTATTTTGTTGGTGCTGATCAAATCGCTTTATTCAATGAATAAATTAGCACGACTTGATTCTAAACACAGAATGACTTGTTTCCGGTATTTGTCAAGAGTGAGTTATACACAGGTCTAAAGTAGAGTTTATTGTGGAGATAATAAAGAGACGTTGCCGAGTAAGACGCAGGTTAATTTTTTTTAAACTACATCGTCAAAGTACTATTAAAATGATAGCATAAACACATATTGGAATATTGTAATCACATGCAGAAAGGTCTCATAATACATACACTTGTTGTCAATGATAAAGGGGAAGTCCTTATACTACAGAGATCGAAGCTGGAAGATGTTCTTCCGGAATATTGGGATATTCCAGGAGGAACATTGGAAGATGGTGAGGATCCTGCAGTCGGCGCTATTCGAGAAGTAAAAGAGGAAACTGGTTTAAATATTTTTGAGCCACAGCTATTCTTTCAAAGGTCTAATGTCGACCTAAAGAAGAATAAGCAATTTGTGACTCTAGTATTCCTTGCAAAAAATACTGGCGCAGAAGTCATTCTCAATCCATGTGAACATAGTGAATACGAATGGATCAATGTTAAGGATGTTTCAAAGTATAAGACGGTAGATTATTTAGCAGATTGTTTGAAACTTTTTGCTTCAGGGAAGCATCCATCTCTAAATTTATGATGACTAGGGATATTGATCTTATATATTTTTACAATGACAATTATGAATACCGGACTAATTGTTCATATAGTTATTTTTAATGGCAGACCATACCCTTACAGTATCTTCTTCTTGATCGGAAATCTGAAAAAAGCTAAACTAATGATTGTGAACGAGAGAAAGAGAAATTATGAAAACATTATCTGAAATCCAGCAACGACAGCGCGAGCTGCTTACGGGCATTGAACATCCTCGTTTAGGCAACGTCTTGGGTCTCTTTGAAGAGATTGGGGAATTGGCCAAAGAGGTCACAGAAGTGGAAATGTACGGACAGCCTAAACAAGAGAATTTCGGCAAAGAGTGCGCCGATGTCCTCTTCAGCCTTCTGTCCATTTGCGATTCATACGGAATCGACTTGTCTGGCGAATACGCGGCAAAGGTCACAGAAATTGAGGGTAAAATCTCTGAGTGGAAGATTAGGTACGGGAAGACCCTCGAAGTTCTGAGAAAAAAGCTCGACTAAGTTGCTTATTTGATACAAGGTCTTGCATTTACAAAAAAGCCCGAAGAAAAACTTCGGGCTGTGAAGATGCTATAAAGCTTCTCTAATTAGACTTTGGATACGGCTTTGGGGGAAGAGTTTGCAGTAACGACGGTAACTTGTCATACCCAGAATGAGAACGGTGATGCCTAAGATGATCAATGAGTTCAATAAACCCAATCTCTTATCCATCATTCCAAAACAGAAGAGCGATATAACAGTCACCATGTCGGAGAGGGATGAGCGCACAGACAAAACTGTCGCACGGATCTTTTCTGAATTGATATGATGATTCATGAATCCTTCCGTGAATGGTCGCATGAATCCGCGTACCATATTTTGAGAGGTGACGAGGTATGCCATGGCGGCCAAAGGGAATACTCCCATAATAAGGATTGGTAAACCAACACAGACTATCATGCCGACTATACAAGATCGCTCATTTAGTCTCGACTGGATCCGGTGAGCCCAATGGCTCGAGGCCCAGGCAACGATGTTGAGCAGAAAGAAGATCACCCCGTAATATCGGAGATCAATTCCAACAATCACAAAATACGGATTGTAGGTGAAGAACCAGATTTTGGAAGCACCCACGAGCAGGGCGCAGAATCCGATGATCCAGCGTATCTCTGGTTTGCGAATAGCATATAAGGTACCGTCTTTCATTGTTCGCAACTGTTCTCCGATACTGAATTTCTTTGTCACAACCGGTTCTTTCATATAGAAAGAGACGATCAGCGGGATGAAGAGAAACGGTAGACAGCAATATAGCGGCAAGCGCATATTGATGCTGGCCATTGGTCCTACTGCTAGTGAGCAGAATGCGATAAGTAGCATCCGACCACCGACAGCACACCCTTCAATCCGTGAGAACTTTTTCTGAAGCCCTCTTGCGTTCAAGTTGCTATAGAGTAGGGCAACATCAGCCCCATTTTGTAATGAGTAGCCGAATGCCCATAGAATGTTTCCGATCCAAGCGTCGAGCGGCGAGGTCATAGTGATAAAGAAGACACGGCTAGCGATATGGAAGACCATTGCAATGATCAGTGTCTTTTTTCGTCCGATGATATCTGCCAAAGCACCAGCTGGAATGTTGAGAATTACACAGAGTACCATAACTGTAGCCTCCATGAAATAAATGTCCGGCAAAGTCATGTGGGCCAATTGCTGAATCGAGATGATGAGAATTGGTCCCCAGAACAGAGGTTCACTGAACAAGATGAAGAGTTTGTAAAGTACGATATTCCTGCGTATGTGACTAGTTTTCAACTTCGATCCTTTCTATTTGATTTTCAAAGTTCTATTTTCTCTGGACGCGGAATGAAAAATCCCGACTTTCGTCCAGTCGGGATTTTTCTAGAGTGCTTTTGAATTAAGGATTAACTCAAAGGTATATTAGAAACATCACGACCGGTCGCAAGTTCGCCGTGAAAGGCGGACATAGCAATATAACCGCAAACGAGGTTCTGCGGATTCCAGTTCTTATTTGTGATGTTAATATTTTCGTGCATGGGTATCATATTAAACTATGTTGTAATATTTGTCAAAATTCTGCTGAAGATTGATTATGTCGTATAAAGATAGTTATGTTATACTGAACAAACACCAATATGGCAACAACTTTGGATGGTACAGTCGGTACGTTTGATATTGTTGGAAATCGGAGTCACGCGCAACGAGAAAAGATAATCAACAATTTCGTAAAAATAAGCCAGTATATAACCTGGCCTGTCTTGTATGTCATCTTCCATATTTTGTTTCGAGTCACGATATCTGGTCGAGAAAATTTTCAAAAAGTGCAACGACCTTTCATAATCATTTCCAATCACATCTCATATTATGATAGCTTTCTGTATCGATTGATATTGGGTTTACGAACGCCTCATTTACCACTGCGGTTCATGGCTGTCACCAAGTTCGATTGGAGATTTTTGAATATTTTGGAGTCAATAGGCATCATAGAGTTTATATATTCTCTTTTCGGAGTGTTCACGATCGTACCGGGCCTCGGGCTAAATAAAAATATAGCGCATGCAATCGAAATCATTGAAAGTGGTGGCAATGTTGTCATATATCCAGAGGGTCAGATCCACGTGCCGGATGGATCAGGCAAAGCGATCGGTCCTTTCAAGAAAGGTGCTTCAGTATTGACGCAAATGACTGGAGCTCCTGTGATTCCCGTTTCTTTTCGAGTCACTCACCACTGGTTTCGCAAGCGGATAAAGATAAATGTCGGCAGTCCGATCGCTAGTTTGTCAAATCAGCGAGTCGAAGATATCACCAAGTCGTTTTATGATTCGGTGGAAGCATTACATGCGAGAGTCTAGTCGACACCCTATTTGATCGGAAAAATGATTGAAACATTTGCTCCTTTATCGTTGCCATCGGAATGTATGGTGAGTGATCCTCCATGAGCCTTCATCATCGCTCTGGCCACAGAGAGACCGATACCCATGCCGATAGGGTGAGCGGTCTTGGCCTGATCTCCACGATAAAAGAGTGAGCCTTCGATACGTTTCTTGTCTGTCTCGGTAAAGCCGATGCCGGTATTTGCGATGTTGAGTTCAAAATGATCTTCTTTCATTTCAGTTGTGACATCTATCGTACCCTTGTTTTTGTTATATCGTATGGCATTTTCGATGACAATCAGAATAACTTCGTGGATCTTGGAACGATCGATCATAAGTGGTGGCCAATGTTCCGGTGAGGTCTCCATGTTCACAGTCAGATTTTGATGTGTGATCTCAGCATTGAGTTCATCAAGGACTTCATCGATGATCGGTTTCAAACTCATTTTCTCAATATTCAAAATCGGCGTGCCGACCTTGATGGCGGTGATCGAAAGAAAGTCATCAACGATTCTCATCAGTCGACTGGTGGCAGTACTCATCCTGTCCACAGCCTCTCTGTATTCCGTGCCAATCTCCCCGTATGCACCGCTTTGCATATTTTCCAGCTCCCACCGTATGCCCGTGACCGGAGTACGCAGATGATGCTGTGTGATCATGATGAATTGATCTTTTGTTTCATTGAGTTTTTCCAAGTCCTTCCTAGCTCTTTTTTCTAAGTCATAAGCGGTTCTCACCTCCGCTGTTTGCTCGGCCACTTTTTGTTCGAGGTGCAGGTTGAGGAAGGTGAGTTTTTCTTTTTGAATAGATTCACGTAAAACTCCTTTAATAAGATAAGCTGCAAGTGCTGTGAATACAATAAATGGTGCAATTCGACCCAAAATTCCAAGTGGAGTTTCGATAAATATGTTTATAAAAAATATTACTGTCATGCCAACAGCAAGCACTTCAGTAACAACAGCGCGAATATCCATTTGACGGTATTTGAATATCGCATATGCCATTATTGGAATCCAGATTATCTCACTTACGGTACCAAGCCAATTCAGGTCAAAATATCCGAGACGTGGCAGGATAATGCTGAGAATACTTGGTGGTGTAGCACCGACGATTATTACTAGAAGCATATATTTTAAATTTGCCTTTGTTCTCAGATCATTACAGATACGGTATTTTCTAAACAGTATTAACGTACCAAAGATAAAAAATCCGAAGAAAAATATCTCAAAAATAAATGATATCGAACCAAAATACCAGCCCCATGGATGGCTGACTGTTAACGGAAATACAGATTTGATAATAAGGTTTGTAAATAAAAACACATAAAGCATTAATGATTGAAATATTATAAGTGACCATAGAATTATCTTATCAATCCCTTTATCTTCAGGATATACAAGAAAAAAATATAAGAATGACGCTGCGACAGTACTTCCTAAGAAATATGTTAATCGACAATAGAGTAGAGCATATTCGCTATTTATTGAAGTTACGAAAAGTCCCATTGATATTATCCAAATAGTGACCCATAGAATACAATGAGCGAAGATTCTTGAAGAAATTGTTTTACTACCCATAAAGATTACTAAATCTAGACTTCCGATTAAGACTGCCGTGATTCCGATTAATAAAGCATATATAGACATATTGTGTAAGTATAATGGTATATTCTATATCGTGCTATAATACAGCAATTATGGAATTTAAAGGAAAAAAGATTTTAGTTGGCGTTACTGGAGGAATTGCGGCATATAAAACGTGTTCCCTTGTAAATATATTGATTGCAAAGGGTGCCGAAGTTCGAGTTGTTATGACTGATAATGCAAAAAAATTTATTGCGCCATTGACTTTTCAAGCACTAACTAATCATCCAGTCTATGATGATCTTTGGCAGCCTGTGGATCAAAATATTGTCGAACATATAACGTTATCGCATTGGCCAAATATAATACTTATTATGCCTGCAACTGCTAATACTATAAGTAAGTTATCTATCGGTTTGGCGGATAATTTATTGACGACAATAATCCTAGCGAGTTTGCAAACAATAAAAGTTGTTGTTGTTCCTGCTATGAATTCATTGATGTGGGAAAATCCAATCACACAAAATAATATTAAATCTTTAGAGCAACTAGATAAATTTGTATTTGTTGAACCAAGATCGGGTATTCTTGCATGTAGAGATGAAGGTAAAGGTAAGATTGCAGAAAATGATGAGATTGTAAAAGTGGTTGAATCGTTATTTTAAAATGAACTCAGATTTTTCATTAAAAGGATCAAAAATTCTTGTTACGGCAGGATCTACATGGATAGCTATTGACAGTGTTCGAATAATCACGAATATTTTCAAGGGTAAAATTGGTTTAACTATAGCTCAGATTGCTTCACAGTTAGGTGCGGATGTTACGTTATTTCTCGGACCATCACTTGATGTATCAACAATTGAACTACCGCCAACCTTATCTATAAAAAGGTTTAAATATTTTGATGAATTAGATGAACTTGTCAGAATTACATTAAAAGGTCAAAAATTTGATGCTATTATACATTCTGCTGCCGTCTCTGATTTTATGATGGATAAACAAGTAATAGGAAAGATTAAATCTGATGTTCAAAATTTATCATTAAATCTGATTCCGACAAGAAAAATCATTGATGAAATAAGACATCTTGCGCCAAAAGCCTATCTAGTTAAATTTAAATTGGAAGTAGGAATATCGGTTGATAATCTTATTGATATAGCATTTGCAAGCTTGAATAAATCAAATGCTGATTTGATCGTTGCAAATATCTATGATCCTCAGTTTCATGATCATGAGGCATATATAATTGATAAGGATAGGAATGTTAAGAATATAAAAGGAAAAATTGATATTGCTACAGAGATTTTAAGACATGTAATATGAATAATGAAGAATTAGCTCCATTTCTAGAGCCAACATTTTATTGTGATGTATATCACCCGAGTATTCAAAAGGTTGCCTTAGAATTTCAGAAAAAAGCTTTGAATCAAGTTGATCTTGCAAAATTGTTATTTTACTTTGTTAGAGATGAAACATATTATCGTGTTGGACATTGGACAAAGAAAGCATCGCAGACTCTAAAAAATAGATCCGGTACGTGTACTAACAACGCTAATTTACTTATCGCGCTGTTACGTGCTCAAAGAATTCCGGCTGGTTATGGTGTTATGAATGTGGTCGGTCAAGAATATTTTGGTCCAGTTATATTGCCAAATTTAGCCAGAAATGTTTCAAGTAGATCGAAACATGTATATTGTTTCGTCTATTTGAATAATAAGTGGATAAAATGTGATCCATCAGATGATGAACCATTGTCGCTCAGTACTCACCATTTAAATCCACAGAGTAGAATAGTAGAGTGGGACGGAAATACCGATGCAATGTTAAATCTCGATCCAGATCATATTCTTAATGATGAAGGACCGATTGCGAATATTGATCATATTATTGGTAAAAAGATGAAATATAGGAGAATGATCCCTGTCTTTATTGGTAATAAATACATTCAATTTCTTCGAGAAAGGGGTAAGTATATAGATAGTATTGATCATTTAGATCCAGCTTTTCGGCAATGGTTATTTATGAATAATGTATCATTATATATTTTTTATAGGATTTATTTTGTATTAGAGTCTATAATAAGGGGGCACAAGATTAATGCAGAGGATATTTTAAACATTAATTAATTATGCTTGATATTTACCAATCAGCAGTTATAATTACAGCTTTCTTTTTTACAGGATTTGGAGGATTTGCTATCTGGAAAAATCAGAAAGATGTTCAAGCGCGACGATTCGCATTGCTGTCATTTGCTTTTGCTGCTTGGAGTTATTCATGGTTTTTCTTATTAAAGACTACATCCAATGCAGACTCTGCACTTATCTTAGCGAGGATTCTTAATCTGGGTGCAACTTTTATTCCAGTGTTATTTTTGCATTGGGTATTTGTTGCAACTGAATATGAGAAAAAAAATAAGATGTTCATGTATTTATGCTATTTAATTACTTTATTTTTTGCAGCTTTTAGCTTTACAGATCTATATGTTACTGGTGTTAGAGCAATATCAATATTTGCATATTGGCCAATAGCTGGTCCATTTTATATTTATTTTATATTTATAGGTTATATTGGTTTTATTTTGACTGGGTTAATAATGTTGATTAAAAAGTTTTTTAGCACATCTGGCATTATCCATTATCGTACCGGTTACTTGTTTGTTGGATCAATGCTTGGATTCATAGGCGGATCAGTCAATTTTCCTATGATGTTTGGAATTGTTATTCCACAACCATACGATCTTATTGGAATATTTATGCTTATGATGAGTCCGATCATTTTTAGTTACGCAGCTTTACAGTATCAGTTGTTCGATATTCGTAATGTAGCGGTTCAATTATTTGCTGGTGCACTTAACATTGTGTTTATAATAAATTTGCTACTAGCAAAAACATTTTCTCAAATATTTATTAATGCTTTGTTACTTGTCTTCACATTATCATTTACTGTTTTATTGTTACGAACATTAAAAAAGGAGACTTTACAACGCGAACGCATCGAACTACTCGCCGCTGATCTGGAGAAAGCTAATGTGCGACTGATCGATTTGGATCGGCAGAAGTCGGAGTTCATATCGTTCGCCACACATCAGTTGCGCGCACCGCTCACGGCCATGAAGGGGTATGCGTCATTGTTGTTGGAAGGGGATATGGGACCTCTGCCGGAGAGTGCCAAACAGGGCGTTTCGAGAATATTCGATTCGACAAACACGCTGGTCTCGATCGTCAATGATTATCTGAATATAAGCCGAATAGAACTAGGTGCGATGAAATACGCTTTTGAGACGATCGATCTAAGGATGCTGGTCGAAGACACGATCGCTGAGCTCAAGCCAAATCTGGAGAAGACCAAATTGAAGTTTACTTTTGATCATAAAGACGACGGTACTGATTATCGGATGACGGCGGATCGGGACAAATTGAAGCAGGTTCTTGCAAACGTCATAGACAATTCTATAAAATATACTCCGCAGGGAAGTGTGACCGTGACACTCACTCTGGATCGTTCCAAACATAGATTTGTCTTGAAAGTCAAAGATACCGGAGTGGGTATTGCTTCTGATGTCATGCCTCGTCTATTCCAAAAATTCAGCAGAGCTGAGAATGCGAATAAGACGAATATCAGGGGTAGTGGTTTGGGCTTGTATGTCGCCAAACAGATGATTGAAGCTCATCACGGCACTATTCGAGCCGAATCAGAGGGTGAAGGTAAAGGATCAACATTCATCGTGGAATTTGAACCGTTGGCTAAAGCTTGATTATCGGAGACAATGACCTCCTCCCCAGGCTCCGCTACGCTGCGCCTGGGGTTTCCTTTTGTGTCATGAGGCTTCTCATTGGAACAGCCGAGCCTTTTGTGGTTTGTCCTTCTTTCCCTGCCATTCTATATACCGTTTTACCTGTACCTCATTCAAACCGACGGTGGAGGAGAAATACCCGACGCTCCAGATGCCGTCGGATTCAAGGTATATCTCCCGAATGAACCTGAATCTTTTTCGGAGAGCTCTACTCGAATTAGCTTTAAGTTTTCCGACAGCATCTGAGACGTTGGTATTCGGAGCTATCTCAATCTGAATATGCACATGGTCTTCATCAGTGTTCATGACTTCAATCCAGAGCGTCGGATATTTCTTTACGGTGCTGTAGAGTGACTTCTTGAGTTCTAGGAGTACATATGGCTTGAGTATCTTGTATCTGTATTTGGTGCCCCAAACTATATGGTACTGATGTTGGTATGTGCTGTGATTAAGCTTACGAAGCCTCATGGAAACAGCCTACCACATCTATGTTACGTAAGTGACTCCGACAAACACATCCCCGCCCTTCCATGGTGGTTGCACGGGGTTTGTCCGGGCGGGGTTTATTTTTATGTAAAAAAAGCGCGTCTGAAGGCGACGCGCTTTTTGATCTATCGTCAAACGGTTATGCTTAATCGATTGACGTATAGTCCATCCAACCTTTCCATTCTTTTCGTGGTCTCTTCTGGTTTTTATCGATTGAGACTCGGAAAGAAATTGGAGGACGGATTGCGATCCGAACCATTTGAGTTGCCTCATCTGGCTGAACCAACCCTACACCTGCAAGCCGCATTATCTCGAAGCAGGGTGTCGAGATATCAGGGCTTACTCTTTTTTTCATACCACTACAATTATATCATGGTTGGGGTGTGTAAGTCAAGCTGACTTTTGGTAGTATTGGACTAGATAGATTCCAAGTTCATACACTCAATCAGTCTTATGAGTTGTTAGAAAATAAAAAAGCGTGTGGTTTATTACACGCTCCTGAAAGACCGTTTCTGTATTAGCGGAATGAGGCGCTCATAGCCAATCCGTGTGCCACACTTGTGAATGCATCTAGGTTGATGATCTTGTCTTCATCAAACATTTCGCAGAATATTTTGCGGACAGCAGGGACAAATGAGGAACCTCCGGTCAACAAGACCTTGTCGATTCTTTCTCTTGCGATAGCTGCGTCAGAAAGCGTCTTAGCTACACATGCGGAGATGCCGGCTAGATCCTTTTCAATGAATGAATCGAATTCAGCTCGGCTTATCGTTTCCTCAATGTGAATACACTTATCGTGATAGCTGATCACAGAACTCACATTCTTTGATAGCTCCGCTTTGGCTTTCTCAATCGCTCGGAAGACTGCAAAGCCTTTGTTTTCACGAATCAAATGCTCGAGGTTTTCCAAAAACTTCGGGGCGTCAGCCACACGCTTCATCACACGGATTGTCTCCAGAGTCTTTCGCTCATTTAGGAAAGGAATCGCATGCCATTCACAAAGCGTATGCACGATCCATCGCGGTACCGATTGGTGAAGATCTCCATCATAACTCAAGGTGATATCCTTCCCAAAATGCCGGGCAATCTTCTCCCACATGATCTTCGAATCGAAGGTATCGCCGCCAATATACACACCATTCATGGAAAGTATGCGTTGGCGTTTCTCCTTTTGAGTCTTAGGCATTTCAGAATTTAAGCGCATGACAGTAAAGTCAGATGTGCCACCGCCAAAATCTCCCATTAGCACTATTTCCTCTTTTGCGGCATCCATCTGCTTGAGATATGCAAGTGTTGCCGCGATAGGCTCGTATTCGAAGCTTATATTTTTGAATCCGGCCTTGCTGGCAGCTGTTCGGAGCCTCTTTTCTGCCAACTGATCGCAGACCTGTTCATCAGAGAACATAACCGGTCTGCCCATGACAACTTGATCAATATTGTGCCCTAAATGTTGTTCTCCAAGATATTTGATCTCTTTTAGTATGATCGATACGAGATCATCAATCTCGAAGCGCTGACCGAAGATAGTCGTGCCCGTGAAACTGGCATCCGAAAGGAATGTTTTCAGTGACTGAAGAAAACGACAAGATCTCCCTTCACTTTTAATATACTCCTCTACGGCTCGTTGACCAACGATATTGTCGTGCTTATGATTCATGAACAGGACTGAGCGCAACGTGCTCTCATCCGAAATCATGTTGTTTATCCTCACAACTCGCGTTGAACCAAGTTCAGAAAGCGCAAGCGCTGAATTGGTAGTACCGAAATCTAAGCCCATTATTGTTGCCATACTGCACCTCTATTGTTGAATTGTTTTGTACTGGTTTAAAGCGTTCTTCTGTGAGGGTATCATAAATTCTAGCGATTGACAATATGGAATCTTCATAATATAGTCGCACAAGAAGTCAGGGTTTAATAACGAACTTTGACATAACAAATGGAGGTGTTTATGGCTAATAAGATCGGTTTAGTGACTCCTCCTTCTCAATCTCATCGGACTGCTGAGGAAACATTGGGTCTCGGTTATTTGGGTGCAGAATTACGCGCCCATGGTTACGATGTATGTATTGTTGACGGATGGTTACAATCGCTATCGACGGACGAAATCCTCGATAAGTTAGATTCCGGTACGAGACCTTCCGTTGTGGGAGTGTCATCGTACTGGTCGAATATAGGACAAGCAGTTGAACTATTGACTGCTCTGCGAAAGCGCTTTGGCGACATTCCAGTGATATGTGGTGGGTACGGACCGACTTTCCACGAGAGGGTGTTCTTGGAAAAAGGCTTCACCGCAGTAGTTAAGGGTGAGACAGAACACATTATCGTTCGATTGGTCGATGCATTGCTGTCTGGGAAATGTTTGGAACTGATTCCAGGCGTGTTCTTCTTGAAGGCTGGCGTGCTGAATGGGACCGACTGTAGTCAGCCTGTTCAAGATCTCGATCAGTTAGAGTTTCCAAGTCGAGACACATTACAATCCGCGATCCAGCAAAAGAACTTTGTTCACGTCTGTACTTCACGTGGCTGCGACGGCCACTGCAACTTTTGCTCGGTATTTTCATTTGCGGCAATGGCTTCGCGTCAACGGCGTTGGAGACAGAGAAGCATTCGGAATATCGTGGATGAAATTCGGTCTCTTCACGAGCGTTTCGGCGTGACACATTTCAAGTTTGTGGATGATAGTTTTCTTGAATCGCCACGAGACTTGGCATGGGTCGAACACTTCTGCAGAGAACTTGCACGGTATTCACTGCAGATTAAATTCAGAACACAGGTTCGGGCAGAACGTCTGAATCAAGAGGTTGTGCATACCTTGAAGGAAGCCGGGTGGTTCTCTACAAGCATTGGCGTGGAAAACTTTTCCAGGGCTGCGCTTAGGCGCATGGCGAAGTCTGCTAGCAGAGAAGATAATATTTTGGCGGTTGAACTTCTAACCGCGAAGAAAATCTACACGCAAATGGGACTGATCTTGTTCGATCCGTTCACAACAATGGATGAATTGTCTGAAAATCTCGGATTCCTACAGAAATATCGGTGGCCTGTGACAAAGGGCGTTTTCACTGAAATGTACGCCGCTGAAGGGACCATCTTTTCAAGGAATCTCGATCGAAACGGGCTGCTTCGGAAGGACCCTCTATTGCAGAATCACAGCTATTGGATTCATAATCCTCGCGCTCGCCGAGCCTACGACATGTTGAAAGCTTGGCATAGGTCACATTCAGTAGTTTATGACTGGGTCATAGACTCGCTCACTGCGCCGAAAGTCCTTATCGAAGAGGACTACAATCGAGTGTACGTATTATTCAGTAGGCTACAAGCACTCGATCTTGACTTCTTTGAAAAGGTTCTTGAACATGTGGTCGAAAAGGAAATCGAAACCGACCATGCGTTTGTGCAGGAGGTTGTCGCACGCTCGGCCGAGACATATACGTCGGTTGAGTCTAAAATTGAAGGGGTATACCGTAGCAACGGCTTAAGCTACATGGCCGTACCGAATCCGTTCCTTGGCCAAGCATGGTCTGGGGACACAAACGAAAGCAGATAACTATGAATGTTCATGGATCGCAAATTGAAAACATCGGTTGGACTCTTGGAAACGACTGTCCGTACCGATGTCCTCACTGCTATTCGCATATCGTCCGAAATAGAGGACGCAACCTCGAAATCGCGGATGCGGATCGTATCATCAGTCAGTTACAGAAGATTGGCGTCAAGTCGGTGAACCTCGGAGGAAATGAGCCAATCTATACGAGCGGTATTGATCCGAGGAAAACAATACTGCCTTACATCATCAGGTCGTTGTACGATGCCAAGATTGCCGTAGGGTTGACAACTGCAGGTATCACTCTCGTGTGTTTGGAACGCTTGTTTCCGGACACGATACCGATGCTCAATGATGTTGATATCAGCCTCGACAGTCCGTTTCCGGACGAACACAACAAGAATCGGGGAGCTCCGCTCTTCAATCTTGCTCTCAAAGCGATAGGGATTTGCCGTGAATACGGCACTGAACGGACAATAGTCGTGTGCGGTATGCGCTGGAATCTTTCCGATAGGCACCTTATCGCGCTTGCGGAGCTCGCTCGGAGTCATAAGGCCCTGATACGCATAAACTTCATGAAACCGACCGAGGCGAAACACATGTCTCTGGTTCCAGATGTTGAACAGTTCTACCACGCGTGCCAGTTTCTTTTTTCGCAATGCAAGGTAGTCGAGATTGGCGAGCCGCTAGGTTCGACGATGGTAGGTCAGGGTTCGAGAGGATGTCCTTGTGGAACGAAGTCGTTCCGCATACATTCGATCGACACATCTGGACGAGTTCAAGTCAGTCCGTGCGTGTACGCACACGATTACCGAGTGGGGGATCTGCTAAAGGATGATCTGTCCGTGATCCTTGGGAGCCCTCAATTCGAGGTCTTCCGGAACAGACGCAGTAATCCAGAAACAATAAAGGAGTGCGTCGGCTGTCAGCATCTGCTCCTATGCAGGGGCGGTTGCACATCTCGCGCATATCTATGGTCCCAGTTCACTGGTGGGAACATTCCCGCACAGAACGCTAAAGATCCGTATTGCATATGGGACTTCACAGGCAGTACAACTTGCCATGTTCCAACTAGGACGAAACAGGATGTATTGCTGGTTCATCGTGACTACTTGTGCACTGTGATCGTGGATCCGTCGTGATCGTTCCTTGTCAACGAGAGTCGTGGCAGTATGCCCCGACTCTCTTTTTTATTGACTGCGAACATTGTGTCATTTTATGCTAATATGGTTCCATCGTTTTAATAATGTAATCTCTCATGAAACATCATGGATACAAAACCAAAGAGCAGTAATATTGTCAGTGCCAAAGATTTTTTAGGAAAAGTAGTGCAAGTCACTATTGATAGGCCACTAAATTCAAAGCATCATAAATTTGGTTGGGAGTATAAACTTAATTATGGATTTATACCGGACACCATGTCTGCGGATGGGGAGGAGCTGGACGCGTATGTTATGGGATCCGATGAACCAATCGCGACATTTAAAGGCAAGTGTATAGCTGTAGTACATCGCACAAATGATGACGACGACAAACTTATTGTCGTACCAGAAGAAATGGAATTTACGGACGAGCAGATCGTATCTGCCACAAATTTCCAGGAACAGTATTTCAAATCCGTAATATTGCGATAGGTATAGAGCGAGTCAGTGAATGTTTAAAAAAAAGACCATCCGAGCGGATAGCCTTGTAGGGACGGATGGAATTCACTTTCGAGACAGTTTGTCTGCAATAGATTGGTGAATCTCGTCTATTGTTTGGTTCGCATCGATAACGAGCCAATTGTTTTCTGTTGCGAGACGCAGGAAGATTTTCCGCTGTCGCTGGAAGAATGCTGCGCCAAGGTTATCGAACCTTGAGTGAGTAGGCTTAGCAACGTTCCTGCTCATCGCTTCGCCCGGGTCCAGATCCAGTAGCACTGTGGTCGGAGCGAAGCTAGCCGGACAGACAGTCTTTACTAGTCTGTTTAGAAACTCAGTATCGAAGTTAGCGTCTTCGAAGTAACTGAGAAGAGAACCTACGCCTCTATCGCAGATAATGTTGGCCCCCTTCGCCACCTCCGGTCCGATTATCTCGGAAAAAAGGTGTGCTTTACAGCAGAGGAATGCGAACAGTTCGGCCTCCTTTGTAATTGGAGTGTCTGCCGTAAGGATAGACTTGATCTGTCGACCAAGCTGTGTACTTTCAAGGTCCTTGACGATTATGGAGCGCTGGCCTTGACGTTCGAACCAGTGATTGAGAAGTCGGCATTGAGTCGTTTTGCCGACACCGTCGATACCTTCGATCTCTATTATCATATTTATGTGCCTTTCTTTGGAGATTGTCTATTTTGGATGTTACACATTATTTGATCATTTGTAAACGCTTGCTTTGTCATACTAAATTCACTAGTACTTAACCCACCTAACCCCTCAAAACCTCTTCCAACACAGCCTTAACATCGCCACCGTCAGCTTTGCCGGCAAGCTCCTTGGTGATGAGTCCGGTAAGTTTGCCGATCTGAGATGCTTTATTGGGGTTTGATTCGTCATATTTACCTTCGGCTTTTAGAGCCGGTAGACGAGTCAGGATGAATTCCTTTATGGCATCACGACCCAGGGACTCTGGCATGAATGATTCCAAAATCTCGAGTTCCAGTTGTTCTTTTTTGACCAGATCGGTACGGCCACCTTTGGTGAATTGTTCGATCGAATCTCTGTGCTGTTTTACACTGCGTTTTACGAGTGGAAGAGCTTGTTCATCGGAGAGAAACGGAGTATCGATCTTGCTGGCGATCATTTCATTTTGAAATAAAGCATTCAAACCGCGCAAGGTATCGAGGCGAACCTGATCTCTGGCGCGCATCGCTTCGATTATTTGGTTTTTGATGGTTTGGTGTAGCATGATAATATAATAGCATATGGATAATATACTCGTCATTTTAGTCGTTATAGCCGTCCTCGTAAATATCGCTTTCATGATTGCTTTTTTTCGTAAGAAAAATGGCGCATCGGCTCCGGAAGAAAACAGCGGACTAAAGATGGTTATGGAACAAATGAATGCCAATATGCACGAACTCTCGCGAACTGTTGAACGTCAAGTCAAAGATCTGTCTAGGACTGTCGATACAAAGGTAGATGGCCTCACAAAATCAGTCGATACAAAGATGCACGAATCAGCCCGTTCGATGCAGGATTCGATGAAGACCCAACTCTCGGAATCGTCAAAACTCATAAAAGAAGTAACCGAAGGTCTGACCAAACTCGATGAGACAAATCGTCAAGTTGTCTCATTTGCCGATCAGCTTCAAAATCTGCAGGATATATTGAAGAATCCCAAACATCGCGGAATACTGGGTGAATATTATCTGGAAACTTTACTCAAAAATGTCTTGGCGCCCGGTCAGTATCAGATGCAATACGCTTTCGCTAATGGTGAGATCGTCGATGCCGTTGTCTTCATCAGAGACAAGATCATACCGATCGACTCGAAGTTTTCATTGGAGAATTACAATAAGTTGGCTGAAGAAAAAAATCCCGTCGAAAGGGAGAAGTTGGAAAAAGCTTTTGTCGGCGACCTAAAGATCCGTATTCAGGAAACTGCGAAATATGTTCGACCGACGGAAGGTACTATGGAGTTCGCTTTTATGTTTATTCCGCACGAGGCCATCTATTATGATCTTTTGGTAAATAAGATCGGAGCAGTGACAGAAGAAACTGACAATCTGATCCAGCGAGCGGCAAATAAGTACAAAGTTATCATCGTTTCTCCTACTTCATTTCTGGCATATCTTCAGACAGTTCTCCAAGGACTGAAGGCTTTGCAGATCGAGGAAACCGCCAAGGATATCATCAAGCGCGTCTCTGATCTGGGTACTCATCTCAAGAAATACGAGGAATATCACGGCAAACTAGGAGTATCTCTCGGTACTGCAGTCAATCATTACAATACGGCTGGCAAGGAACTCAAGAAGGTAGACAAAGACGTCTTGCGCATAACTGGTGATTCACCTGGCATAGAAGTGCCTCTTATAGAGCGACCAGAAGTTGCGGATATCTAATATTCATGTATAATGCTTCCACTATGGAATTTGCGGTAATACAGACAGGTGGCAAGCAATATACGGTCTCAAAAGGCGATACTATCACCATTGAGAAACTTTCCGATGAACACAAAGAAGGTGATGCTGTCGTATTCGACAAAGTCCTACTCGTTGATGACGGTAAAGACACGACTATCGGTACCCCGTACATTTCCAAGGCTTCTGTAAAGGGAACTATCACAAAGATCGGTCGTTCTGCCAAGGTTATCGTCGTTCACTACAAACAAAAATCTCGTTATTTCAAGAAGAACGGACATCGACAACCTTTCTGTGAGGTCAAGATTGATTCTCTAAAATAATCACTGCCTGTTTCGAAGCGCATTCCTTATCGTCTCTCCATCAACATATTCTAGTTCGGCGCCGGTCGAAAGTCCTCTTCCGAGGATCGATATTTTCACAAGGGGAGACGCATCATTGGCAGAATTGGTTTTGAGGATTCTTTCTAAACCTTCCTTTACAATATCTGTAGTATGTTCACCATCGCTAGTCGTATTCAGAGACAAAATGATCTCAGTAAATGGTGTTTGTTTGTCGTTTGCGATCGTGATTTTTTCCAATAAAGTTTTTAGACGTATGCGTTTCTCCGGTTCTTTATCTAGTACTGGTACCGTACCACCTAATATGAAATACAAACCGTTATACGCTCCGCTTTTTTCAACTGTTTCAAAATCCGAATCTCGCGCCACAATCATAAGGGTCTTTCTATCACGAGACATATCAGAGCAAATAGAACATGTAGCTGAACTGTCGCTAATAGAATGTGATAAAGATTTTGATTTGGAGGAATTGGTAAAGAAACGGTGACAACTCATGCACTCAGCGGTGCTTTTCTTGACTTCATCCACAAGTTCGATGAATTCTTTTATATAAGCTGGAGATTTGCTCTGGAGATAATAAACAAAACGTTTGGCTTGTCGTGGGCCAATACCAGGGAAGTGTCGGAAGATTTCCTCAAGTCGATTTAGATTGTCCATATTATTCAACCTTATCAAAACCGCCGAAATCCGCTTTGTCGATACTGAGAAATGTTGCTTTCTTGCTATCGAAGAAGAGCTTGACCGTACCTGTCGGACCATTTCTGTGTTTCTCGATCAATATTTCCGCTTCTTCTTTTTTGCCGCCCTGATCCTGATCGGCTTCGCGATGGATGAACATCACAACGTCAGCATCCTGTTCGATGGAACCGGAATCACGCAAGTCGGAGAGACGAGGTCTGCCACCGCGTTGTTCGACCGCTCTCGATAGCTGTGAGAGAGCGAGGACTGGCACTTCGAGTTCACGAGCCATGTTTTTGAGCGAGCGTGAGATCTCCGTGACCTGCTGAACGAGATTGTCATTGCCCCGGGTCTGAGTCGGTACCATGAGCTGTAGATAGTCGACGACGATGAGACCTAGACCTTTTTCATTTTTCAATCGTCGAGCTACGGCACGCATCTTTAGGATATTGTTGCCTGGTTGATCGTCTATGAATATCGGCGCCTCGGAAAGGCGGGCGATAGACTCACCGATAGCCTTGAAGTCGCCTTCGACTGATAGATTGTGACCAGTGCGAATCTTCCAAGCATCGACTTGGGATTCGGCAGAAAGCATACGATCGACTAGTTGCTGTGAGCTCATTTCCAGAGAAAAGATAGCAACTGGAACTTTGTGATTGACCGATGCTTTTCTGGCTATGTCGAGAGCTAGGGAAGTTTTTCCCATAGATGGTCTAGCCGCCAATATTATGAGATCAGACTTCTGGAATCCAGCCAGCTTATTGTCGAGTTCGGGAAAACCAGTATGAACACCACGAATCTCGTCTTTGGTTTTGTGAAGATGATCGAGACGCTCCCACGCTTCATTCAATGTATCTTTAAGTTGGATGAATTTGTGCGAGCCGGTTTTATTGGTCACCGCATAGAGGGATTTTTCGGCATTTTCCAGAATATCGTGCAACTCGGACTCTTCATCGTAGCCGAGTCCGGTGATATTTTCGGCTGCCCGCAATAGTTCGCGCATAACATGTTTCTTTTCGACGATCTCGGCATAATGGTTTACATTGGTCGATGATGGAACGGTGTTGATGAGTTCGGTTAGGAAAGCCATACCGCCCGACTGATCCAATTCATTTTTTTCCTTGAGTCTGGCTGAGACAGTGAGAACGTCTATCGGATTATTTTTAGTGTGCAGATCGAGTATGGATTGCCAGATCATTCGGTGCTGATTTGAATAAAATGACTGCTCCCCGACAATATCCATAATATCGTGCATCGCTTCACCGCGGATCATTATGGATCCGAGCAATGCTTTTTCCGCCTCAATGCTATGAGGCGGTATTTTCAAATCTTTAGTTTTGAAATATGGGGAAGCGGTATTCACGAAATTGATTTTTAATGGAAACGTCTGTCACTGTGTCGAACCATTGTAGCATGTGTGGAATCTTTGCAAATATTTAAGTCCAGAGATTTTAGTGGACAAGAGGTGGATATGCTATAGTATCGCCAATGTTTTATAAATACATATTAAAACCTATATTTTTCCGTTTTGATCCCGAAGTTGTGCATGACTTCATGGTTTCGGTGGGGGAGAAGCTTGGCAGATTTTCAATAGGCCGATTTATAATAGGTCTAATGTACGATTATCGTGGTACAGACGTGAGCAAAGTCGTCGATGGTATAAGATACCGTACGCCTTTTTTGCTTTCGGCCGGTTTTGACTACAATGGTCAATTGTCAAAGATATTGCCAAAGATTGGTCTAGGGGGAGAAGAGGTTGGCTCGGTAACCTCTCGTCATTGCGATGGCAATTCGAAACCGCGATTGATACGTTTACCAAAATCACGAAGCATCATAGTCAATAAGGGACTCCGAAATGATGGGGTCGATGTTGTCATTCAGAGATTGAAGCGATCCAAGAGATCAAAAACTCCTTTTATAGTCGGTGTTTCCATAGCGCGCACAAATGATGCGCAATCTGTGTCGATCCAAGCTGGTATAGATGATTACGTCTATTCATTCAAAAGATTAAATCAAGAAAACGTCGGGGATTATTATACGATCAATATCTCATGTCCAAATTCATTCGGAGGTGAAGCTTTCAATACACCGGAGCTCCTGACGAGGTTGCTCACCGCTTTTCGGGAAGTGCCATGTACAAAGCCATTATATGTAAAAATGCCGATCAATATTCCTTGGAATCAATTCGAGTCTTTGCTCGAAATCATTGTCAAGTTTGGTTTGAATGGGGTAGTTATCGGTAATCTAAATAAAAATTATGATGATCTCGACTATCGTGAAGAAGCGCCCGATACGTATAGGGGCGGTCTCTCCGGTAAGCCATGCCGTCTATTGTCGACTGATCTCATAAGAAAGACTCGCCTCAAATATTCCAAGAATTTCACTATTATCGGAGTTGGCGGAGTTATGTCACCCGAAGATGCCCTAGAGAAATTTGAGGCGGGTGCTGATCTTATCCAATTGATTACGGGTATTATATTCGAGGGTCCGGGGCTTATTAAAAAGATGTGCGGAGCGTATGCAAAAAGAATAGGGAAGTGATTTGTTTGACCTGTTCAATTTGATTATTAATTTATTAGAAAACGCGACCGTGTGATCGCGTTTTTGATTGATCTAACTCATTTACATTCCGAACACCCTTGTCGACGGTCGACATAATGGGTTGTTGAGTGATTTACGCATTCTGCGGGGGTGCGGATGGTAAACGTGCTTTTTGGCTACCGTTTCGTTTCGCACGTGTAGCTGATCCGAGATACCGGGATTCCTTTTGCAGAATTTCCTATATTCAGACCTGTGTCTTTTGATATCGAGACCAAGCTTGATGCATGTGGCTACTTTTCGTCTGATTACGTCATCCGTGTCCCCTTCATAAATGATCGCAGTGGGAACGGTATTTTGAAGTAACTCATCCAGCTGTTTTCGTTGCGGTTTGACAGGAAACATCTCGACCTTTACGGGCAAATTCTGATCTGCGCAATTAACCAACCAATCGATCTCCTGTCCCCACCTGCACTCTCCTGGATGTGCGGGACGAAACTCCTTTATGGGCACAGGTAGACCGTGCCTAGGTCTATGGCTCTTGCGCTTGATCTCACCATTTGCTTTCACCGCCTGCTTATTGGCGAGATAGTGCAAGGCTTGTTCAATACGATCGTTAATTTCGGATTTCCGATCCAACGTAGTATTTTCAAGAGCTATCATACTGAATGTTAGTATATATACAAATGTAAATTTGTAAACTCCGATTGAAGATCAAAAAATCTTACAATTTATCAAAAAAATTATTGGAATTTTATCAAGAATTTATCTGTCTCTGATAGATTCTTCAGATGGACGAAATATTTGATGAATGGAATGATTTAAAGAAGCAAATCTCTAAATCAGAAAAGAATATTTATTGTAAGACTCGAGACATCTGGTGGTGTTCGGTGGGGATGAATATTGGAAGTGAGATCAATGGAAAGAATCACAATTTCGATAGACCGGTTATAATATTGAAAGTATATAATTCAACAATGATATTAGTGGCTCCAATTACAAGTCGACAAAGAGTCGATAAATATCACTTTAGAATAATTCTTAATGGAGAGGTGTCATATATAGCATTGTCACAAATTCGAGTAATTAGCTCAAAGAGATTGATAAGAAAAATTATTAAAATTTCAACAGAATTATTCAAGGATATTTTATATAGATTTATATCATCAATATAAAACGAAATCCCCAACGAATGGGGATTTCTCGGAGCCCGAAGGCATAGTAGCTACATTATAGACGGTGAATTAATTAAAATCAACTTCCATTACCACCATATTTATGGGTTGATTTGTGGATATTTATCAAACCATTTCTCTAGTATATGGTAGAATATAGTTGTTAAAATATAAGATAAATCCATGAAAAAATTACGCGTAGCAATCAATGGTTTCGGTAGGATCGGCAGGGCATTTTTGAAAGTAGCTAGAGAAAGACAAGAGATCGAGATCGTGGCTGTCAATGATCTGGGTGACATTAAAAATTTCGCATACCTGCTCAAATACGATTCCGCCTACGGTGTGAGCCCATTTGACGTCTCCGTAAATGAAAAAAATAATACTTTGGTCATAGATGGTCAAGAAGTTCAGTATCTCTCCGAAAAAGAGCCAGCCAATCTTCCATGGAAAAAGCTCGATATCGATGTGGTCGTCGAATGTACGGGAAGATTCACCTCATCTGACAAAGCAAAAGTTCATCTGGATGCCGGTGCAAAGAGGGTAGTGGTATCTGCCCCTATCAAAGACGAAGAAGATTCTTCCATAAAAGGCGAAACAGTTCTTCTCTCCATGAATGAAGACAAGCTCGAAAATTGCAAAATATCTTCCAACGCTTCCTGCACCACCAATGCCGGCAGTCCGCTCATCGCAATTCTCGATGAAACTATCGGTGTCGAGAAAGCTCTCTTGAATACGGTGCATGGTTATACTGCCAGTCAATCTCTAGTCGATGGTCCAAGCAAAAAAGATCTACGCGAAGGTCGCGCCGCCGCTCAAAACCTAGTTCCATCCTCTACTGGCGCGGCGATTGCCGTTACAAAAGTCATGCCCAAGCTCAAGGGTCTGTTCGATGGTATTTCTATCCGCGTACCAGTGCTTACTGGCTCTATCGTCGACGTCACTTTCATTTCCAAAAGAGAAACTTCTGTCGAAGAGGTCAATAAGATCCTCAAAAAAGCGGCAGAGGAAGACCGCTGGAGGAATATCTTTACCGTAACCGAAGAACAGCTTGTCTCAAGCGATATTGTCGGCAACAGGCACGCTTCCATCGCCGATTTGGCATTCACACGCGTGGTTGGAGGGAATCTGGTAAAAGTGCTGGCGTGGTATGACAATGAGATGGGGTATACGTATACGTTGGTCGAGCATGTGATAAAGGCGGGGAGGCTTATTTAATAAATAATTTTATGAATAGAGAAAGAGTATTAAATTGGATAGGAGGACTATGGTTTTTTATAAACTTGCCGATTATTCCATTTGCAGGCTCCGTGGTGAATGCATTTGCTATGGAGTATTTCTCAGATTACCGAATAGCATTTGCAACCATTACATTCATTGTATTTTTGATAGTCTTGTCCTTAAGTAAGATTTGGTTAGGTAAGCTGATAAAGGCTCCTGTAATTTTATCTGCGATACCATTTCTATACGCTACTTTACAACTCGTTGCGGTTCAGGATTATTTAGTTCAGCATCGCCCAGTACTTTTTGGAATAATAGGTATTGTTCTTGTTGTTGTGATATGCACAGTTGTTATAAAAGCAATGCGAGGAGAACTTAATAAGAAGCTCTGATGTGATAAAGGCGGGGAGATTAATTTAATAATTTATAAATATGAAAAATTTACAAAAAGGTTCGGTTATACTGTGGGTAGTTATTATAGTAATAATCGGCGTAGGTATTTATTATTATCAAACCAAAAATCCCGCTAGTTCAGCGAATATCAGTATCAATTCAGAGACCTATAGCAATTCAGCTTCACCAATTTCGTTCCAATACCCTTCAAGTTGGAAAGTAACTGATGTAAGCAAACCACAGTCTAGTCTTCTGCGCATTAGGATCTCAAAAGATGAAAACCATTTTATTAACCTTACTACTCCGATTCCGGAAATTGGTTACGAGGGTGAAGTAACATTGAGTTCAACAACAATTAGTACGCAGAATGGACAGACATTAGTTAGAATGATTTCTTCAATAGAAGGTGAAGAAAATAATTATCATATCGCTCGAGTATTTTGGGACTCTACAGATTATCAAAAATCTTTTACCTTTACGATGCCGTATAAAACATCCGATGAAACTTCAGCTTTGAAAGATTTTGATTCGATAATTTCGTCGATTAAATTCATAAAATAGGTAAATACTAATAATATTTACCGCTATAATCTGCCGTAAATGAAAACAGCATCCTATATGGGTGCTGTCTTGGCAAAAGAATTCGCCGACCACAGTTAAGTGATCGGCGGGAAATTTTGAGTGGCTTGTTATGTTTCGAGGTGCCACACATTACCTCTTCGTAACGTATAGTAGCATGTCAATCACCTCAATGGCCGGAATGTCATGGTCAGGATTGTATCTGTCTGCTTCGAGCCGTAGGTCATTGAGATTCTGTGTGCGTTCCGGTTCGGCGAGAAGATTTGCAGCCTTAATCGCTCTAGCAACTCCGAAGTGGATGAGTTCAGCTTTAATTGTTGGGTTCATAGGATCTGGCACTATTATAGCACTAATAAAAGTAGTCTGTCAAGTGTTGAAAAGGCTCTATAGAGCGGGTGCCAGCATGGTATAATAACCCAATCTAGTATATGTATATGCAACCCAATCAACAAACATTTCGCATCCTATCGATTATATTTTTCGGATTAATGACAATTTGGAACCTTTTTATTGTTGCAGGAGCAGTTTTTTCTGCCGCTTGGTCTCATACTCCAAAAATACTTTGGTATGCACTTGGTGTCTGGGTGGTTGTGTTTCTGATCGCATTGATCTTCAGTTCATCTACAGTTAAAGTCGATTATAAGAAAAAATCCCTTGTAATTTTAGTCGCAATAATTGTCAGTTTTCTTCCAACATCTCTACCTATTTTTGGTTCTCAAATAAATAGTTATATTCAATCTTGGGAAGCAGAACATTGTACAGTTAGCAATGAAAAAGTAGATCCTTCGCTCAGCGCCCCTGACTTTATTTATGTTTGTGACAATGGTGATAAAGTTTGGGTCTATAAGGAAGGAGATAGCATAAAACGATTGTGGGATAGCGGCAACTCCAACACTCATTATCCCTATAGCTTATTTTATTGAGGCAGAATTCTCTCGTTAGGAGGAAGGTTTGAAATCGAAAAGTATAGAACGTATAGATTAATCATGAAACCATGAAGATCATAGAAAGAATATCAGTATTGGAAATAAAAATCTGGTATAATCCGTTAATAAAAGTTAAATATTAAATAAAAATAATGAATAATAAATTCTTATCAGCTCCATTTGTATTACCGGCACTCGTTATAGGTCTAGCTATATTGTTGTCATCCTTTGTTGGAGCTGCAACTTTCCTCAAGGCTCGCAGTCTCGATGACGCTCTTTCGGTAACGGGTTCTGCAAAGATGCGCGTAACTGCTGACTCCGTCAAATGGAGCTTCAATATTTCGAGAAGAGTCACTGAATACACTCTTCAGAGCGGATATTCCAATATGGCCAAAGATCTTACTGCTGTTAAAAATTTTCTCAGCCAGAACGGTCTCAAAGAAGAACAGATAACCATTGCGCCAATATACATGGAAGAGATGTACAAGGATCCAAATTCATCCGGACCCAGAGAGATCACTCTTCGTCAGAGCATAATGGTCCAATCGACCGATGTAGCGGGAATCACAAGTCTGGCAAAAAGTACTGAGATATTGACTACAACAGGCATTTTTCTTTCATCATTTTCTCCAGAATATTTCTATTCCAAACTCGCCGAGCTTCGCGTGAGTCTGCTCTCTGATGCAATAAAAGACGCAAAAGCCAGAGCAAATGAGATTGCGAAAAGTAGTGGACAATCGGTGGGAAGTCTCAAGTCCGCGTCGAGCGGTGTCGTACAGGTACTCGCTCCGAATAGTGTCGAAGTAGATAGTTATGGATCATACGATACTTCATCTATTGAAAAGGACGTCATGGTTACAGTTAGGGCGGTATTCTTTGTGAAATAAAAATAATGTGACCTTGCGAGTTGTGTCGGAACAATGTTCACCGAGCTCATGTAAATGATATAATGCTTGCACCATGAACATTATCGAAGCACTCATACTCGGCCTCGTCGAAGGTTTTACGGAATTTTTGCCGATATCATCGACAGCACATCTCATACTGACTTCTCATATTTTAGGCTTGGCACAGTCGGATTTTGTGAAGACTTTTGAGATTGCAATACAGAGCGGGGCAATTTTGGCAGTTCTAGTTTTTTATTGGAAGAAATTCTTTGATGTCGAAACCTTGAAAAGGATTGTTACGGCATTTATACCAACTGCCGTCATCGGACTTATTCTGTATAAATTCATCAAGCAATATTTATTCGAAAATATTACGGTTATTTTATGGGCTTTGGCTCTGGGTGGTCTGGCACTCATAATCATGGAGATATTTTTGCGACGTGGTGATTCTAAGGGTCTGTCCGAAGATAGTGACGTGGCGCCGGAATTACCTACATACAAACAAGCTCTTTTTATTGGTCTTATTCAGTCCATAGCTGTCATTCCTGGAGTATCTCGATCAGCGGCAACAATAATGGGTGGTTTATTGCTAGGATTGAGTCGATCAGTGATTGTTGAATTTTCTTTTCTGTTAGCCGTTCCGACTATTGCGGCCGCTACTCTCCTCGATCTCACAAAAAATTATCAGTATTTTTCTATGAGTGATGCGGGTACACTTCTCATCGGTTTTGTATCTGCCTTCATAACAGCTTGGTTCGGTATCAAATTCCTATTGGCTTACGTACGCACCAATTCATTTATCGGTTTTGGAGTATACAGGATTGTTCTTGTTTTGTTATTTATATTTCTTATTCTCTAAAATGATTGTCTATGGCGATGAAATTCATCCAGAACTTCAATATCAGGAATATTTTTTCACTTAGACGTTCGGTATATCGAACACGAAGTCGTAGACTTTATGTTGCAAACAAACAGCTGGCTAGAGAAATTGTTACTGATAGAGTTTTACATTTCAATCATCACTACTTGTTAACAGTAGGAAAAATAGCTATTAGAAACCAAAAAAGTCGATGGGGAAGTTGTTCCAAAAAGGGAAATCTGAACTTTAACTACAAACTAGTATTTTTGTCTCCGGAATTGCGTGACTACGTCATTGTGCATGAAATTTGTCATATCAAAGAGTTCAATCACGGCAAACAGTTTTGGGAATTGGTGAAAGAGACCATTCCAAACTATGGTGAACTGAGAAAGCAGTTGCGTAAAATATCATAGTCAGACTAGCCATAAAAATGTGCTGAAAAATTTACTTAAATAATAGTAACAGACTATTTTACGCGGAATTGCCCGCTACCCAGCCGGTAGTCCAACATAACTGCAGACTATATCCTCCAGAAGGTCGATCAACATCCAATACGTCGCCTATGAGATATAGGTTCAGTATGATTCTCGATCGCATTGTTTTGAAATCGATCTCTTTGAGTGATACACCGCCCGAAGTTATGATGGCTTTATCTGTCCCTAGAAGTCCGGTTGGGTGAATGTGAATATCTTTGAGAATCTTTACCAGATTGAGACGATCTTCGCGCGTAACGCTGTTGCATGGTAAGTCTGGATTTATGCCGGATTTTTCGATGACTATCGGTCCAAAAGCGGTCGGTATGAGTTTGATAATGGCATTTTTGAATTTCTTATTGTTTTCCTCGGCAAATAATTTTTGAAGTGCCAAGTTTAGTGTCGCGTAATCATGATTTGGTAAAAGATCTAGAGATAGGACCAATTCACCATATTTGAGCAGTTCTCCGATTTCTGAACTGATATTGAGGATGGCTGGTCCAGACAAGCCAAAATGAGTAAAGAGTATTTTACCTCTGATTACCGATTGTTTACCAGAGACTTTTATTCCATTTTGGAATAGGGTCAGCTTGGCATCGGACATCGATACACCTGAGAGTTTTTTTACCCACAGATCTTTGACTTTTACGGGAACCAACGAAGCGCTTGGTGTGATGATCGTATGGCCCAATTTGGAAAGCCATGCAAATCCTTCTCCAGTCGAACCGGTTTCGGGGTGTGACTTGCCTCCGGTAGCCAATACAAATGATTTGGCAAAAATAGTTTCGCCGCCTTTGATTCGTACAGCAGTGATTTTTTTGATCGAGGTAGATGTTGGCAGAAACTCTGTCAGAGGCTTCGGTTGAGATTCTGATACAGATTCAGACAGAGATTCCGGTAGAGGTTCTGTATCAAAACCGATTACTTCAGAATTTGATTTGATTGTGACATTTCCGGTATTTAAATATTGCAATAATGTCTCAAAAACCGATTTGGCGCTGTCTGAAGCAGGGAAGACACGTTTTCCCTCTTCTATTTTTGTCGGCATGCCTCTTCCATGAAAAAAATCCAATGTTTCCGCGACGCTATGTTGTGAGAATGCTGAAAATAAGAATTTATCGCTTTCTTTGAATTTTGAAAGAAGTGTCCTATTGTCCATCTCGGCATTTGTAACATTGCATCTTCCACCACCTGTAATAAGGAGTTTTTTGCCTAAAGAGGCGTTTTTTTCAATCAAAATCACTTTGAGATTGCGTTCAGCTGCGCGTCCGGCCGCCATCATGCCAGAGGGACCGCCTCCGATCACGGCGAGATCATATATGGTTTCATTATTCGATTTCACGTTGTGCATAGTAACACAGATATTTCGGATGAGTATATGGTAGAATAATTAATATTACCCATTAACTATTCTTATGGCTACTTCTAAAAAATCTTACATTATTTCTTTATTCATATGTTCGATTTTAGTTTCCGTCTTCGCTTACACAATATCGACAAATGCGGTAAATGCTCAAACCTTTGAATATGGATTCAAGTGTTATAACACTTCCACGGGACAGTATGGAACCTTAGAAGGTCCGCCAGGATTTCAGACTTGTACAGGACCATATTATGGTGGTTCTACGGGTTCTGGTGATGATGAATCAGTTAGTATTCTAGGAGACGGATCATGTCCATCTATTAAACTTCATCCCATTCCTGGGATATGGTTCGATATATTAAGTGCGCATTATAATTTAGGTTGTGTAAACGGAACTCCGCGTCAATTTTATGGTACCGTTGGAGATATTATAGAACTTCCTAACGGTAAGCAAATAACTGTGTCCGAAAAAGGCTTCGATTTTAAATGTGCGATCGGATTAAAGAATGATAACGGTTGTCCTACTAGATTGTTAAGACCTGGTTATAAAGTAACTATTTCAACAGTCGGCTCTGGAATTGTCTCGGGTTGTGATGGTATCTGTACGGTCTTACAGGTTAAAAAAGGAAGTGTTATCACTTTGAAAGCCGAACCCAAGCCTGGCAGTAAGTTCAAGCAGTGGAGCGGAGGATGTTCTGGTACTATAGATGTTTGCGAGCGTACGATAAATGCTGATACGAATATTTCAGCCGTTTTTGCGTCTACTAGTGATATTGTTCTTGCAAATGTAAATCCCACAGCTTCGGCACCGGGGAAAATAATTACGGTCAAGGGTACCGGTTTTAATGCCAAGGGTAACTCTGTTCGCGTTACGAATGCTAAGAATTCGGCCAATTTTGTAGTTATACCAAATGTATCCTCCACTAATGATACTTTGACCGTGGAATTGCCTACATCTTTATCAAAAATGAACAGTGGTGATTTTGTCGTAGATGTAAAAAATACTGATAGTGATTGGAGCAATCAACTCTCACTAAAACTCACCATCACAAAAATCATTGCAGTTGTACTTATGAACTCAGGTAAGATCGGTACTCCCGGCTCAAATCCAACTCTGGAATATTTGCAAAGCATTTCCGAAGGTTCGACTATCATCCCATATCGTTTCCAAGCTCCAGCCAAGATCACTGCGACTGTTCGCAAGGTTGTCGATCAGGAATTGCGGGCTAAAAATAAAGTCATATTGATCGGACATTCTGTCGGAGCGTTTTTGATCTACAATATGCGTGGTGAATATGATAAAAACGGAGGAAATGTCCAATTCATGTACTTTGATCCGCCAGTCAAATTTATAGGAGGAAAAGCCTGTTTCAATGTCTTTGGTGGGCTTTTCGCGGCGGCTCATAAGGCGATATGTGATGGAGTTGCAGATGATCCAAATACTAAAAACTGGACGTATGGACAGGCTATTGGTTTTGCTTTCAAGACTTTCAAATTCCATAATCCTTTTGACTATCCAAATGTCAGACAAGCGGCGCCAAACGGTAAGACAAACGCTGAAAATCTGGCGGATCTTACGGAAGATATCGAAAATCGATTGATTGCGGATTGTACAGATAATTGTTCTTTTGAGGTAACTCCTCTCTCCAGTGTTTTAAAAACTCCACCAAAGAATATCAAGGTGATCAATGAAGCAAGTGCGACCATATCAACTATTCGACCAGGAGATACAGTCATCATATCCGGCACAGGTTTTAATTCCGGCGGAAATCATGTCACTATAGAAAATAAAGCCGATCCATTCATCTATTATGATCAATACGATCTCATTCCAGATGCAAACGGTCATCTCAATTTCACACTTCCCGAAGGTCCTGATATACAAGATGAAGATAATCCGGTTAGTACGGTTCCGGGTGCATATACTCTGAAAGTAAGCGCACTCGATAGTGACTGGAGTTCTAGTATTACAGTGAATATATCGACATCAGGTAAACTCAAGGCTGAGATGTCGAAGTCCGGTAAGGTCAAATTGACATGGGATGATACAGCCAGCAATGAGACGGGATTCCAGATCGAACGCGCTCTCGACAAAGATGGAAAGAGTTTCAAACTGATCGCTACAAATCCGGCAAACAATACGACATATGTAGATGATCTCAATTCAACTGCTCTCACATCAACTATTGAGACATATCGAGTCAGGGCAGTATTGCCTAGCAGAAAATATTCCGAGTATACGAATACTGCATCTGTTTCGAATTGTCTCAGTGTGGCAGGTGAGGGTCAGATAAAAGTTGTGTTTATGAGAGGATCGAGCTGGAATCCGAAAATCCAAGATGCCATGAATCAGGTGAACTATATTATAGACAATGGTTTTGGTGAAATCGAACCATTCAAAAAATATTTCGATAGTTTTTCTTTCTATCTAGATTTGAAGACGGTCAAAGAATCATCTTACAGCAAAGTCACAACAGCTTCAAAAAAGAAAGCCTTTTCTCCTTCAGCATTGGTATCGATGAAGTCGGCCAGCAGTTGCGGTGATGGGGACCAATACACTCTATATGTCAATTCTTCTGAATATATTGGAGGCACCAGTCAATTTAGTTCCAATTTCAGTCTTCTCAATTTGGCAGTCTCCAACAGTCCTGCTGTGGCACTCCACCAATTTGCTCGTGCTTTGGCGGGATTGCAGGATGAATATGTTTCTTCGGAGACAGTTGGATCATTGAAGAATTGCAGTATGTATCCTAAGAAAGATTATAAGGGTGATGACAATATTATCTACGGCAGTATCAACACTCCAGGGTGTGCAAAATCGGATTATTGGCGACCAAGTTATGATAGTCTGATGAATGAAAATGAGCTCAATTCCGATCCACGAATGAATGTCATTTCGTGTGGTTATATGATCGCTGCACTCCGAGGTGAACCTACTACGAAGTCAAATGCTCAAAAATATTGGCCGGAATGTTATAGCATGGCAGGAACAGGCGACATCATCATGGATGGTATGCTAAATCCAGCACCTGCTCCAGTTATTGAACCAACCATAGATGTCGAAGTGACCTATAGGGATTCTGAAAATAATAGTAAAAATCTATTCTCATCTCTCAAAGCGCTGTTCCAGAATGAAAATATGCTGTCGGCTGTTGCAGACTCCATCACCAAGCCGTCTTATGTCTTCTCCGCTCGTCCTGGCGATAAAGTAACTTTAAGAGGTGTAGGATTTAGTAATATAGAGAATTCAGTACAATTGACCAATCTTATTACTCTGGATGAATATCTATTAGAAGATATACCGAGCTATGCTGGTGGCACTAGATTGGCATTTATAATACCAAAGACAACACCGCTCGGTTCGTATAATATGAAGGTCGGTGCTTTCAATAGTCACTGGTCAAAGAATATTCCGATAAATATAAGTAGTACCGTCAGCCGTATTCCAGTGCCTGTAAAACCAGTTGTCGCACCGTCATCTATTCAGAGACTCACGCCATCTCCGTACATTAAAATAACACAACCGAACGTCACTCCTCGTATCACACCGACCCCGCTTGCCGCCACACCAAGAGTCACTGTTACGCCCACCGCTACGCCAAAAGTCACTGTTACACCCACTGTTACGCCAAGGGTTACTGTTACACCTACCGCCACACCTAGGGTTACTGCTACACCAGCTACTACGCCACTTTCCGCCACACCAAGAGTCACTCCAAATATTTCAGTTTCACCATCACCATCACCGACAGTTACACCAAATAACATGATCTCAGTCTCGCCTTCACCATCACCGACAGCGTCATTTTTGCCTTCGCCTTCGCCATCTCCATCGCCTTCACCCTCGCCATCACCATCTCCCTTACCTGCATATTACTCTTCGCCCTCACCAGCAGTCACACCGAATAACGTGACATCAGTTTCGAAAGGCAGAATCTTAACCGGCAACATATTCGATGTGTTGAAGACATTATTTGGGTATTAGGATTTGGTGGACTATAAGGTTTTATGGCATTATAATCATACGATGACACAACAAACCATAGTTTTAGCGGCTGATCATGCCGGATACGAACTCAAAGAGATTATCAAAAAATATTTGGAAGATAATGGAAAAAAGGTCTTTGATGTTGGTGCACACAAATTTGTAGCCGATGATGACTATCCGATCTTCATGACTGAAGCGGCGATGATGGTTGCTAGAGATATGAAAGGCGAAACGAAAGCTATCATATTTGGCGGTTCGGGTCAGGGTGAAGCTGTGGTCGCGAACCGTTTTCCTGGAGTACGAGCTACTGTATGGTATGGTGGAAAATCACAAGCTAGCGATCAAAGTGTAAATCCAGATCATGATGTGATCAAACTTTCTCGCGAACATAATGATTCGAATATACTTTCGATCGGAGCTAGGTTTGTAACTGCCGATGAAACAAAAAAAGCAGTAGAGCTTTGGCTGTCAACTCAGTTTAGTAATGAAGAAAAGCACCAAAGACGGATTTTGGAGATCGATAATATAGAGTAATACAGACACCATACTTATATGAAAAAGACAGAGCTCATACCAGCTATATTACCAAAAGATTTTGACGAACTCGAATACAAAGTCGGTTTGGTCAAAGGATTTGTAAAAACAATTCAAGTGGATATTTGTGATGGTCAATTCGTTCAAAATGCCACATGGCCTTATAAAAAGAGCGATGAATCATTTGAAAAGATTTTGAAAGAAGAACAGGGTATGCCTGATTGGCAGGATGTTAATTATGAATTTGACCTGATGGTCAATCGACCAGAAGAAATCGTCGAAGAGTGGCTCATGGCTGGAGCAATGCGTATAGTTCTTCATGTTGAATCGAGAGGCGATATTCTGGGTGCGATAGAAAAGATCGGAGATAAAGCTTCGGTTGGGCTGGCTTTGAATATTGAGACGCCTATAGATGTGCTCGATGAATATATCGGTAAGATAGAATTTGTCCAATGTATGGGTATAGGTAATATCGGTTTTCAAGGGCAAAAATTTGATGATAGAGTCATAGATAAGATCAAAGAAATACGGACAAAGTATCCAGAAATGATCATTTCAGTCGATGGAGGTGTTACTTTAGAGTCCGCACCGATATTGGTTCACTCTGGAGCAAATCGGATAATCGTTGGATCGGCGATTTACGAGTCTGAAAATGCGGTTGAGGCGGTTCAAAAATTTAAGAGGGCAGTCGTGATATAATTTCTGTTATGGCACTTTCTTCCGAAAAAATCGAAATGCTCGAGAAGACCGCTTGGTCCATACGACGTTCGGTGGTTCACATGCTCATAGAAGCCAGATCTGGACATCTAGCTGGTGCACTTGGCATGGCTGACATATTCACTTATTTATATTTTCACACTCTAAAGCATGATCCAAAGAATCCCAGTTGGCCGATGAGAGATAGATTGGTACTTTCGAATGGTCATATTTGCCCCGCTTTGTATGCTACTCTGGCGGAAGCCGGATATTTTCCAATGTCTGACCTTATGACTCTACGCAAACTCAGTTCGCATTTGCAAGGACATCCACATCGAGAATGGTTGCCGGCACTAGAGACATCATCCGGACCGCTCGGTTGTGGTTTGTCACAGACAGTCGGTATGGCTCTTGCGGATAGGATCGATAATGGCAAGGCTTCAGATAGGCATTTTTATTGTCTTATGAGTGATGGGGAACTCGATGAAGGTAATACATGGGAGGGAATAATGCTCGGGGCAAAGGAGAAATTACAAAATATTACCGCTATTATCGATAGAAATAAGATTCAGATAGACGGACCTACTGAAGATATCATGCCTTTGGATCCAATAGGTGACAAATGGCGAGCATTCAACTGGCATGTGCAGGAGATCGATGGACATGATTTCGGGGAGATCGACAAAGCGATAAATGAAGCCCGATTGGTGACCGATCGTCCATCAGTCATCATTGCAAATACTATTCCATCAAAAGGTATACCAGAATTTGAAGGTAGATTTGAGTGGCACGGCAAAGCGCCGACTACAAAAGAAGAAATCGAGATTGCTCTTCGGGCTTTTCCGAAAGAGTAATTTTCAATGATTGTTATGTCAAAACAAATCAAAAATATGGAATCAAATAATTCAAATACCGAATTGAATATCGAATTAAAATCAATGCGTGTCGAATTTGGTGCCGGACTGGTTGAGGCCGCTTCGACTGATGAGCGGATCGTAGCTCTTTGCGCTGATCTCACGGAGTCAACAGGTTTGAGTGATTTCAAAGATAAATTTCCTGACAGATTTATCCAGGTCGGAGTAGCTGAACAAAATCTGGCTACAGTAGCGAGTGGAATGGCGGCTATGGGCAAGATACCATTTATGGCTTCTTACGCGGTATTTAGTCCTGGAAGGAATTGGGAACAGATCAGAACGACTATTTGTTACAATGATCGTCCAGTCAAGATCATAGGATCGCATACCGGAGTCAATGTCGGACCTGACGGTGGCAGTCATCAAGCACTGGAAGATATTGCCATGATGCGTAGTTTGCCACGAATGGTTGTGATATCACCTTGTGATGCTCTGGAAGCCAAGAAAGCGGCCATAGCAATGTCAAAAACGGATTCTCCGACTTATGTGCGTCTAGCTAGAGAAAAAAGCCCAAATATGACTTCTGATGACACACCTTTTGTGATTGGTAAGGCAAATATAATATTTGGAGGTTCATCGAAACCGGATGTTGGTATTATTTCTACAGGAGCTATCACATACGAAGCATTACAGGCCGCAAAAAAATTGGAAGAAATGGGGAAGAAGGTTACTGTGCTGAATCTTTCGACTATAAAACCACTTGATAGAGACAAGATCATCGAGTTGGCTCGGAGTGCCGGTGCCATTGTTACAGTTGAAGAACATCAGATGGCAGGTGGTATGGGGTCGGCCGTGGCTGAATTGTTGGCAAAAGAATATCCTGTACCGATGGAGTTTGTAGCGGTCAATGATGTCTTTGGTCAATCGGGCAAATCTGATGAATTGTTATCATTATATGGTTTGGATCGAAAGGGTATTGTAGAGGCGGTAATGAGGGTGTTAAAAAGATAGGTGATGAGCTCGGTGAATATTGTTTTCAGACAACTCGCAAGGTCACCCACTCCAAATTGCAACCACATATCAGTAGATGGAACTACTGATATGTGGGCAATTTGTTCGGGGTTCAAATCACATTGCGAGTCGTCTGAAAACAATATTCACCGAGCTCATGATATTCATCCACTTCCACAAATCTTCGTTTGGCGCTACAATGACTTCGGTTCGGTTCTTACATTAATAATATGAGTGCCAAGAAAATTCCAGAAGTGGCATCTATTCGTCTGGTAAGGATGCCAAGACTGTTGCGGATTCAAAGTTCACCACCAACTTTTGAGCCGCTACCGATTCAAAATGGTGTGAGCGCTCTGCATCGAAAACCAAGAGAAATGACAAAGCCTTGGACAGATAGAGATCCAACGTAAATCCACATAGCGTTGCACGTCTCTTGTCACCCTATCAACCCCAAATCAATGGGGCCTTTTTTTAGGTAAATTATTTTGAGTAAATGTACCATATCGCTTCTTTTCAATTATCCATTCTCGGGTTATAGTAATGATTTAAGCGTGTAAAAATACACATGAAATTCCAACTAGCAACTCCATACAAGCCGGCCGGCGATCAACCAAAGGCAATACAGGGTCTCATAGATGGGCTCTCCAAAGGTCTCAATCGTCAGACTCTTTTGGGTGTGACAGGATCTGGTAAGACTTTTACTATGGCAAATGTTATTGCCGCCTATAATAAGCCGACATTAGTCATTGCTCACAATAAGACTTTGGCCGCTCAATTGGCAGAAGAATATAGAGAATTTTTTCCGAATAATGCGGTACACTATTTCGTTTCTTATTATGATTATTATCAACCAGAGGCATATATGCCGGCTTCGGACACATATATAGAGAAAGAGGCGATGATCAATGTGGAAATCGAACGATTGCGACACGCTTCGACTCAGGCGCTTTTGACCAGAAAAGACGTTATCATCGTCGCGTCAGTATCTTGCATATACGGTTTGGGCAGTCCAGAGGAATATGAAAAGGTAAATCTGAAAATCGTCTCAGGTATGAAAATGTCTAGATCGGAGCTTATTCGTAGATTGATCGATATTCATTTTACAAGAACGAATGCCGATATCACTTCTGGTCAATTTCGGGCGATTGGCAATTCGCTCGAATTGATGCCGGTCAACCTAAAAACAATATATCGTCTGGAATTCGACGGAGATATCATGGAAACTATCACTGAGCTAGATCCCATATCGAGATCTATTCGAAATAAAGAAAAGCCGAGTCCTGATGGTAAAAGAACGGTATACATATTTCCAGCCAAACATTTCATTTCCAGTGACGAGCAAAACGCTCGAGCTTTGGAGACTATTAAAGCAGAATTAGATGCCCGTCTGATCGAACTCAATAAATCTGGAAAAATATTGGAAGCTGAACGTCTGAAAAGGCGTGTGCGTTACGATATATCGATGATCAAGGAGATTGGATATACAAATGGCATCGAGAACTATTCTCGACATTTCTCTGGTATGAAGCCAGGTCAACCACCGGATACTTTGCTTTCTTATTTTCCTTCTATAAAAGTTGGTACAGGAAAAGATGCAAAGATGGTACCGGATTTCTTGACCATAGTCGATGAATCACATGTCACAATTCCACAATTAAATGGTATGTTCGCAGGAGATGCTTCACGTAAAGAAACACTTGTCGAACACGGTTTTCGACTTCCTTCGGCCAAAGACAATCGACCTCTGAAGTTTCCTGAATTTTTGGAGAGAATAGGTCCGATGATATATACGTCGGCAACGCCGGGGGATTATGAACGTGAATCATCAAAACAGATAGTTGAACAAGTTATCCGTCCAACCGGACTCATTGACCCAGAGATCATTATCCGACCAATAAGAGAAGAAGGATCAACTTCATATCGTGGACAGATATTCGATTTTATCGAAGAAGCGGAAAAGACAATAAAAAAAGGCGATAGAGTCCTAGCAACTACTCTTACAAAAAAGATGGCTGAGGATCTTTCGGAATTTCTAAAAGAGAAAGGCATGAAGGCGGCATATCTGCACAGTGATATCAAGACTATTGATAGGATCATTATATTGTCGGATTTTCGTAAAGGTAAATATGATTGTCTGGTTGGAGTCAATCTACTTCGTGAAGGATTGGATCTGCCAGAAGTCTCACTCATAGGTATCTTGGATGCCGACAAAGAGGGATTTCTCCGATCAGAAACATCTCTTATCCAGACGATCGGTCGTGCGGCTCGAAATGCCGCCGGTCGCGTGATCTTATATGCCGATAGATTGACTGGTTCTATAAAATTCGCCATAGCGGAGACAGATAGACGTCGTGCCATCCAGGTTGCATACAATAGGGAGCATGGTATTACTCCAAAAACAATAATAAAAAAGATTCACGATATTACCGATCAGTTGAGGACTGATCATGATAAGGCTGTCAATGCTCTTGTGGAAATAGATAGTGTATTGGCAGAGACCAATCCTCAATTATTGATAAAACAAAAGGAACAAGCTATGGCAGAGGCAGTGAAAACCCTCGATTTTGAGACGGCCGCTTTGGTTCGGGATGAGATATCGGCTTTAGAAAAGAAATTCGGTCTAATTGTTGATAAAAAGAAAGCACGTTCTAAGAGGATATGATAGAATATGACAGCGACATTATGACTGAAACAAAAAAAATAAAAAAGGAGAAAATATTGGTTATAGCAGGTGATGGAGCATTCGGAGAAAAACTGACTGATCTCTTGAAAAAGGACGGATATCAGGAAGTGTTTTTGATGAAGAATGGTTCAGAAGGATTGAAACAAATTTATGATTTATTGCCACATCTTGTGATCATGGATGTAACTTTGCCTGGGATGAGTGGTTATGAGATCTTGGCTAAAAAGCTTGCTGAACCGTTATTGGCAAAGATTCCAGTTTTTCTCTTGTCGACGCAAGGTTTACCGATCGATATTCGCAGTGTTCCAGCTGGAGCGGTAACCGAATATATCATGGCTTTGCACGCCGATCCTGTAGAGATAGTTACGAAAGTTAATAGACATTTTTCATACGAGTCGGTAACGTCAGGCTCTCTCGAATCGGACGCCGCAGTCGAAAGGACAGGGAAGAAAAAGTTATTATGGGTCGAGGATGATAAGCTGATCGGCAATATTTTATCAAAGAAGCTAACTGCTTCAGGATTTGAACTTTTTCATGCACAAAATGGTGAAGGAGCTTTGGAAATATTAAAAACCGTTATGCCAAATGTGATTGTCGTTGACCTCATCTTGCCGGGTATGAGCGGTTTTGAGATTCTCCAAAAGATCAATGCTGATATGAGTTTCCAAAAAATCCCGAAGATGGTTTTATCGAATTTGTCAAAGCCGTCAGACATAGAAAAAGCTCATGCTTTGGGTGCCACAAAGTTCTTGGTCAAAGCCGCTACGTCTCTGGATCAGATAGTGGCTGAAGTCAAAGCGATGTGTTAAAGTTATTTTGCTCTAAAATAGCGTTATTGGAGTCATGTAACATATAGGTGGAATATAAGCGCAGGTGGCAGAGCGGTCAATTGCAATGGACTGTAAATCCATCGCCCTATGGGCTACGAAGGTTCAAATCCTTCCCTGCGCACACGAAAAAACCGAGCTTTGCTCGGTTTTTGAGTGGGAGCAGAGCGACGCGACTGCTCGCGTCGCGAGGAAGGATTTGAAGAGTCTGAGCATGCGGCGCGAAGCGAAGCGAGCACAGCGCGAAGACTGTACCGAAGCTGTAAGCTTCAAATCCTTCCCTGCGCACTACTTCGCAACTCGGCTAATCGCCGAGTTGCTTCGTAGTGGAGACCACACGAGAATATATTAGACAATCCATTTACATAAAAAAGACGCGGTTCTGATGTCCGCGTCGGTGTGTTTTTGTTGTCGTACAAAATCGTACGAATTAGTTGCGATACATATCAATGTCGGCGAGTTCGTGTTCGAAATATGGATGAAGAAGTACTCCGTCTTTAGCATCGCACAACGACATCCATGAACCCACTTCTAAGTAGAGCAATTCTTGATAATATCGACGTTCTTCTTCCGTGATCGGACCCATAGGGTGATCGTCCCGCCACATTTTGATTTTGGCTCTGCTGTCTTGCCAATCGTACGTCAGTTCCTCGATTCTGGTCGATGGTTGTTTTTTACGAAGTATGAGTTTACTACGGATGGATGCGACAATGAACATGACGAGGCTAAATACAGAAAGCAAGATCAGTATCGTGAAAGAGAGTAAACAGCAATAAGTTATGAGGCTATTAACATCTGTCAACGTTTTCATAATCTGCTGAAATGCTACGCCCTTATGAAATACACGTCAAGATACGTGTGTGGATTGATTAGCACTTTATTCAGTCGACAATAACTCTTTTCAATTCAGTCGGTATATGAACAACGATTTCATAAGGTATGGTTCCGCATAATTTGGCGATAGAATTGATCGAATTTTTGGCAGTTGGATCAGAACTGATAACTGTAACTGGTGTACCAATACTCACTTCATTCATGTGTGATATGTCTATGGTTGTTATATTCATACTGACTCGGCCAATGATAGGGCAGGGAGTGTTCAGATCACCGACACCGATATATCCTTTATTGGAAAGTCGTCTATCGATACCTTCATAATAACCAGCGGGTATGTTTGCAATTCTCATATCTCGTGTTGCCTTGAATGTATTGTCGTATCCGACAGTTTCGTCACGTCTAAGTGTCTTTATGCCGGATATCAGAGTCTTCATCTCTAGTATGGGCTTGAGTGCCATTCCTCTCATATTTCCCAGACCATATAGACCCAATCCGAGTCTCGAACAATTGGCATCAAGATCGTGATCGATCCAATGTCCGTCCGTAGCAGATATATGGAAGTACTTTATATTTGAAAATTGAGATTTGAAATATTCAACTGTTTTTTTCCATACATTGATTTGTGATTCGAGAGAAGTAGAATTTATATCACTGGTGTTGGAAAAATGAGACATTATTCCACAGAGTCTGATCAGGGGATTTTTGGATAATAGATCTACGGCGATACTTTCTTCTGCTGGCAATATTCCTTGTCGACGCATACCCGTATCGATTTTGAGATGAATTGAAATCACCGAATCTGTATCTTCGATGCCACGGAGAGTTTCGACAGAACTAATTGTGAATATTATGTCGCGAAGTCTGTTTCCAAGAATTGTTTCGGGACGAGAATAACCGATTATCAGGATTTTATCGCGTATACCAAATGATCGGAGAGCTACTGCTTCAAAAAATGAATCAACGACTATAAACGGTAGATTTTTCTCTCCTCTTAGTATATGAGCTACTTCGCGCAAACCGTGTCCATAAGCGTTACTTTTTAGTACTGGAGCAACATTATTTTGTGGTGCCAGTTTTCGGAATAGTGCGAGATTGTTCAATAGTCTGGAACGAGATATTTCGACGGTTATGAGTGGTTCATAGGGAAATCGACGTCGAGATAGCCATGTGAGGGGATTCATCATGCTTTTATTGTACTTTTTTGAGCATGTTGACGCCACTTGACATATTATGTATATATGCTATAATAGCAAAGTACGAGGCTGTAGAGCCTCAATTTTGTTCCTTAAAACCACATATGCTTGAGTAAAGCTTATTTCGCCTGTGGCGAGATTACATGTGTTTGAGGAAAACTGATAGGAAGAATATGAAAAATCGCAGGGTTACGTGGTATCACTTTTGGGTCTTGTTGACAGTTGGCTTTCTGCTCATCATTGCGTCGAGACCATCGACGCCGATAATGACGCCGGAGCCGACGCCAGCTTCGCTTTCTCCCGAAGTGGGAGAAGTAAAGATGGTTGAGGAAGTTACAGTCCCTCAAGAAGGGATTGTGCCAACTTCGACAACGGAAACTCAAATTGTCAGCGTGATCTATCACGCTGAACCGCAGATTCGGTGATTCAGTATTTGGTAAAATCAAACGCAGTAAAAACAAAAACAAACAAGAAAGGTAAAGGATAGATGAAAATTAGAAATCTGTTAGCGATTATTTCAGTCATTGCAATGTCGGTCTCCGGCCCAGTTGGTTACTCTCAATCGGTGCCAAGTGGCGGCGATGATACCAATGGTGGGAATGAGCAGACCGGAAATCAGACCGGCGGTTCCGATGACTCCAGTGGTGGCTCCAATGGTGGGAATGGTCAGGTGGAGTGCCCTCCGGGGTTCATCTGCACGGACACGGTACCTTCTGCCGTGCCATTGGCCTCTCCAGCGACACTGAAAGCCTATGCGCTGACACTTGTCAAACCAATCTCCGTACAGGTGTACGGGATGAGCGTTTCCGGCGACAATTATCGGTCGGTAGAATATACATCCGCAGACGCCGACCCTGCCAAAATGGCAGCGTTGGCTAGATCTCAACAATTGTCTTTCAAGGCAGCGGTTGGAGATCAGTTGTGGTCATATGTGAGTTACGACAGTCGGCCGATTCCTCTTATGGAGTCTAACGGCCAGTTGGTGAATTACACCTTCAACCTGTTCTCCGGTTCGAAAGCGTTCAAGCTCGAACCACAAAAGGGTGGTTGGGGCATTCCAGAGACCGCCTATAAGGTGGAACTCGACATGTCCTACGTCCCATTCGTGGTGCCGGGCATGCAAGATGCTGTCATCGTAACGACCGATGAAAACGGGAATCAGACCGGTTGGTATAGTTTCCGCGAATCTTACGGAAACTATGTTGACAGGGGTGTTCTCCTTTTAACCGAGGAGATGACTGGTCACAGAGGCCAGCTCATCATCACCATGAAGAATGGTGAGAAAATATCTTATAACCTCAAGAACGAACAACGGCAAGAGTCTGTCTCATTGCAGTTTACCGAAGTTCAGGCCACGATCAAGGGAGTGCGGTCGGTGCCGGCCACGGAAAATATTATGTATGTGGCCGGTGATGAGATCATCCGCACTTCCGCAAAGGAAGATATGTGGTCATCGATCACGTTTCCTCCCGGACTCGATCGATACCCAGTCAAAGTCGCCGTCATTGAGACGGAGACACTGGGTCTCAACTGGAGCGCAGAATGGCTGGAGTTTAACCCTTATGTGGAGCCGGTCCGGTTCCTGATAAAGGCGAGTCAACCTATTCTCATTCGCTTCGAGTATGAGACAGATCCAGAGCCACTGAACGGTGGCGGTATCGGAAAAAGCTAGGCTCAAGCATATAGATTCACGAACCGCGGTTGCGCTAAGCATTCCGCGGTTCTTTTTATTTAGAATCAGATTTATATGTCAGATATAATCAATGCATATCTAGACCCACGAATCGCCCATTTGAATTTGCATTTTCATGTCAAATACGCTATATTGAGCCAACTAAATCAAAATCATGGCCAAACAAACTCAACTTATACAGATCAAAAACAAATCTACCGGAGAGGTCTATTGGACGCGCAAAAACAAGAAGAAAGTCGAGCGCAAGGTAGAACTCAAGAAATACAGTGCCAAGCTCAGGAAACACGTCGTCTTCAAGGAGGCCAAAAAATAATCATTTCGTTATAGACTATTTTGTATGCGGACAAAGACATTGCGTTCTGTCCGCATTATTCGTACAATCTACTGGTGATTCTGTTAATTGATTAGCGTGTTAATCTGATCTTTGATGTGAACAAATGAGAATGGGCGATTAGTTAAGTGGTATAACTGCGGTCTCCAAAACCGCTGTCGGAGGTCCGATTCCTCCATCGCCCGCTGATGATCTGTACCCCATAAAGTGTATAATGCCCCCATGGAACCACTTGCCTCAAAAATCAGGCCGAAGTCGCTCGGAGAATTTGTCGGTCAAGAACATTTGGTCGGTAAAGATAAACCTTTGCGTACTGCCATAGAAGGTAAGCATCTATTCTCGTTCATTCTCTGGGGACCACCGGGAACCGGCAAGACTACATTGGCTAGAATATACGCCGAATCTCTGAATGCACGATTGTATGAACTCTCGGCTGTTTCTGCCGGTAAAGACGATATACGTTCTATTGTAAATGATCCAATATTACTCGACCAACGTCCCAAGCTATTATTCTTGGATGAAATACACAGATTCAATAAAGCACAACAAGATTTCCTCTTACCATTCGTAGAAAATGGTCAGCTAACTCTCATCGGCGCAACTACAGAAAATCCCAGTTTCGAGGTCATTCCCGCCTTGCTATCGAGATGTAGATTGTTTGTTTTGAAAAGTCTGTCGGATGAAGATCTGAAGAAAATAATCAAGAGAACAAAAATAAAACTGGATAAATCATCTGTCGATTGGCTTGCTTCGCTTGCGAATGGTGATGCTAGGATCGCCATAACTGCTCTCGAAAACACAAAGAGACTGTATGGTGCGGTTAATAGAGAAAATCTCAAAAACACATTTGAACATGCTTTCATACGATTCGATAAAAAAGGTGAGGAGCATTTCGATACGATTTCCGCCTATATCAAGAGTATGAGAGCGGGCGATGTTGATGCGGCCATTTATTATCTGGCCAGAATGGTAGAAGGCGGTCAAGATCCAAAATTTATTGCCAGAAGAATGGTTATCTTCGCCAGTGAAGATATAGGCTTGGCACAACCGACCGCTTTGGTCGTGGCCAATGAAGTGTTTCGCGCAGTAGAAACAATCGGCCTGCCTGAAGCAGGTATCAATCTCGCTCACGGCACGGCATATCTCGCTCTAGCCAAGAAAAACAGGGAAGCATACGATGCCTATTTCGAAGCTCTCAGTGATGTACGCAAAACAGGCAATCTGCCTATACCACTTGAGATCAGGAATGCACCGACAAAGCTCATGAAAGAATTGAATTATGGAAAAGGGTATGAGAAGTATCCTAAAAATAAATCATATTTGCCGGATAAGATAAAGGGGAAGAGGTATTTTAAGGATAAAGAATAAATTGCTCCACATCGAGACTTAGAATATTTATCTTGAAGGAGAATAAAGTAATGCCAGCACGTCTATTACGTACTGGCATTGTGTTTATTTGTTTCTGTTCAGGAGATTCGTTACGACACTTATGGTCTCCCGGGCGTAGCCGTTTTGACAAAAACTGAAATGTCCGCCCCTGACCCGTATGTGTTCTTTGACTCCAAGAAGTTGGACTGTTTCCATTTGTGTATCGAATGGAACGAAGCCATCATCGCAGGTCACTATCATTGCTACGTGACAGCTGAGTGTGTTAACTTTCGGAGCCGGAATGCCGAGACTCACTTCTCGTAATATGTGTCCCGACTCGGCCTGGATCTCAGCGTTTGACCCATCTTTCACCAAGATGGCATCGTCGGCCAATAGTCTGAATGGATGCCCGAATAATGCCCTCAAATAGTACGGCTTCACCATCCTTTTTACCAGACTCTTTGGCAACCCTACTCCTTTAGGGGGAGCCGCCGCGATCATACAGACGAATTTCACTTTGTCCGGGCATTGTCTCGCTACTTCTAGGGCTACGAGTGAACCCAAAGAGTGTCCGACGATCGACACTTTTCCAAGTGAAGATCTGACTTCTTCGACTATTGATCTGACGAAGTCGCGAAAATGGACATCCGCCAGATTCATGGATAGATTATTGCTGTGGCCGGGGTATTCCGGATAATAAGCTCTGAAGCCGTCAAGAGGAAATCGGTTTCCCCATTGTCTCTTGTTTAGGCTGAACATTCCACCAAGGAAGAGAACTTCCTCTTTTCTAGTTACAACTCTAAACCTTTGAGGATTGAAATCCAGGTATTTCCTGGATTCCCGCAGGTTTAATGGCCGCGGGAGAAGCGGTATATTGGTTTTCATAGTGCAAATTTTCTCTTGCGATGATAGCATCTATAGATAACTTTGTCAAATTAGCTATTTGACAACTATGCATTGGTTGTGATACCATATATGAAGATAACCATGAAAACTCTAAGTGTATTTGCGGGAATGAGCAATTATTTTGCCATTCCCGCCAGCTTATCTCCAGAAGAAGAGAAAATCTTTATGAGAGAGGCTGAAAAAATCAACACCTTGATTGAGAATGACATTTTCCGATCAAGAGAAGAAACATTCTCAGAGATTCTTGACGAATCAGGGGTGTCTGAGGAAGTCTTGAGGAAACTCCAGCATTTGGTCGAACTGACCGGTCTCAGTTTCTATTATAGTCGAGACAATGGTAAGTGGCTTATCGGGATAAGCGCCCCGATTTACCAATGCTCGCAATAACACGAGTCCGTGGATTTGAAAAAGATTCACGGACTTTTTGTTTATCTATTTATCATAACGCAACCATACATATCCTTTTTCTTCCGAGAATATTTTGCGAACAATATGCCAGTATATGAGCTTGACTACATACCTACTACACTGTAGATTTTCAATGGAGAAAGGACAAAAGATGTTTGATAATAACCATAAAATCCTATCAGACAATAGTTTCGTCAATATCACGGGCCTTTCGACGCAAGTTGCGACCGATGGTCCGGAAGGCTTTGTAAAAGCGTATATCAGACCGGAATCGTCCTGGATGGGTAAATGGACGATAATCAGGGTATTTAATCGTAACTACATTGTTCTGGTCACCGATACAGGACAAATCTGGATCCGACCGAAATTTGAAAATGAAGATATTTCTGAGATAGAATATCTTCTCTGTGAGATCTGTCTGTGTGGTTACGATGAGAATATGGTCGAAAGATATTTCGATAAATTCTTTTCTGGATACCCTGGACATCCCGTCATGAATGTTTCAGGTGTATTCGAGAGATTAGTTGATCCATACTGGTCCGAGCTCACAGTCAACACCAAAAGCAGTGCTCAGATTGAGAAAGAGGTTGCTGTTTGGCGCTACAATAACTCCGGTATGGAGCAATGGCCAAGGATTTGGATGATGTAAATACATTCAAATGGTGGGTGTAAATACATTTTTGATCAAACACAAAGCCCGTTCTTCACAAGGAGACGGGCTTAACTTTTTTCCATCTCTCAATGATTTCAAAAACTGGTTTTACATCATTTGCATCCATCCATACAATTTCTTTATCTCTCTTGAACCAAGTCATTTGTCTCTTTGCGTACTGGCCGATCTTCACAGATAATTCCTTGATCATGCCAGCTTCGTCCAGCTCTCCTTTAAGGAGTTTTGCCAGGTATCTATATTCGAGACCCAATTCATCCATCCTTTCAAATGAAAGTCCGTTTTCATGGAGTCGGCGTGCTTCATCTATCATCCCAGATTCAAGTCGCTTTTTTAGTCTAATATAAATTCTATTTCGTAATTCAGTCGGTGGTAAGGTAAGGCCGATCTTTAGAGTATCGTATATCTTTTCACTTGGTTTTATCTCCGGCACTTTACCCAATGCTCTAGCAATGATGATGGCACGCACTATTCGTCTTTTGTTATTTCTATCAATATTTTTTGCTCGGTTAGGATCGATCGTCTCTAGAATAGTCACAAGCTCGGTCGGAGAAATTTTTTCGAGTGAAGCTTGTTCATCCTGGTCAGTTATGACTTCTGGAAAATCCATCCCATCTATAAGTGAAGAGATATAAAAACCAGTTCCACCGCAAATGATCGGTAATTTTCCTTTTGCAGAAATTTCTCGCACTACTTTCAGAGCCATATCCTTCCATTGTTTTGCACTAAATCGCTCGGCAGGATCGACTATGTCGAGAAGATGATGTGGTACTCCTCGCATTTCTGAAGGAGTAATTTTACCCGTACCTATATCAAGACCCTTATAGACCTGTCTTGAATCAGCGGAGATTATTTCACCATCGAATTTGAGAGCGCACTCTACTGCAAGGTCGCTTTTACCCGTGGCGGTGGGGCCGAGAATGGTGAGGACTTTGGTCATTTTAGGATTTGAACTTCATATCGTACCAATCAAGATTGTATATATCCTGTATGAGTATTCTCTCTCCTTTTGCCCATGTTTTGTTGTTTTCCATTTTGAGGAGTTTCATTGCTTTTTTAATGCTTGGCTCACTTGGACCCTCTATCTCTACAAATGCTGGCATGCCTGGATATTGATCTATATCGAACCTCCAATCATTTAATAAAAATGAAATGCGGATTTTCTCTTGGTGTGCGTATTTTTCTAAACCGATTTCCTGGAACAAATCGGATAATTGCTCTGGTGAATCGATATTAAAATTGATCTCTTTATGCTTTCGTACACCACTACGTATTTTTGATTTTGCTTTCCATGTCACCTCATGCCTTCCTTCAGAGTTAGATCTTATTCGAAGAAACCAAAGATCCTCACCTTCCTTTGTACCAATGGGTCGATACCAATCAACTGTTAATGTCGTTTCTTGAATCTTTTTGGCTTTTAATGAAATAAGTAACCTGATTACCTGGTCCTTGTCGATATCTAATACCTTTGTTTCTATTTCTATAGCCATAAAAAATCAGATTTCGTTTCTTATAAGCTTTGCAACTGCATGCAGTTCTTGCTCTGGGCTAGATTCTCTACTACCAGGTCGGTATAGGAATTTTCTTGGTTCATACTCGGTAATTCCATCATCGCCTTTTTTTCGAGGTAACATATGTAAATGAAAATGGGGAACAGATTGGCCTGCTATGTCGTTTTCATTCCAAGCATAATTGAATCCTTCTGCTTGAAATATCTTGATCAGTGCTTTCTTCATCTTATTACGAATATCGAAAATAGCAGACTTTTCCTCGTCTGTGAGATCTTCAAATAAAGCCACACAGCGTTTTGGTGCTATGAGGACATGACCGGGTACTATTGGAATATTTGTGGGAAATGCCCATGCAAGATCGTTTTCACAAATCAGGCGTTTTTTGATCTCGGGAATCTCACAATAAACACAGCGAATTTTGTTACTCATGTTTAGACTATATCAAAATGTTAATAGTTTATCTACTAAAAAAGGCGGCACGAATGGGATATGTGCCACCTGAAGATGATGCATTACTCGATGAATTCCGAGAATACCGTCATGTCGCGTTCGACCTCACCACGACTGGGAACATGAATGAAGTTATCGAAGGTGGTGATCTGTGATCTGCAGTTTGCATCTAGCAGAGTCATTGTGCGGTAACCAATCATTCTTGCAATACGGTACCTCCATGTGCTTTCATCACATAAAGTTGGATCATTGTGCGCTCCTTTGAACAAGTTAACTCTATCGATAGCATTTTCACCGTTTACTATCCAGAAACCTAGCTCCATATGTGCAAAGCAAGCGATCAAGGAGTTGAGGATGACCACTGGCAGATGTGGATACAGACGAATGAGATCCGATTCGCCGAGTTTTACCGGTTGTAAACCGGATTCAAACCATAGCCGTTTCGTTTCTTTAGGTCTGGTGGGTGCAAGCTGAAGGCTTAGTCCATCTTCAAGAATTGATTCTGATACCATGTTCACCACATAATCGAAGCGATTGTGATATGTGGGCAGTTTGAGTAGGACAGGAATTGTTTCATTCATTTAGAGAGTCTTTCTTGGTTTGCTAATCAGGTGAGCTGAGTTGTCAATCTGTGTGTATATTGACACATCCTATCAAAGCCGTCAATCTTTTGATTGACAAATATTCTGTGCTTGCACTGCGTAGCTCGCGATTAGCGAGCGAAGTAGTCCTCCTTCGCTCGTAGGACACGAGCTTCGGAGGGACAAGTGCCGGGAGGGAGAATCGAACTCCCATGGATTACTCCGCACGATTTTGAGTCGTGTGCGTCTACCAATTCCGCCATCCCGGCTATGCATACCAGTCTACTAGAAATCGCTTGAAAATCAAATATGATATATAATATTTCATTATGACAAGCCAATATGTTAATGACGCTATTTTCTGGATTGAAATAGACAAAATCGCTCCAAATCCCTATCAACCTAGACGAGAATTTGATCCGCTGGCGCTCAAAGCTCTATCGGAATCGATTCGTATGTATGGTGTTTTGCAACCATTGGTTGTTACTCGAAAAGAGGTTTTTCGTGATGAGGGGGGAATGACGGTCGAGTATGAACTCATTTCCGGCGAGAGAAGATTGCGTGCCTCTAAGCTGGCTGGACTTCAGGCAGTGCCGGCCCTCATCAGAAATGGTGAAGAGAATGCTCAGGTCAAACTCGAAATGGCAATCATTGAGAATCTTCAAAGAGAGGATCTAAATCCAGTCGAAAGAGCGCGTTCATTCGAACGATTGTCAAAAGAGTTTGGTCTCAAACAATCCCAGATCGCAGATAAGATGGGTAAGAGTCGCGAATATGTTTCAAATTCGATGCGCATACTTTCACTACCTGATGCCATGATCAATGCCTTGGAACAGGGTCGGATCTCCGAAGGGCATACCAGACCACTACTCATGCTCATCGATCGTCCGGAAGAACAACAGGTATTGTTCATGGAAATCATGACGAAGAAATTGACCGTTCGCGAAGCCGAGTCTATGTCTCGACGAGTTGCCACCGAGAAGATTCGCAATAAGAACAAATATCTCGATCCACAGATAATGGAAATGGAGAAAAATTTTACTCAGTCCTTGGGTACCAGAGTCAGGATAGAAAAGAATAAAGACGGCGGAACCGTTACAATCGATTTCTTCAGTCCCGATGATCTGCGTGGTCTTCTTGAACGTTTGAGTAATGAGAAAAGTGAAGTTACGAAAACTGAAAATAAGAGTTCAGATAAAAGCGATGTTCTTGGTGGCGAAAATGCTATCGATGATCGTGCTCCTCTCGAAGTGGAGAAAGAAGAAAATGAAGAGATCTATTCATTAAAGAACTTCTCGATCTAGATCTTTTCAACGACTTTCTTTTTTGCAAAACCTCTTTGCTTTTTCGGTTGAGCTAATATTTCCAACGCTCTCTCGAATGACAATGAATAGATATCGTCAGGCGCTTTTACGGATCTAAAATCTGCATCATTTCTGACATACGGACCAAAACGTCCGATAGAGGCGACGATAGGATTGCCTGTTTTCGGATCAGTGCCGAGAGTTTTTGGCAGACTGAGATATTTGAGAGCGTCCGCTACTGTAACCTTCGAAGGATCCATCGTTTTTGGAATCGAAGCCATTCTCGGTTTGATCGCTTTTACTATTTTTACTGGCTCTGTATCAATTCCGACGTCACCAGTTACTCCTATTGCACCTGTCACACTTGCTGATACAGCTTTTTTCGGCTTTTTTGCACGAGGTTTTTTGACTTTCGGCTCACGAATGCCTAGTTGTACATATGGACCGTATTTGCCATTCAATACAAATATCGGAAGGCTTGATTCCGGATCTACTCCGATCGGTTCGTCTTTTTTGAATTCGGTACCGTCCAACGTGAGCGCTCCATCGCAATCCGGATATTTTGAGCAGGAGAGGAATTTGCCATTTTTACCCAACTTGATTTCCATCGGTGTGTTGCCACATTTCGGACATTTGTATTTCGGGTCTGCTGAGCCAAGATTGGTGATCTTTTCTATTTTGTCTTTTGATTTTACATCTTTATGAAATGGTCCATAAAAATCAGTCAGAGTTTTCAAATATGTTCGTGTTCCAGTCGCTATATCATCGAGCTTATCTTCCATCTCCGCGGTAAAAGAGTCGCTGATATAGGTAGGGAAATTTTGTTCTATGAATGAAGATACGACATCGCCGGTATCGGTCGGATGAAGTGATTTGTTTTCTTTGGAAACATAACCACGATCTTCGATGGTCTTCGATATCGATGCGTATGTCGAAGGACGACCGATGCCACGTTTTTCCAGTTCTTTGATAAGTCCGGCCTCGGTATATCTCGAAGGCGGTTCGGTCTGTTTTTCTTCTTTATCTACGCGCAGAAGATCGAGTTTTTCGTCCTTATTACATTTCGGCAATATATTTTGTTCGCCGACTGATTCTGGATCGGCTTTGAGCCAACCGTCGAAAATGACACGTGAGCCAGTGGCTTCAAAATCAGGAATGGTTGATTGACCAGCTTGAATATTTGCGATTATTTTTGTTCTGGCAAGTTTGGCATCGGCCATTTGTGAAGCTACGGCACGTTGCCAGATCAGACGGTAAAGCTTTTTTTGCTCATCATTGTGACCGGCTGATTCTTTTACAAAATGAGAAGGACGAATAGCTTCGTGTGCTTCCTGGGCATTTTTACTTTTTGCTGCGTATTTTTGAAATTGGATGTAATTCTTACCATAAGTTTTCTCGATGACCGCACCGATCTGATCTAGAGCTTGTTGACCGAGATTTGTCGAATCCGTTCGCATGTAGGTGATATAACCGGACTCGTAGAGTTTCTGAGCGATGCCCATAGTACGTGATGGAGAAAAACCGAGTCGTGAACTGGCGGCTTGCTGGAGTGTGGATGTTATAAATGGAGCACGGGAAGAACGTTTCTGTTCTGATTCCTCTATATTTACAATATGCCACGGTTCCTTTCGGGCAATCTCAAGTATCGATTCGACTTCTTTGGAGTCGCGTGGTTCCTTGGAACAAAAAAGTTCTACTTCATCGCCGGAGACAGTTTTCCACATGCCGGAGATTCTCCAATAGGTTTCTGGAACGAATGCTCGGATCTCTCTTTCACGTTCCATGATGATGCGTAGTGCCGGAGATTGGACACGCCCGGCTGATAGGCCGTAACGGACTTTTTTCCAGATCAATCCGGAGAGATCATAACCGAACAGTCGGTCTAGGACGCGTCTGGCTTCTTGAGCTTCACGGAGATGTTCATCGATGTCGCGTGGCTGTTTCAAGGCTTCCATAACGGCATCTTTTGTGATCTCATGATATGTGACACGCTTCATCTTCTTGGCGATGCCTGCACCGAGTCTTTCCTTCAGAACTTCGGCAATATGCCAAGCTATTGCTTCTCCTTCACGGTCGGGGTCTGTAGCGAGAATGATCTCATCGGCTTTGGCGGCATTCATGGCTATGTCAGCAATGACATTTTCTTTTTTAGCCACAACTTCATAGTGGGGAATAAAACCACCTTCGATGTCTATAGCTTTCTTACTAGACTTTGGTAGGTCACGGACATGTCCAACTGAAGCACGTACCACAAATTCGTCTCCGAGATATTTGGAGATTGTTTTTGATTTTGAAGGTGACTCGACGATCATCAATTTCATATGTTGAGTAAGTATTGCATGATAATTATTTTTTGCAAAATCTATATAGACGTATTGATCCTGTATTTACCTTCATCTTCGGTCACAAGATCTAGGAGTTCTAGCTGTGAGATCTCAATATTTAGAGCTGGAGATGAGATCTGGATCTTGTCCAGAAGTTCTGAGGAGTTTTGTGGAGCGTACCGGAGAATTTGAAGTATCTTCTTTTGTTCATCGGACAGGGACGCGGGTATTATAATCTCGGTTTGAGCGTCATCTTTTTTCATGGAGTTTTTGGGAATATCAAAACCGAGTGCATCTAGTATATCTTTGGCTGAGAACACCGGTATAGCGCCTTCTTTGAATAGATTGTGAGGACCGACTGACAGATCGGAAAATATAGATCCTGGTACGACTAATACGTCCCGATTGAACTCCAGAGCGTGTTTGGCAGTGATGAGTGTACCCGAATCATGCCGACCTTCGATAATGAGGGTTGCGTGAGAGATCCCGGCCATCAGACAATTTCTGACAGGGAATGTCCACATAGTCGCTCCCTGTTCGTATTCAAATGGAGAGAGCAATGTCTGACCTTCACGTATCATCTTATCAGCTAGTGATAGTCGAGTTCTGGGGTACAAAACTTCACGAGATAGACCAGAGCCTGGTATGCCGATCACTCTCATGCCAACCTTGAGAGCTTCGGCATGGGCGATCGAATCTATGCCGATAGCCAGACCGGAGACAATGACGATCGGGTAGTCTTTTAGTCTACGAATGAGTCTTACGCAAACATCATGCCCATATTTGCTATAATTGCGCGCGCCGACAACGCAAAGATATCGAAATTCTTCTTGGGACGGCGGTAAAGAGCCCGCACAATACAGAGTTTTTGGAGGTTTATCTATTTCCAAAAGTAATCTAGGATATTGTGATTTGTTGAGCAATATGGTTTTCATCTATTTATTCGGTATGGAATGTAATATCTTAACAGGTGTGATATGAAGAGATGTTCAAAAAAGTATAAAATTATGATAAAATCACTACTATATTAATACACGAACACGAATATGCTCGACATAAAATTTATCAGGGAAAATAAGGATCTGATTGCGCTTGCGGCAAAAAAGAAACATATCGAATTTGACGTAGAACAACTCATGGTTGTCGATGATAACAGGCGGACTCTCCAGATGAGTGTCGAGAAAAATCGCGCTTTACAAAATGTCGCTAGCGATAAGATAGCTAGCGCGACCACTCCTGATTTGCGTGCCACGATCATAACCGAGATGAAGGAAGTCAAAAAGACTCTCGAAAAAGACGAAGAAGATCTGAAAAAAGTCATGATTGAATGGCAAGCTCTGATGTTAAAGGTTCCGAATATTCCAGATATGTCGGTACCAGATGGAGTAGATGATGCAGAGAACAAAGAGATCAAGACCTGGGGCGAACAAACAAAGTTTGATTTCGAAGCACGCGGTCACGAAGAAATCATGAATGGTTTGAAAATGATAGATCTCGAGAGAGGTGCAAAAGTCCACGGTTTCAGAGGATATTTTTTGACTGGTGATGGTGTTCGACTTTGTTTTGCTATTTGGAATTATGCTTTGAAGTTTTTTGGCGATAAAAAGTTTACACCAGTTATTCCGCCTATCATTGTCCGCAGGATCAATCTTTTTGGAACAGGATATTTACCACAAGGTGAGGATGATCTATATAAGACGCAGGATGGGGATTTTCTGGCGGGAACAGCCGAAGTTCCGCTCATGGGTCTGCATGCCGATGAAGTTTTCAAAGCTGAAGAATTGCCAAAACGATATCTCGGTTTTTCGCCCTGTTACAGGAGGGAGGCTGGTTCACATGGCAAGGACGTCAGTGGTCTTATTCGAGTCCATGAATTTTATAAATTTGAACAAGTTGTTCTTTGTGAAGCCAATCATGAGACCTCGGTTACTTTCCATGATGAACTAAATCGTAATACGGAGGAATTCATCGAATCATTGGGTATACCATATAGAACCGTTATCAATTGCGGTGGTGATCTAGGTCTTGGTCAAGTCAAGAAATACGATATTGAACTATGGGTGCCGAAAGAAGGCAAATATAGAGAAATTTCATCGGCTTCATATTTTCACGATTTCCAAACACGAAGACTAAATATCCGTTATCGTGATGCTGAGGGTGTGTCACGTTATGCTCACTCCCTAAATTCTACTGCAATACCGACACCGCGCATCCTGGTATCACTAATCGAAAATTATCAGCAAGCCGACGGCACCGTGCGAATTCCTGATGTTTTGATTCCTTATTATGGTGCAAATAAGATCGGTTGATACAAAATATGCATTCGAGATCACGATTAACAGGTAAACAATCGAAACGTTTTATAGAACGTAAACAATCACGATTGATCATCACGACGTTGCTCGTGATGATTAGTCTTGGAACTATCATATTTTCGATTTCTAGATTTTCGAGTCTGAATGCCTTGGCGATAAATTCTATTACAGTTTCTGGAGCAGATTCGGAAATAGACGGGATACTTAGCGCGGCCGCATACGACGCTTTGGATGGAAAATATCTAGGTCTATTTTCTAAATCAAATATTTTGATATATCCCAAAAAAGCGATACGAGAATCCGTCGAAAAGATCTCTTCCAGAATCGAATCAGTTTCGGTTTCGAGAGGTGAAGATAGGACACTAAACGTATCCGTAACTCTAAAACAGGCGGCGGCTCTGGTTTGCGCGAACCTACCGGACTTCTCGGACGATTCTACAGGCTGTTATCTCGCTGATTCTACAGGTCTTATCTTCAAACAATTTAGCGCATCTTCGACTCCGTTTATTAACAAATATTATATTCCTTGGATTTCAGAAAAGTACGGTGCGGATGGGGATGCTGTTGGTACTTTTGCAACTTCGACGGAATTGTTTTTGGAATTGCAAGAGATTTACAGTGTCATAAAAGAAGCTGGGATCAACCTGTCCGGAATATTGGTTGATAAGGACGGCTACGAATTGTACGTTCAAGATTCAAATGATGACATGGAGACTATTTCGCCAAACGATACTTCTGTGACCGTCATATATATGAATAATAGTGAAACACTTGCAAATCAGACTGTGAATCTGATTTCATTTTGGAAAAATATGATGGATGATGCCAAACATAACGGTGTTGTCAAAAAATTTGAATATATCGACGTTCGTTATGGGTCCAATGTATTTTATCGTCTGATAGAGTAAAATGAACCTAAAATATGAGGAATTTCTTTACTACAGTATTCGGTGGTTTGGCAGTCGTGGGTATCTTTATGATTTTGGTATCCGTGATCGGTCCTATCGTACAAAATATCAGCTCATGGACCGGTCATGCGGCTGATTTTTCTGATTCTGGTTGGGCACGCGTCATCAGATTTAGTGCGCTAGAAGAGGAAGATCCTCTGGAATCAGCAGTCCTCAGTATTTCTGATGGTTCACTTGCAAAGATGACGGCGGAGGCGTACACCATTCGCGATCTGACTACTTCGAAGACGATTGTGACTAAAAACGTCGATCAATTACGTCCGATGGCTTCTCTCACAAAACTGGTAACGGCCGTGGTTGCCCGCAAACTTATATTACCAAATGAAAGGGTTACTATTACAAATGAGGTACTGGCGACATATGGAAATACGGCTGGTCTCAAAAATGGCGAGACATTTCAAGCTGAAGATCTGCAATATCCGTTACTTATGGTTTCGTCGAATGACGCGGCTGAGGCATTGGCTAGAAGCTACGGACGGAGAAACTTCATCAAAGCCATGAATGAATTTACCCAGTCGATCGGCGCATACAGAACATACATGGTGGACCCTTCCGGACTTTCTCCGAAGAATGTTTCGACTGCCAATGATCTTACAATCATCTTGGATTGGATAAGAAAAAACGACCCTTCCGTATTGCAGATGACGACATTGAAATCTAAAACAATCCGTGATCATAGCTGGATAAATCCGACACATTTCCTATCGTGGTCGGACTATATAGGTGGTAAGAACGGTTATTTGCCGGAATCAGATCGCACCTCGGCGTCTCTGTTCAGTCTGGGTGATAATAAACATGTATATGCAATAGTCTTGCTTGGAAGTGAGACACGCGATGCTGATTGGGTTAGATTAGTTAGACAGGTGACGAAATAGATAGAGCTTGGTATAGTCACTTGATGAAGAAAAAAGCGGTAAAGGCGCATATGGCTCCGAAAAAGCAGTCATTTTGGAATAAGCTTTGGAATAAGCTCGGGAGGCCTTTTTTCGTCTTGGCTCCTATGGCAAATGTGACTGATCTGGCATTTCGATCAATGATCGCCAAGTACGGTAAACCTGATGTGATGTGGACAGAGTTTGTCTCGGCCGATGGACTAGTCTCAGAAGGGAAAGTAAAATTGTTGATCGATCTTAAATTTAACAAAAAAGAAAGACCGATTGTTGCGCAATTGTTCACGGGTCATCCGGAAGTGATGAACAAAGCGGCGATGATCGTTCAAGATCTAAAGTTTGATGGTTTGGATATCAATATGGGTTGTCCAGATAGAAGTGTTGAGAAACAGGGAGGCGGCGCGGCTCTAATGAAAAATCCTCAAAAGGCGATTGAAGTGTTGAATGCTGCCAGAGAAGGTGCTCCCAAAATTCCAGTATCCGTAAAGACAAGGATCGGATATAACGCAATTGATATGGACTGGATTTGTACACTTTTGGAACAAAAATTACCGGTTCTGACTGTGCATTTGAGAACACGCAAAGAAATGTCGGATGTGCCCGCGCATTGGGATCTGATGCCGGAAATCATAAAGATGCGCGATTCTATCAGTCCGGATACTCTCATTATCGGTAATGGTGATGTGGATTCTGTAGAAGATGGAATGAATAAATGTAAAGAAACTGGTTGTGATGGTGTGATGGTTGGTCGAGGTATATTTGGCAAACCCTGGTATTTTAGTTCGATTAAGAATCACAAAAAAACGATAAAATCAGAAAATCTTACAGAAGAGCGAAGTCCAGAATTTCGAATGAAATTGCTTTTAGAACACGCTATATTATTTGAAAAAGCGTTTTGTGGCAAGAAGCGTCTAAAAAGTTTTGATGTAATGAAAAAACACTTCAAAGCTTATGTCTCTGGTTGGGATGGAGCAAAAGAGATTCGGGTGGAATTGATGAATGCAGAAAATGCTGGTGATGTGAAAGTGGTAATTAGAAGATATCTGAAATAGAGATAATGGGGAGTTGAAAAACAATTATCTCATGAATATTTTCTAAGAAGCTCGGCAAATACTGTCCTAAAATAACTCACAAGGTCACCCGCTCCAAATTGCAACCGTATTAGAGCAGATGGAACTACTCTAATACGGGCAATTTGTTCGGGGTTCAAATCGCATTGTGAGTTATTTTAGGACAGTATTTGCCGAGCTCCCTAATATCTTGAGTACCAGACATCATTTCTCCAGACCCAGTTAGAATCCATACCGCCGAAGACGAATATTTTATCTTTGAATAGAAGTACAGAATGATCTTCACGACCAGTCCACTCTGGATCGATTTCTGTTTTTTTCCAGATCTTACCATCATCGGAATACCAGATATCGTTCACACCCTTGAGATCGGAATCATCTAGTCTACCTACTGTCCATAATTTATCTTTGTATCCTATAAGCGAATATCCTTGTCGAGCCTGCCATGGCGGATTGTTTGTGACGAGTTCCCAGTCCATGCCGTCTGTCGAAGACCAAATATCGTCGAATGTATCGCCAGATAGATTCATTCCGCCAGACAAATATATTTTATCTTTGAAAATTGCTGTATCGTGATCCCAGCGTGGTTTCCAAGGTGTAGGAGTTTTGACTTCTTTCCAAGTGATACCGTCTTCTGAATACCAGATGTCATTTTTGACTGATCTAGCATCATAATTCACACCTCCAAACATCCACAATTTATCTTGAAAGACTTCCAGTGTCTGACCTTCACGAGCAGGCCAGTCGGCATTTGCTACGACTTTTTTCCAGTTTATACCATCAGTTGATTGCCATATATCGTTGGTGTATCCACTCTTCACTCCGTATCCGCCGAGCATCCATAGTTTATCCTTGAAAAATGCAACCGACATGGATCTGCGAGCCGACCAGTCCGCGCTTTTACGTACCAATTTCCAGTTTATACCATCATCGCTGTTCCAAATATCGTTGAAATGAGGAGCATCCCAATAGTGAACATTATGATTCTTATCGACTTCGGTATTTCCATTGAGACCTCCCATAGTCCACATCTTGTCTTTAAAGACAAAGCTGACCGCGGAATCTCGTGGTTGCCACTTTGCTTCGGCTGTAGCCATAGACCAGTCTAGTTTGGCTGGATCGAAAATGTTGGATTGGATTTGGGTTGCTTTGATTTCTGGAGTAGCATTGATTACAGGCGTTATAAGGGGAGTAACTATAGGCGTAACTCTGGCTCTAGGAGTAATGAGGGGTGTCATCGTGACTGCTGGTGTAGCCATAGGTGTGGTTCTAGGTAGAGGAGTGGCGAGCGCTAAGACCAAAGGAGTTTCGGTAGGATTTGATGGAGAAATGTTTTGGGCAGAAGCTTTTTTGTACAACTTTGCATTGTTATCTACCAGATAGTTTATGAGATAATCTGAGCCGAACTTGGTGCAGATGACAAGGATGAGGAGGAAAATCATTCCTTTCATAAAAAAGATCAAACCTCTCTTATCAAACCGAGAATTATCCTCATTCATATGCGTACATAATAACACAAGGCACAATCGTAAAATTTTTCGTTTTACGGTAAACTGTGGACATGGCAGTATTATATAGAACACACCGTCCTTCAGTCTGGAATGAAGTCGTCGGACAAGATCAGGTTACAGACTCGCTTAGAGATGCCGTAGACAGTGGACGTGTGGCACATGCCTATCTGTTTTCCGGATCACGTGGTACTGGCAAAACATCGGTGGCTCGCATATTGGCTGGTGCTCTCTTAACATCTGGTGAAGATGTCTATGAGATCGACGCGGCCTCGAATCGTGGTATAGATGATATACGCGAACTCAGGGAACATGTTTCGATCTTACCTTTTAGCTCCAAATACAAAGTCTACATCATAGACGAAGTCCACATGCTCTCAAAAGAAGCTTGGAATGCGCTTCTGAAAACTCTGGAAGAACCGCCGGTACATGTTATCTTTATCCTTGCTACGACTGATTTGGACAAAGTTCCTGATACTATCATCTCCCGTTGTCAGACTTTTGTCTTTCGTAAGCCATCGAGAGAGATCTTGCGCAAGGAAGTGACGAGAATAGCAAAAAAGGAAGGTTATGATCTGGATCTCGGTGCCGCGGATCTCATAGCACTACTTGGTGACGGCTCATTTCGAGATGCGCTCGGAATGTTGGAAAAAGTGATCTCTGCATCAGGGGACCAAAGTTCAAAGACAAGCAAGCAGATCAGTCGTGAAAAAGTCGAATCTATCACAGGTGCGCCTAGAGCAGAGCTGGTGAACTCTTTTATCGAAGGACTTATGGCAAAGAAGAGCGACGATACCCTTGGTGTTATATGCGAAGCGGAAAAAGCTGGTATCTCGATGAATATTTTTGTGACTCTGATATTGGAAAAATTACGTTTCATCCTGATCATGACACATTCAAAGTCATCTGAGGTGAATATTAAAGATCGCCTCTCGCCGGATGATCTAGAATTCGTAAAAAAGCAGGCAGAAACCAAACTTCTGACTCCATCCATGCTCTACGCCATGCTCGAAGCGGCTGAAGGCGTTTCTCGAGCAAAAATCGAGCAATTGCCCCTAGAGTTGGCTGTCGTGAAGATTTGTGGTTAAATTGTGAAGATGCGATAGTGTGTAGTAACATTTACAATCTTGCGGGCTCCTCCTTCGCTCTTGCAGAGCTACGGAGGACACAGTCGTCTAATGGGTGGGTCGCCTACGCTTGCTGTCGCAAGCTTCGGCGGACCGAAGTCGTCTTGGTGATCGTTATACTGTGTAGTTACATTTACAACTTTGCGGGCTCGTCTAATGGTAGGACTCCTCCCTTTGAAGGAGGCTATTGGGGTTCGAATCCCTGGCCCGCAGCAAATAAATTACATAAAACAATAATATGAAAAATAAAACTCAAGTATTCATGATTCACGGAGGAATGACTTTCAAAAACAAGAGAGATTATTTACATTTAGAATCAATAAATTAAATAATATGGCAACAATATCATATAATATCTATGAGTAAAAAATATATATGTGACGGAACAAAATATGAGATTGGTGGCCCGAAGGCTGATACAATAGGTTTACCAGTTTCTATTATGGGTCAACCTTTAAAGATAAGTGTAGAAGGCTATGAATTACAGTTAAAATCATCATTCCACATTAGTCTCGTTTGTATCGGTAAGATGATTGAGAAGCATAAGATATCTATTCCTGATTTTGTAAATAAAGTCATTGAAGACTTCTGTAGCTATGTTAGTACTACGGAAATAAATTTTTTGAAATATCGTAATGAATTTAGATTCGTCTCACAAAATGAAAGGCGAACCATTGTTGCAATGTGTGATATTTCTAATCTAAAAGAGTTTTTTGACTTGATTAACAAAAAGTATTCCTTGAAAGTTGAATATCAACCTACACATGTAACTATCTATACCTTGCAACCAGAATTAGGCATCTTTCTATCTGACAGTAATGATTTACGGGAGCTTACAAAGGTAATTCCTAAGCCTGAAGGTGTGAATATATAGTTGTTCCAGCAGCGTCCCATCCGGCCAGCAAAATGATCTGTACCTCATAAAGCAGAATTTTTTGGGCACTAGTGAGCTTTATGCTATTCTTTTTAGTGGCATAGAAGCCTCAAGTAATTTTTGGGCTTTGCCATTCTTAAAATTTGTGAACACTGCCTCTTCATCGTACGAACCGTAAACGTATTTGGATTTCATTACGAAAGTGTGTGGTGACGAAGTGGGAATAAATCTATGAGCGCCCTTTAAGGGATTATTAGTCTTAGGACCATAGCTTATCAGGATATCTTTGATTCTAGATATCACACTGTCTCCCCAAACGCTTCGATATATACCTTCATATTTCGCATAAGATATTTTTGAGTGACTGGAATAATCCTTAGATTTATTTATGATCATGTCTATAGAATCCAGTAATCCATCTGTTATCCGGCTTGCATTTGAATCCAGGGTATTTGTAAGGACGACAACGCCGATATCATTTTTTGTGTCAAAGGCGGTACGCGTAATAAAACCATTGAAACCACCTCCGTGCCCGATAATCTTCCGGCCATTAAGATAATTGATATCTAGACCCAACCCGTATTCATCACCGTCTTCTGTCTTGGCGTGTGGTCTGCTCATCTCTTTAACAGATTCTCGGTTGATGACATGCAGTGGGTTGTGATTTAGCGAAAGAGACGAAATGAATTTTATCAGATCAGTTGCATTTGAAACGAAGCCTGTGGCTGGCGCATAGGCATTTGTGGCGTAATGGTTAAACACTATTCTATTTTGATCCGGTGTTTCAGAACCATACCCAGTAGCTATGTGCTTTATTTCTTTCTTGTAATCTACATATGTATTCTTCATGCCGAGCGGTTTGAGAATCATTTTTATCACATATTCCTCATACGACATTCCAGAGGCCTTTTCAATCACTAATCCCAGAAGTGAATAGCCGTAATTGGTATATTTGAACGTAGTCAGGTTTTCAATGACTAATGACTTGGAAGAAAAAGATTTCTTCAAATCTTTTGGAAATTTACCATTTTCCCAATGTGGCGTATCTCCATCACGGAAAACACCCGCTGTATGTGATAACAATTGACGAACAGTGATATGAGAAGCGTCACTATGTTTAGTTTTGGCCTTAAACCAGTCTATATAGTCAGAAACATGATCATCGAGCCTGAGGTTACCTTCCTCGACAAGCTTCATAATAGCAACCGCCGTAAACATTTTTGAATGCGAGGCGATATGATACAAAGTATCGGCGCCTGCTTTTTGCTTATGTTCAACATCTGCAAAACCAAAACCCTTTGCGTAAATGATTTTACCGCCATGAGAAATAGCGATCGAAATTCCTGGTGTCTTATCGTATTTAATTTTCATGGGAATCCATGCGTCTACGATATGACCGATCTGTTGTATTGCCGTTGAGATTTGGTTATTCATAACGTATTTAATCTACATCCACCTGAGCTCTAAGTCAAAAGAATGTAGAGAAGTCGGCAACGGAAACAAAATATCTAATATGTCGAAATGCGTGCTACTATAATGTAATGCAAAATAAAATAGATAAAAATATCAAGAAAGTCGTCTATTTTATTAGACACGGACAAAGTGAACATAATATTGCGCCAGTTTTTCAGTCTCCAGATTCACCACTAAATGAACTTGGTAGGAAGCAGGCCTTGTCAATTGCAAAGCGAGTATCCAAGATACCATTTGAAGCTCTGATTTCTAGTCCATTTGCGAGAACAAAAGAAACTGCTGATATTATTTCCAAAGCGACAGGTAAGGAATATGAACTTTCTGATTTGTTTGTCGAGCGTGTGAAGCCGACTATTGTAAATGGTAAACCCTATGAAGACAAGGAGGCAAATGAAATCTGGAAAGAATGGGAAAAGAGTCTTTACACCCGGGGTGTGCGCGTTGCTGACGGTGAAAATTTTGATGATCTAGTAACTCGTGCTGATAAGGCTCTTAAATTTCTTCAGGATAGACCGGAAAAATCTTTAGTAGTGGTAACGCACGGCTTTTTTCTGCGAACATTGATTGCTAGAATACTTATTGGTGACTTTTTATCCGGAGAAGCATTCTTCAGATTTCAAAAGAGTGCATCCATGGAAAATACCGGCATAACGGTCATACGCTATCAATCAAGTTTCGAACAGACAGATAATTGGCGTCTATGGATCTATAACGACCACGCTCATCTAGGATAAAGTATCAATAACGGCTTAAATCCCTTCGGATAACATCCCCACGACCAGCAGTCAACATAGTATTGGGAGTCCGGGGAGTTAATTTTACTTGTAATTTTCTGCGGTTATGATAGTGTATAGATACAAACGGCTTCGGCCCGACTCTACCGCAAGGTAGAGGTAACAAGAAGGATTCAGGGTAGCAATGCCTTGAATTTTTTATAAATGATAACAGGACGGAGATAGTCTTCACCTCCGCCATCTTGCTCAAATCCAACATTCACTCCAAGAGTACACCACCAAATTTCTCCTTCATGGAAAAAGGGGCGCTTTTCGATCTGGTCAATTACGAATTTCTTATCATGCCACTTTTGAAAGTCTTTTTTCATTGATTTATATTATACTTGTAATTACCATGTCTTAACAATCCTGAATCAGTTGAGGTCAGAAATGCTCATTTACATTTCCAAATAAATTTAATTTTGTTAAAATACTGAAAGTTCTTGTAAATAGAAGGGGGTGAGGGGGAGGACTCCCCAATAAAGGTTGGCGCTGAGGAGGTCCGTAAATGCGCCGTAAACCCTTGTCCCCTTATGTTTATAAGATTTTGAACAGAGTCTGATCATTTGCCATTAATTGTTGATTTGAGTTAGTATTCACGTGAATACCATAAATAGCACTACTATGAAATCCGTAACAATATGTTCAAGCAATAAGTTTGCAAAAGAAGCACTGGCCTTTGCTGAAGAATTAAAGAAGCTTGGCGTTACCGTCCTTGCTCCACATTATTATGCTTATAATTACGGGGATGTGGACAAGGTTGAGGGTCACAATAAGAAATTCATAGCTATGGGGCTCACGCATGATCATTTCAATAAAATCAAGAAAGGGGATGTCATATTCATCTTCAATAAGGACGGCTATAGTGGCAACAGTGTCACACTTGAACTTGGCTATGCAACGGCTTTGGGGAAAATTATTTATGCTCTTTCTGATAAGGATCCTGAGACATGCAGAGATATATTATTTACCGGGTATGCAGATACACCGGAGAAGCTAGCTAAATTACTCAAATGAAATCAAAAGTAAAAATTTACGTACTTGGAAGTAGTCATTTCCAAGAAGAAATGGTTAAGTGTTCTGAACAATTGCGTACCTTGGGGCACGGTGGATGGATCCATCCAGATTATGAGGCCTTTGTGCGAGGTGAGAAACAAGACATTGTTAGTCGTTGGTTAAGTGGTGAACATGCCGCAGTTAAACGAGAGAATAATTATCTAAAGGAACATTACGAGCATATCTTGGAAAGTGATGCGATCCTCATAGTAAATGCCGAAAAGAATGGCGTTAAAAACTATATCGGTGGAAATGTGCTAATTGAAATGGGACAAGCTTTTGTCAATAACAAGAAAATCTTCTTCCTCTATGGTATGCCTACAAAGTCTGCATATCTAGATGAAATTGAGTGTATGGATCCTATTTGTCTAAACGGAAAATTGGCGGATATTAAGAAGTATTTATAGATAATGGCTTAACAAAGCCAGATTTAGCATATCCTATTGGACAAAGTGTCAAAATGCTTGACAAATGCTGTGGGTATGCTATACTTGTCGTGTCAGGATAAGGTATTGGATACAATCTTGATGTGCTTAGTAGGCACTTTCTTCAGTACATTGTAAGTCAAGTCAGTTTCGAGGGCGCGAAGCATTTCTTCTTCGCCCTCGTCTTTGCGGTTTGGCGCTTCGGGGGTTCGTCCCACGTGCTACCGGCCGCATGTAAAAGGGCAGTTCTGGCTATAGCCTCTCTATCAGAAAGAGCCAGATAAGTGAAATTGGGTTGCAGGTATTTGTGAGAAACAAATACCACGCATGCGTTTCACTTAAGGAGATTCATTTCTCTTACCTCCATGCTTTGGCACAAAAAGTGGAGGCGGACAACAGTTAGAATGTGTCTTGCTCGATACCCCTGAAAGAGAAAATCTGAAAGCAATATTTCAGGAAGGGGATTGAGGACAGAATCATCTCGCGAGGATTCTATGTGGGGGTAGTAAGTGGCAAGTCGCCCACCTTCATGACCCGTCAAGCTTTCATGCGAACAAGGTTTGCCGCATGAGCCACCCAGCATCATCTGGTGTTGGTTACAAAAGAATTTCCGAGTGGAAGTTCTGCAAACCATTAGTTACCTGCCCCTGAGCTGCGCCACATTTTGGCGATGGCTCGGGGGTTTTCTTTTTATACTAATCATAGTGGTGGAATGAAAGCTGTACAAAAAAGTGTTAAATTTAGTGTTACATAGGAACGAGATAATACGCCCAATGATATATTACACTTACATTCTCAGATGTGCCGATGATTCTCTGTATGTTGGGTGTACGAACGATCTTGAAAAACGTCTTTTTCAACATAACAATTCTAAGCGAGGCGCGCACTACACGAAGATCAGAAGACCTGTAATATTGGTATACCACGAGAAATTCGTCACTCTGAGGAAAGCTCGAGGAAGGGAAGCAGAGCTCAAAAGTTGGAGAAGAGAACAAAAATTGGCGTTGGTGGGTACTAAGAAAAAGGCATAACGAAATTGCTTTTTATTCATTAATTTGCTATTGTATGGACACAAGTGGCTTCGGCCTCACCTCCGAAAGGAGGAGAACAGGTGGAAAAATGTCAGAATAAATTTCTGGCATTTTTTCTTAATTCCTCAAATTTTTCTTTATCAAGAAAGCCTATTTTTTCGACATGACGTCGAGTATCGATTGATCGTATTTGAGAAAGAAGAGCTGACGCATGCTTTGTGTCGACTAGTCCAACAGGTATACGTAGATGATGTTTGTTGGGAGATGATGTTAGGGGGATAACCATGCATATTCTTGGTCCAAATTCTCGAATGATTACACATGGACGTAGAAATTCTTCACCACTTCCGTCTTGTTCAAAACCAATATTGACTCCTAATCTACACCACCATATCTCTCTTGTTGTATATAGACGCTTCTCTTCAAGTTCTGCTTTTTTCTTTTTTGAATTCCATTTATCAAAATCTTTAGAATCAAGGTCTTTGTCAATCAAAGAAAATCTTATCCCATATTCTACTTCATATTCCAGATCTTTAATATGATTTTCAGCTTTATCTATTGCCAATCTTATAAAGTTAAAATCGCCGAGATGTTGTATATCCAAATCACTTTCATAATCTTTCTCAGAAACCCTAAATTTATCTAAGGAAATTTCTTCGATTTTTATATAATTGTTTGCACTCATAATAATTTGGGATAATTTTATTCTTAATTTTAGAAATAGCAAGACAGACTTATATTTACCATTTCCAAATAAATATAATTTTGTTAGAATACAAAATCATGACAAAAAACCCTTACCTCAACGCACTCATTGCTTCGCTTTACATCGTCTTTGTCGTACTCCTTATAACTTACGGTCCCATGTTTGTCAGAGAAAAACCGGATACAATTCTCGCTCCTATGGCGATGCTTAGCTTATTAGTTCTATCGGTTGCTTTTATGGGTTACACTTTCATCTTTCGACCGGCACTCATGTATATGGATGGACAAAAAAGTGAGGCGATAGGGCTTTTCACTAGGACATTACTTACGTTTTCTATTATAACCGCTGTGATAGTTATTGTTGCCTTTTCCGTCTAGTCGAATATATTCACGAGATACTCATCAATCTTGCGTTGATCGAGATCGTAAAAAGTCTTATCTTGATTTCGAATGTCGGTTGCTAGTTTGACACCGACGAATCGCCAATGCCACGGTTCGTAGACATAGTAGCCGTTGTTTTTTGGATATGACAGGACGAAACCATACTTATAGGCATTCCTTTGCATCCATTCGAAAGCCGGAGTGCTTTCGAAGCCGTCAATATTACCACCCAGACCGGAAGTGATCATGTCTAGAGTTGTGCCGAGTTGATGTTCGGAGTAACCCTGATCGGCTGAAAATGAATTGGCGGTGCCAGCTCCATAGGTTAGGGAGTAATTGCCTTTTAGAGCTTTTTGCTCGGCGAATGACCTATAAGCGGAAGAAACATAGAGATTGATTTTGGAAGAAGAGGCGTTCTTTAGCATGTCTATCAAATGAGGCAGAATATCGGAGTGGATGAGCATCTGCTTGCTTTCACTGTATTGATAGGTGAGCGGTATCTCCGAGAGGCGTGCTGGCACGTAATTTTCATTTAGGAAATAAGCTTTGGAATATTTTTTAAGAAGTTCCGGATCAGTTTGAGCTAGCTTCTGAAGATTGGTGAGTGTGCCTGATAGTGTGCCATATTGATTTTGGACACCGCCGAGCTGTTCCGTGATAGCACCGACTTTTTTCTGTTCTATCGATAAGGCATTGAAAAGTGAATTGTTCGTGTCTTTTATCGAAGCTTGTAAAACTTCAGTCGTAGATGATAAAGCTGTGGAAAGAGTCAAAATATTTGCATTCAAATCCGAAACTTTGAGAGAAAGCGAATTCATCCGAAAATGAGAATATATTAGTGTAAAGACTAGGACTATAGAGACAGAAGCGAATAAGAAAGTATTTGATTTTGGTGTGAAATTTAATGGTGTCATGGTTATAATCTATACGATTATCACTTTACACACAAATCATGAGATGTGAGTAATTTTCTTAGAACATTTGTAATGTCTATATAGTGCTTGCGAAAGTTCCGACAATGAGACCGAGAATGATAGCGATGCCACCAATCACAACGACGCGGATTCCATTCAATAAAAGATTTCCTTTGGAGATCTTTGCTCCGACCAGACCGAGAACAAAAAGGGCGATTGTCGAGAATAGTATGGAATAGTATAGAGCTTGGCCAACTGGCAAAAATAGATATGAAGAAAGAGGAATGAACCCGGAGATAAAATACGAAATGAACATGACTAATCCCGAAAAGATGTTTTTGAGAGTCACTTTTTCTTTACCGGTCGTAAATTCGTCCGCTGAAGATTCGGCGATAAATGAACCGGCACCCATTGAGAATGCTTCAACGAAGATAAGGACTATGCCAGTAAGGAAGATGTCCTCTTTTGACATTCCAGCGACGGCAATTCCAGACAAGAGACCGACTGTCGATACCAGACTGTCTTCTACGCCGAAAATGAAATTCCTAAAATACGAAACCGGATATTTGTGTTTGAACATGTCTATAGTTTAACACACTCCATAACGATATCGATTTAGGGTGTCTATCTATTCAGTTGTTTTTCCTTCGAATTTGTCTGTTGTATCAGCTTCACCCAGAACTTTGGTCTTATGAACAACTCCGTCACGATGATGGGGTGGCATGTAGAGAGTATAGAGCTTCATTGGCTCGGATCCAGTATTTACAATATTATGCTTTGTTCCGAGTGGCACGATAACGACACTACCATTTTCAAGAGGGTGAGAAATGCCATTTACGATTGCCTTGCCAGTACCTTTTTCGATTCGAAAGAACTGATCGACAGTGTGAGTCTCCTCGCCGATGTCTTCGTTTGGGAGAAGAGACATCAAAACAAGCTGACTATTCTTCGCAGTATAAAGAACCTTTCTGAAGTTATCATTTTCTAGAGTGAGTTTTTCTATATTAGTGGTATATCCTTTCATGGGTGTATTATCTCATATTTCAATCGAGTATTCAAATATAAAAAGACCACCTCAAAACCGAAATTCTGAGGTGGGTCGAAGCTCAATCAATACTTTGTGCGATTCTTCGAATATATCAGGAAGTCTGTTTGTCCCACCATTTTTTTCTAATTTTATAGTACCAGTCCGGTGCACCGAATTGTATATAGCGGTGAACTGAAACCTGTCATCAGACATAGGATCAATGACATGTCCCTCTAATGACCAAAGCGATGTGAGGGAGGTTGGATGACGTTTGACCGAATCAATCACCGTTGCCACTCGCATGACGAGAGTTGCGGCAACGGTGGCTGATGCTTCGAAAATGCAAGCAGTCACAAACTCAGCTTTATTTCGCGAAATTTCCCGGACATTGCAATTGGGCCTAAATAGGGAAAACATGATGTCTTTTTCGCCCGGGCCTCTTATGATTTCAAGCCTATCGGTCCCATCTTTTTTGAGTGCCATACAACACCTTTCTGTATCGAACAAGGATTATTAGATGAATCCCACACATCCATATTTCTCATCTTATGATGCAAGAAACGACTTAACCATACAGTTAAGGATCTGAGTATAAATTACCATGTGATTATTGTTGTGTCAAACATCCAGTTCCGTATTCAATCGTTGACCATGATGACATTCTTTCTCATGAGTTTAGTATCCAAATCATAAAGTTCAGATATCCAGCGAAGCTGACCCAGAGTATGTAGGGAAGAAGTAGCCACATCGCAGGTTTTGATATTTTGTAGAAGAGAAACATCGTCCAGATGATCGTAAACCACATGAAAGCGATATCGACAAATGCCCAGAGGGGGCTATGCAAACCAAAGAAAATGATTGACCATGCGGCATTGAGAACAAGTTGAAGTCCAAAGACAGCAAGAGCTTTTCGTACGTCTTTACGATCCAAACCTTTATTCCAGACTAGGAATGCTGCGATACCCATAAGGAGATAAAGTGTCGTCCAGACTGGACCGAATAACCAACTAGGTGGATTGAGAGCGGGTCTAGTGAGTGTGGCGTACCATGTAGGGATCGCAGAGATAGTAAAGACTGAACCGATGATGCCGGCAAGCTCTGAGACGATGATTGCAACTGCGAGTTTTATAGATTTATGCATGTGTATATATTATCTCATATTTACATTACTTACTATGTATATAAAAAAGACCACTTCAGAACACTCGTCTTGAAGTGGTTGACTGTTGACTGTCCCGTAGATAGTCACGAAGTGATAAAGCTAGTCTTTGTTCGCTTGAACATGAGGCCTTGTGAGCATTACGATCGCTCTGATGGGGATGTAATTTCTGCCTATCTTGTCAATCTGGATGCAATCCAGACCGACGGAGATAATCGTCACTTTGATTTTGTCTCCGGACGATAAACTTAGGCAAACTTCTTTGTTAACGTTGCGTTCCAGAATTTCATGGAACGTTCTCGATGGATCCATTCGTATCATTTAAACACCCTTCTTTGTGTTAGCAGTGCGTCGCTAGTCCTCCTCACGCGGTTCCGTGCGGCGCGGGAGATAGCGGAGGTTGCGACTGTTTCCTCCTTGTTCGCACCTGGTCGCCACACTACTAAAGATTTCGCGTGCAGTGAGGTCAGTGAGAGCTTCGTCGATCTGCTCATCAGTGACCTCAATTCGATCCTGATAGGCCACATCCCATCGGTCGGCACGATCCGGATTTGGACCGATAAAGATAACTTCCTTCCCATTTGGTAATGTGATTACCTCATTTGGGTGTGGTAAGTGACTATTAACAGTAATGCAACTGGTTTGCACTGCGGTATGTAGCGTTCGTGCTGCATATCGACCGTCATCCATACATTCGAAGACAACGAGGGAAGTCTTGCCTTCACGTGGAATACGCTGCCCTACATCGTATTTGTTCATAAAGTCCTTTGATTTTTAGTTGTGCAAGTTGACTATATGAAATCTTATCACAGTTAAAGTCAGATGTCAACTCTATCGTGGACAAGTTCAGAACCCTACTTTAGTAATGTAGGCTGGATTTTTTCAAAGTCAAAAAGCTCAGAGTTCCTTATTAGAATGGTTTTATTTGTTGTAAATGATATTCCCTTATTAGGATTGTCTTCAAAGCCTAAATATATGCAACTTACAGTCCTATCACGGATTTCCTTAATGGCAGGCTGTAAATCAGAATCAGAACTCGCCAATATAATTTCTTTTACCTTTTTATCGCAAGAATAACTGACCATATCCACCGCAATCTTCACGTCAACACCTTTTTCTTTGAATACCAGTACTTTTTTACCGTTAAAGCCATCTTCCATCTGTCCTCTAACCCTACCGCTTAATATAACCTCGAATCCCTGAGCTTCGAGATGTGTTTTTAGTAAACGCTGTTCCTCAATTAGCTCTTGGGATTTGTCGTGGCTATCTTGGTGTGCCTTTATGCGGGCAAAATAAAATACTTTTCTATCTATATTTATATCTTTCAGGACTTTATCAAAAAGCCCTTTGAAGTTGTATTCATTCCAGACGATTTTCTTTTTACGAGCGTCCTTGAAAACAGTTCGAATTTTGCCTTTGAAGTTTTCGCCGTCAATGAATAGCACTGTTTGCATAATAAGGCCTATTTTAGCAGAAAATGGCTCAGCAACGCAAAACCCCAGCGGACCGTTAGGCTGGCTGGGGCGTGTATATAGACACTTTACTCTTTTTGACATTAAAGTCAATCGAGTAACTGTGGATACCTGAAGCACCCATTTGTAAGACGATTGCTTGAATGGTTTGCTGCACTTACTTGTTGAACTTACTGAGTTCTAGACTGAAGCTCGTAAATTCAATTCCTATCTCCAGTTACGAAATTAACCCATACTATGATCAGCACAAATCCGCCAAATGATGTATAGTAACGCAGCTAATGGCAAAATAGTCCAAAAAATGATTAAAAACATAAAACAAATTAATGAGAGAATTCAATAAAAATTTCGGAGGAAGGCAGAATTTCGGTAAGAGGCCGGAGAATTTTAAAATGTTCACGACTACTTGTGCAGAATGCGGCAAGTCGTGTGAAGTGCCATTTAAGCCAAATGGATCGAGGCCGGTATATTGCAAGGAATGTTTCGGAAAACAAGGCGGATCACATAATGTATCTCATAGCCGAAATTCATTTAGGGACGCATCTACTCGTGATCCACAAGGTGGAAATGGCCCCTTGAATGATATAAAAACTGCACTTTCCATGATTAACATAAAATTGGATAAAGTGCTTTCTGCAATAGAAAGTGCAACTGACGAAATCGAAGAAGCAGATTCTGGTGAATTTCATGCAGTTCCAGAAGAAGTGGTCAAAGAAGTTGTAACAGAGAAACCCTTAAAGCCAACAAAAAAGAAGTCTTCGAAAAAGAGGGATTGATAACAAAAGGTTCAACAATATGTTTAGAGTCGTGCGTCTGGTTCCCTCTAGTGGACGAGTTCAGAACTGTGAATTGGAAGGAAATTGAAAGGGAATTGGTCTTTTTTTACAATTATTCAATCGAGTATATAAAATGCCACTTCAGAACTTCCTGAAAAATCGAGATACAGATTAATTATCCTAAAAGAAAAAAAGCGCACATCATCGAAGATGTACGCTCCGTGCACATAATCACCTACGTACAGCGAGAAAGAGAGTGTTTGTTCCGCTGGGCAGCTCATGCGACGGCGTGTTCAGTCTTATTATCGGTCCGGACGAAACAATACCATCGGCTGCATTGGGGCCGAACTCACCTGAAAACTCGAAGAGTCTCCATTTAGGACCGTCCTTTGACGGCACCAAACCGAGGAAGTAGATGGAATTTCTGTTCACAACTGCTTCCTGCGTGGCAATGACGACATTCCAACTCAAAAAATGGTGATCTAAAACGTGACTTTGTTTTTTGAGCTGGCACAAATCCCAGATGCTTCCAGGTGTATAACCTGCTGACTTGAAGTTGCTTTCAACCTCTTGAAGCTGTACACCAGGATTGTTCCTCATGAGGAATGAAAGCTCAACGCGGCGCACCTCCTTGGGCCTTTCGGGGCGGTAGAAGGGCGTGAGAGTAATCCTTATTCCATCGTTCCAGACACCGGTCATTAGATAGGTGAATGGATCTGAGTAATCGACGACTGCCTGCAGAACTGCTCCAGAGGGGTTAAACTCGCCAGCGGTCGTGTGAATCTGTTCAGTTCTGTCAACCCAATTTACCCACTTCTTCGAAAATACTGGTAAACCGAGATGTAGCCTCATTTGGTCGATTACTTCTGAGTCTTCGAGATCGAGGCTAGAAAATTTTACCGCATCCAGCACCGAACTGAACAGCTTGTTCTCAATCAATCTTCTCTGAAGTTCATTACAATCTAGCTGCTTTTGCAGGATCAGGTTAAGCACCTGATTCCCTTGTGCTAGGGTTGTGTCTTTCACACAATTCCTTTCTTTCAATTTTTAGGAACAGATGTCAGGGAAATCCCTGGTTCCAGAATTACAATACCATTTAAACAAAGATGGTGTCAATATTGTACAACCCGACATTGAAAATTAATTATGTTTAGAACATATATAAAAGAAAGAACCCGCCAGCGAACTGAGCGAGTCTCTCATGTTCGGGCGGGTGCTATTTGATTCTACGCAATGATTTGACAATGATCTTGGTGGCGTCTGCAATCGAGACGATTTCGACTGTTCCTGCTTTATTTATCTTGATTACCCACTCACCGTTGAGTCGTTCGATTGTGAATGAGTATTCTGAGAGTGGTACAGATACAAGATTTACATCCAGTTCAATATCGTCCGAAACAAAGTCGATCGCTCTGCATTGTTTGCAGAGGAAGACATTGATTTCGATGATCGTCTCTTCTGGTCTGTTAGTGTAGTATCCTTGGCCGTACTTGGACCTTACAGACCAGATGAGTTCCCGGGCGTGAGATTTGGTCTTTAATGTTTGACCAAGGTACATGTTTAAATCCAGCAGGATAGCGAAAAGCTTGCCTGCTTCAGGGTGATGCACAAATATCTTTGCTTTCATAGAACAGAACTGATAGTTGTTGTTTGTTTCATTTCAAAGACTGCTACACTGTAGCATGGCATACTACAATCGATTTGTCAAACTCACGAACGCACTGGCTAGAGGACGTTCGAACCTATTTTAAGGAGTCTCTGCCCATCTATTCTGTGTTGTTTCCTAATCCAAAATTAATTCTGTTATAATTGAATTATGAAAAAGAAGATCATCAAAAAAGAAGTAGTTATCTATCAAGCAAAGAACGGAGCGATCGAGTTGCGGGGTGATTTTACACATGAGACCGTGTGGGCAAATCGTATGCAAATGGCACTGATGTTCGATGTAAATCCACAAGCAATTTCGAAGCATATTCAAAATATTTATAATGAGAAGGAATTAGAGAGAAAAGCAACTAGTTCCAAAATGGAACTAGTTCAAAAAGAGGCCGGAAGGCAAGTGCACCGAGATGTAGATATGTAGATATTTTTGGAATAGAAAGAAGTCAAGGATCTATAGCTGGAATTGTTGGCAATGTAATGCAGTCTTTCGAAGGTAAAGATCTCTATGAAAGTGCTGAAGAAAAAGCTTCGCACTTGTTGTACTTCATGGTAAAAAATCATCCATTCACTGATGGAAATAAAAGGAGTGGTGCTTTCGCTTTTGTATGGTTCTTGAAACAAGCCAATATTTTGGATGTATCCAAGCTTACACCTTCGGCACTTACCGCACTCACGATCCTCGTTGCAAGTAGTAACCCGAAAGATAAAGATAAGGTTGTGGCTTTGATTCTGAATTTGATTGCTAGAAAATAACTGCTCTCGTTCGTGGACGTGTTCAGAACTGCCAACTGGCGCAAAATCAATTGTTATTTGTATATATTTTGTAATATATGCTAGTATTATCGTTACAAATGAAAAAGACAGTCGTTAGACTAAATAATTGGCACCATAACCACGTTTTTAACGAAGGGGTTTATTGGCATGTCTCAAACTAACTACTAATCAGTATTTCTAGAGACAAAAACACCCTTCAGAATTGTTGGGTGTTTTTGTTTTACTAACTAAATAACTATTATGAAAAAATTAACAAAGAGCGAATTTGTAGGAGATTTATCAAAATTGGTGTCGATTGAGACACTTACTTCTGATATCGAGCAAAATACAAAAGCCTTAGATTATATAGAATCTAAGATCGACAAAAGGACGAACATCAAGCGTATTAAAAATGGTAAGGCAGAATGTCTCATTGCTTGCAATATAGATACACGTACGCCAGATATTTGCTATTTAGCACACATTGATGTGGTTGCTGGGAGGTCAGATCAATTCAATATGATAGTGAAAGGAAGCATTGCATATGGTCGTGGCGTAAGTGACATGAAATTCTCGATTCCAATAGGTTATACACTTCTCAATAATCTGATCGATAGTAAGTCAAAACTATCATTCGCTTTTGTTGTTACCACAGACGAAGAAACTGGTGGCTATGATGGTTGTGCGTACTTGGTCAATGAATACGGGTTCAAACCAAAGGTACTTATCGTACCTGATGGCGGCGACAATCTCATATTTGTTAATAAGTCGAAAGGAGTTTGTGCTCTGAGAATAGATTCGATTGGAAAGCCGGTACACTCTTCCAGAATATGGGATGGTAAAAATGCTTTAGAACCGCTGATTAAACTCTGTGGAGAAATACTTAGAAGATACGAGAAAAATAATAAAAAGGAATCGTGGAAGACGATGATAAATATCGGAAAATTACAAGGGGGTACATTTGTCAACCAAGTTTGTCCTGAGGCTTATGTAACTCTCGACTTTAGATTTCCTGAGACAACGACTTCAGATGCGATTATTGATGAAGTCTCTGCTATTGCCAAGAAAATTGATTCTTCACTAAAAATATCAAAAAGTTCAGTCGGTAAGCCGACATTCGTCGATATGAAGAATCTAATAGTAAAACTCTTTATTGAGAGTCTTGAGAAAACTTTTGATCAAAAGATCAAAATCAAAGGGACATATGGTGCTTCTGATGCCAGACACTTTGCTGATCTAAATATTCCAATACTGATGATAAAACCAATTGGCGGTGAAATACATGGTGAAAATGAGAATATTGATATTGATTCATGCCTTTTATTCTATTCTGCTCTAAATAATTTTCTAATCGAATTTGAAGAGAAAAAATTACAATTGCATCGGTAAATATTGATCTAAAACAACCCCGTCCGCTTGCGGCGGGGTTGTTGATTTTTTCTGATAATGAAGACAATACCACCGAGTACCAAAGCCCAAATGATAATTTTACCGATTATACTTCCTAGATTACCCGATGAGACTGCGGATATGGAGCTTAGTAATATGAAAGCAAGACCTAAAATAAATATAGCCATGATTGGTTGAAAAGGATCACGGTATCCTCCACGGCGACGGTGATGATAGTAGTATGGTTTTCGATAGTTGCGGTAGTAGCTCATTGATATGGGTTCGATTATACCTCTAGTCCTTAAGTGAAATTACTTGAAGTCCTTTTTCCTCAATATCTTTTCGTGGCCAAAACTTGATTAGATCATTTATTTTCCATATCCCGACATAGCCAACTTGTTTTTCCAACTCCCGTCCAGTGTAATCTTTTGTTGCAGGATTCCATTCTTTTAACACTATTGAATTTATGTTAAATGGGAGCTAAACATTTTCAATATTATGCAAATGAAAAACCCGCTGCGACGAGTCCTTCAGTGAAGACTGTTGCGAGCGGGTGAACACCTGTCTAGATGACAATTTCTCCCGGATTGAATACGTGGAACCCGGATTCAGCGGTTCTTCCGCCATCGTTGGAATTCCGATAGCTTCCTTGTCCCACAATAGTACCGGATTTTTGTGCTCTTATGAGAACAGTAGGACCATAAGGTCCCTCAACCCAATCACCTGAGTTTCCGTCCTCACTTAGACGGAATGTGCTGATTTTGTTGTTTCCTATTGAGTCTGAATCATCCTTCTTCTCAATTTTACACCCCAATTTTCTGCCAAGTTGGAATTGGCACCAGACTGTTCGTGCTTCCTGCCATCCAGGCGGTAAGCTTTTCCTCTTATATTTCCACTCCACCACTCTCGTAGTAAGAGATGTGTTATTGGCGAAGCGGAATACCCAATCGTCGGTGTTAAATGCAGAGTGTCCTACAAATACACCACTACCGGCCACTGGTCGTATCTCCGGCTTTTTCTCGCTAACTTCTGTTGCCTCTGGTACGAGTTGCAGATGCGCGAGCCCATCTCCATTTTTGGTGAAGATGTGGAAAGTTTCAGGCAATCGATAAAAGTCGTTAGCGATCATCTCTTTTGCCTCGCTACTGCATTGCACAAACCGTGTTGCCTCTTCAAATTTGGCGCGAAAGTTTGTGTCATCAGCGCGGAATTCGGTCCTTTGAAGACCATTTTCTAATACATAACACACCCTGAATTTCATTTGTTTCCTTTTTTTAATGAGCATTTGCGGTTGCTCGTCTTACCGTCCAGTCATCATAGTCGAAGTCTCTGGAAGACTTTGGGTGCACGCATCTCTTCATGAGCGCATGCACTAACGAGTCGAAACGAACAGTTTCAACCCAACGTCCCAATTAGGGAAATGTTTACTATACTCTTAGAGTGTAGCTTTACAGGAACTATTAAAAGTGCCCATAAAGCTACACAAGAAAAGTTGTGTGTATACTTGTTATAATATGTCAAAAAACTATATGCTAACATCATAGCATATTCGATATATAATGTCAAGTGCTCCGCGGGTAGGATTCGAACCTACGACCAATCCCTTAACAGGGGACCGCTCTACCAACTGAGCTACCGCGGAATGTTGTATCTATATGGTTTTAAATATTTCGTGATGTGTCTACTTGTCCTTCGTAGCTCCGAGTTTTACGAGGAGCGAAGGAGGACCAAGACAGCTACCGCGGAATATGTTTTACACTGGAACGATCTTCACTATCAAATGTCAAGCTATGTTTCTCGCGCTCGACATGAGAGAATGTACCATATAGTCATGACGAAATCAAAATCATCGAACTGGATTAGTGTCATAATAGAAGACTAGGATATGTTGATCAAAGTAAAAGTAATAACAGAGGCCAAGAGGGAATCTATAAAGGAGGTGACTCACGATAGTTTCCGAGTATCTTTGACTGAAGCGGCGGAGCAAGGTCGGGCCAATGGACGTTTATTGGAAATAATGAGAAAATTGTACGCAAAGAGATCAATTAAAATAATAAAAGGTCATCATTCGAGGAGTAAGATTTTGGAAATTGTATAGAAAGCAGTATAGTAGATATAGGAGTAGTTCCTTTGTTCATTAATAGCAAGTCGCCGCGTAATACATAAAAACAAACATGAACATAAACATCAAGACTACATCGATCACTCTCACTCCGGCAATTTCAGAATACGTTGCAAAGCGCCTAGATAAGATCGGTAAATTGCTGGGTAACGATCCTTCGATTCAGTGCGATGTTGAATTGGCTAGGACAACTGAACATCATCAGAAAGGTAATATATTTCGCGCCGAGATTCACATAGTAGGTTCAGCCAAAAATGCTTATGCCAGTTCAGAGGAGACCGATCTATATTCCGCTATTGATACCGTCCGTGATGAAATCCTGCAGGAGATTCGAGTCGGTAAAGGTAAAAAAATATCTCTGATTCGACGCAGTGGAGCCAGATTGAAAAATATGGTAAAGGGTCTTTGGTCTTGGAGACGATCAAAGTCATTGTAAAAAGTTCGCGTGATGGACTAAAGAGTCTTATCGCATTATAATATTCTTATATGAATAAAACTTTTTTTAGTGCGAGTGAGATGAAACAACCAGTCAATCAGTGGATATGCATAGCTTTTATGTTGGTATTTTGTTTTTGGACAGTACTATTTTATTCCGTAGAAAAAGCCAAAGATATTGGCAATGAATTTATTGCTCAAGGAGCATCGATCGATCTTGCGAATTAACAAGTAAAGATATATCAGGAAGGCAATGTGATCCCATAGCCATTCTGAAAGTCGGCAAAAGACATTATTTTTGCGCCCTCAGGCAATACTTTTTCTATAATAAGTTTATCGTTTTTATATGAAGCCTCGATGATCTTGACCCGAATACTTCGGCCATCTCTTTTGTAGATGAAATATGCCTGTGGCCATGAATGATATGCTTGAATTTTTCGAAAATTGGTATATGGATTTGCAGAAAGATCTATGAGACCGTCTTCTTTGGTGACCTTTTTGGTGTAAGTGGCATATTCATGTTTTTGTGGAAGAGCGGTAACACTGCCGTCCATCCATTTTGGTAATATTTCTACCAATAGACGAGCTCCTTCTCGAGCCATCATTTCTTCGAATTTCTCATAGGTCGGCCATTCGGTAACGATTACATTTTTTTGGGCAACGATCGGACCATGGTCCATTTCCGAATCGAGTACCATGATAGACACTCCCGTTTCTTTCACATCATCAATCATCATGGTTGGCAGTGGTGAAGGACCTCGATATTCTGGAAGAAGGGAGGGGTGAATATTCAGTGTCTGTTTTTTGGGTATATCAAGCAAAGATTTTGGCAAGATGCGTCCATAGGATGCAACAATGAATACATCTACATTCAAGTTTGCAAGTTCCGGACCTAGCTCCTTTGGTGAAGAATCAAAAACTTTTATATTTCTTTCCACCCCCCATTGTTTCGTGACATTAGGTGTTAGTATTTGTTTTCTTCCAACTGGCTTATCCTTAGTCGTCACGATACATTTAGGTAACATATGTGCTTTCTCCAATTCGTCCAAGACGATGATTGAAAATCTCGATGAACCGAAGAAGGCAAAATTAATCATGATTTTGTGTCTGTAACTCCTCGATTTCTTCGGGAGTCATTTCCCAGACTTCCTTGGCATTGTCTATGAATAATACGCCTTTCAAATGATCTATCTCATGTTGAAAAACTTGAGCCAAAATACCGCTTGCTCCACGCTCGATCTTTTTTCCAGTTTCATCATAAGCGCTTATGATGACTCTTTTTGCTCGACGAACCTTGCCATAGAACCAACGCACGGATAGGCATCCTTCTTCGACATCATGTTTTTCTTTTGAGATTTTGAGTAAAACAGGATTGATGAAAATAAGATCCGATCCATCGCCTCGATATGAAGGGTCGGCTTGCTTCAAGACTGTTCCGGAAACTACAAAAATTTGCAGGTCAACACCGATCTGAGGAGCTGCGATAGCGATGCCGTCTTTTTGTTTACCCATCGCGGTACGCATCTTGGCGATTACAGAATTGATAGCTGGACTGCCAATATCTGAAATGGGTACAGGTCTCGCTGTCTGTCTCAATATGGGATGATCTTTGTCGACGATTTCGTTCATTTATATACTATAACAGTGTTATGATGATTAGTAAAATTACATCTGCAACCTCTCACACATCATTACATATGTATAGACCCCAACATAATGTTCCCGCCACAATCCTGCGTAATCGCTTCTCAAATTACAACCGTGTTTGGTTCCAAGGCTTCACCAAACACGGGTAATTTTTCGAAGCTCAATCGCATACTCGGATTGTTTCGGGAACATTATGTTGGGGGTCATGACATAAGCATAAGTTCGCAAAATGTTCTCGGAAGACAAAAATGATGTGTGAGGGGTTGCAGATGGGTTACAACTCAAATTACGACTAGAGTAAACTTTCTGGATTTATCTTGACACTGACATCTGGTGGCATTTGGCGGATCTTATCGATCAGTACTGGATCAGGCCATGAATGAGATTCTATAGATAAGAGTCCGTGGATCACAGATTTACCTCTGACTGTTGAAGTAAAAGCTGGAAAGATATTTAGATCGGCCGGGTCTAAGATTTTTTGGATCACAGCCATCTGTTTTGAGATCTTTTCTTTTTCACCTTCTATCGTGATTTTGACCAAGACAGTATATGGCGGATATTGAAATTGCTTTCGTTCGGCGAGAGCTGATCGATAAAAATCGGACAGATTGCCTTTTAGACCGTATTCAAATACTTTTTCGGATATATGACGCGTTTGGACCATGATCGTACGCGAAGCCATGCCACGAAGACGTACTAGTGTATGCATGATTTTTTCTTGGATTCGAAAATCCGGTAGAGCAAAAAGGGAATCCAATGAAGCTATTGCTACATGATCGATCCGATCTAACAAATACAATGCCGCCATATCAGTTCCGAGTAATATACTACCGGGGTGGCTCTTAAATTTATCTAATGTATCATTTACTTTTTTATCGGTTTCAGTCAGGTCCTTGTCGATCTGGAATAAATCTATGTCTGGAAATTTAGTTTTGATTTCCAGAGCAACCTTGTCTATACCGATACCTAGTGGAGTCAATCTCCAACTTCCACATGATATGCAATTTTCTTCGGCATCACATCTCTCACCACATTTGTGACACATAAAGAAATTTCTACCACTTTCTGTTGAAGTATGGAGTACGACTGGCGCAGAACAGTTTTTGCACATTACGATAGTCTCACAATCATCACATACGGTGAGAGGCGAATGTCCACGACGCAAAGTCAAGATGAATAAATGAGTGTTTTGTTCTTGATTGGCGCGAATCAACTCCTCAAGTTCTTTTGAAAGTATCCGAAAACCGTCGGCTTTAGCTGTTTTTATCTTCATATCAACCAATTTATCCTGTGCGGTCGATATTGATCTCCATTTGAAAGGTGATCCTTCTTCGATATTTTCAGTCTCCAATCTATGCAAAGTCTCGATTGAAAGCAGACTGTCAGCTAGATATATACTCTGTTTTGATTGTAAACCGATAGTTTCCAAAGCGTGTCTTATATCCAAATAAGGCGCTTTCAAAGTTCGCCAATTTCTAGAATTTTCTCTTTCAATAATGATTGTGTCGATATCGTCTCGTGGCAAGATGGGGAATGATCCGGTTGCGATGACGACGATGGGGTGCAGAGTCTCAGAGATTTTAGTCCATGTTTCGACAATCTGTTTTTTTGTTAGATCACCATTCAACTTGAATATATAACCCTCTATTCCTTTTTCCAGTACTTTATAAAAATATTCAGAGTCGGCTATGGTTGGAGTGTATATGACTATAGATCGCTTACGGGCAAATTCCTGACGGATGAGACTGCGCCATGAACTGATCCTGTCGAGATCATTTGCCTGTATCGCAAAAATATTATTCTTGGCCATGATCGGATCGGAATTTTTCGGCTTTGCAGTTTCAAATGAGTTTTGCCTAGGCAAAGGAGGTCTGATCTTGTCTGATTGATCTAAGATAGTTCTAGCAACCATAGTGTCGATGATGGCACCGATCGTTGTGGCATAGTGTATAGACAATTTATTTGAGGCTGCTATAAATGCTGGAGGGAAGAACATCACAGCTTTGATCTTGCCTAGTTTGCGGATAATGAATCCAGCTTTTTTGATATCCATCTTTTGATCGACAGCATCTTCGCTTTTCGTAACTACGGCGTGAATGCTCTTTGATCGAAGTGGAACGGTTACGATAGCGCCTATTGGGACATCGGTAGAAGTGAAATATGACAGTTCTCCGGATATCTTCGAATTTGAAAGCGGTATGACCGTAATGATGTTCATGGTCTATTTATACCTCATTTATTTGTTAATTCCCACAGGAGCGTTTACAATGAGACAACAAACTATAATATCAAAAACATGAAAAATAAAAGTGCAATATTAGAAATTGAAGGTATTGGTCAGGAAAAATCATTAAAAGGATCGATAAAAATCAACGGAGCCAAGAATGCGGCCTTGAAAGCCATGGCCGCGGCTATCCTTTTCGATGGACCGGTAACTCTCAATAATATACCTGATAATGAAGACGTAAAGACTATGTCAGATATTCTGTCGAAGCTGGGGGCAAAGGTGATTAACGACGGTAAGCATTGTCTCAAGATCGACACGTCAAAGATACATTCGACAGCTATAGATCCGAAATTGGCAAGTAGTATGCGTGCCTCGATAGTGTTGTCAGGTCCGATGCTCGGTCGTTTTGGTAAATTGACATTTCCAGCTCCAGGTGGCTGTGTGATCGGTTCGAGACCGATAGATCTATTCATCGATGGATATGAAAAGCTCGGCGCTTCGACTACAGAAACCGAATGTATATATGAGATGAATGCTCCAAAGGGTCTAACTGGATCGGAAATCACTTTCAAGAAAATATCGGTCGGAGCTACCGAAACGCTCATGATGGCGGCAGTTATGGCAAAGGGTACAACGACTTTGAATAATTGCGCCAAGGAGCCGGAAATCGTAAATGTAGCGGACTGGCTCAATGCTTGTGGTGCCAAAATAATGGGTCAGGGAACATCGACGATTACTATCGAAGGAAATGCTGGCCGCTTGCTTACCCCTAAAGTGCCATATACCGCGATTCCGGATCGTATCGAAGCCGGAAGTTATCTATTATTAGGAGCGATGCTCGCAAGTGACATTCGTATCGAAAATTGTAGGCCAGATCATCTCGGGGCAGTTATCGATCTACTTCGTAAGTCTGGAGTTGAAATTAAGACCGGAGATGGTTTCGTACATATAGTGAATAATAAACCGAATAAAAATTATGTAAGTGTCGACATAGAGACTCGAGAATACCCGGGATTTCCGACTGATCTACAAGCACAAGCAGTCACATTTCTGACACAGGTAACAGGAACAAGTACTGTTACTGAAACGATTTTCGAAGGAAGATTCAAATACGTGCAAGATTTGATCAGTCTCGGTGCTAGGATCGATCAAGTTTCGGCTCATGAAATAAAAGTCCACGGTCCTACACCGTTCACACTTTCACCGTTGGATCAAATATTCAAAGCACATGATATTCGTGCTGGATTCGCATTGATCATGGCTTTGATCGCCGGAAAAGGAAAGTATTCGATAAAGGATATTCATCTAGTCGATCGCGGATACGAGCATATTGAAAATCGCTTGAAAGAGCTTGGTGTAAATGTAAAGAGAGTTTGACGCGTTCGAACCTTCCAGAAGGAACTTCCCTCCCGTGCTCCGAGGACGGGTAGCTAGCGATTAGCGCCCGCAGGAGACGGGAGGGAAGTTCCTTCTGGAAGGTTCCTGGATCGCTATCTTTTATAAATTTTGTGTTATAGTGCAAATATGAGTTTTTTTTCGCCAAAATTGGGAATAGATCTCGGTACTGCCAATACCCTAGTATTCGTGCCGAAAAAGGGAATAGTCTTGAATGAACCGTCGGTTGTGGCTGTTTCTGAGGTTGATAAAAAGGTCATGGCTGTGGGTTTTGAAGCCAAAGAAATGATCGGCCGCACTCCGGACGGTATCGTTGCCTATAGACCGATGCGTGATGGTGTAATCGCTGACTATAAAGTGACTGAGGCAATGCTTCGATATTTTATCGATAAAGCATTGGGTAGATTTGCACTGTTAAAACCGGAGGTGATGCTATCTGTACCAGCCAATATAAGTTCGACTGAAAGACGTGCGGTGATCGAGGCAGCACTTCGGGCAGGTGCTCGAGCGGCATTCGTTGTCAAAGAACCAGTCTTGGCGGCAATCGGTGCAGGTATTCCTATTCATGAAGCCAAAGGTCATATGGTTGTTGATATTGGTGGTGGTACTACTGACGTAGCAGTCATATCGCTCGGAGGTATAGTTTCCTCGACATCAGTAAAATGTGCCGGTACAAAGATCGATGCCGCCATAGCCGAATATGTAAAAAGGACTTTCAATCTAGCTGTTGGAGATCATATGGCAGAGATCATCAAGATCAATATTGGATCCGCCGTGCCTCTCGATCAGGAACTTTCTATGATAGTAAAGGGTCGTGACTATATCTCCGGATTGCCTAGATCTACGGAGATAAAGACAAATGAGATAGTCAAAGCTATTTCGATCGAACTTCGAGACATGATAAAAGCGATAAAGGATGTATTGCAGGAAACCCCACCAGAATTGGCGGCTGATATTATCGATCAGGGAATCATGATGACTGGCGGCTCATCACTGCTTCGAAACCTGCCCGAGCTAGTCTTTCGCCGTACCGGAGTCAAAGCTCAATTGGCGGAAGAACCGCTTCTCTGTGTCGTGAAGGGCACCGGCATCGCTCTCGATCATTTGGATCTGTATAAGAAATCGATCATTACAAAGAGGTAATGACTTATGTATAATTGTGGAATGGATACCACGAATGAATTAAAGAATCTGTCCCATCACTCTTTTTGTTTGATTGGCGGAGATGCGATATGGGATGAACTTAGACTATTTCTCGATAAGGAACATAGTTTGAAGATGATCGGCAATCCTGATTATTTTTACAGGCATTATGAGAGTTTGTCGATAGATGATGCTCGCGAGATAAAAACAGCACACTCTATGCGGCCGACTTCTATGCTAGGGAAGAAGGTTTTTGTTATAAAAATGAATGCCATAACAATCGAAGCCCAGAATGCTCTACTCAAATTACTTGAAGAACCGGCTGAATATGCCTATTTCTTCCTCATCATTCCCGGAGAACATTTATTGTTACCTACGGTAAAATCTAGACTCTCATTTATTCGATCGAAAATATCAAGAAGACAGGACGAAGGAGACAACTCGACTGCTTCTGATACTTCATCATTGGAAATAAAAAACTTTGTGAAAGGAACATATGTCAAACGTCTGGATATCGTAAAAAAATTGTTAGATCAGATCACCAAAGAAAAAAAGACCAAACAAGATGCTATAGATTTTCTAGATGGAGTGCAATCGTTCATTTACAATGAAAAAAATGATAAAAAACGAAACGAATCATTGACGATCATAGAAAACGCAAGAAAATATATGAACGATCGATCTCCGTCAATCAAAATTCTACTCGAGTACGTTGCTGTCAATTTGTGATATAATCGACAGTAATAGAGTATTAGTGGCCGGATTCTTATTCATCTAAATATAAAAATATGGCATACGATTTCAATCCGCTAAAAAAACAATTATCCGGTGTCGATGAATGGCTGAAAAAGGAATTTTCGACTATTAGAACCGGTATGGCTTCTCCACAGATCTTGGACGGTGTTCGAGTAGAGATTTATGGTGCCCCAATGTCTATAAAAGAGCTCGGCAGTGTCATGATCGAAGGTGCTCGAACTCTTCGAGTTACACCTTGGGACAAAAGTCAGGTGAAAAGTATTGAAAAAGCTATCACAGTCGCCAATCTCGGAGTTTCCGTAATCGTTGATGATCAGGGACTTCGAGTGATTTTCCCAGAACTGACCGAGGATAGACGAAAAGATATCGTAAAGGTTGCCAAGGAAAAAGTTGAAGAAGGTAAAAAACAGATTCGCCAACATCGTGAAGCTGTGATCAGAGATCTAGATAGTCAGGAAAAAACCGGTGGCATGGGTAAGGATGATGTCTTTCGTTTGAAACATGAAACTCAAAAAATCGTTGATGAGGCCGTCAAAAAAACCGATGAAACATTTACTAGAAAGGAAAAAGAAATACTCGGTTAATATAAATAAATGATAACAGTTGTAATATTCCTTGCTGTCCTCGCAATACTTATATTTGTTCATGAATTGGGCCATTTTCTATTGGCTAGGATGAACGGTATCAGGGTAGATGCATTCAAGATCGGCTTTGGTCCGAGAATACTTTCCTGGGTGCGAGGAGAAACAGAATACGGTCTAAATCTCATACCATTTGGTGGATATGTGAAGATTCATGGAGAGGATCCGGATGAGGAGTCGCTGACTGGTGTGGATAAAGAACGCAGTTTTGCAAATAAAAATCGCTTGCGTCAGGCGACGGTACTCGTTGCTGGAGTTTTCTTTAATTTTATTTTTGCTTGTCTACTGTACATCATCATATTCGCTTCAGGTGTGACTGTTGCTGGTGACGTATTCCCAAATTATGCTGAGCATCAATATGACCCCAGAGTACTCATCACTCACATAGAACCAGGATCACCAGCTGAAGATTCAGGTCTTATAGTAGGCGATACTATTGTAGGTGTTGGAAATCTAAATAAAGAGCCAGCCGAAAATATTTCAAAAATAGAAACTATTCAAAATAATATAAATGACAGTGCTGGTAAAGATACACAATTTACATATAGTCGTAATGGACAGGATTATTCCGTAAATGTGATACCGATAAACAGTATAGTCGAAGGAAAATACGCAATCGGCATCACCATGAGTGATGTTGTAGATATGCGATTGCCGATATTATCGTCTATTTATGAAGGATTCCGTTATACCGGTATTATGATTTGGCAGACAACTGTCGGACTCATTTCATTTTTCGCTGACATATTCCGTGGACAAGCCGACTTTGCAACTGTCACAGGTCCTATAGGTATTGCAGGCATCGTTGGCGATGCCGCTTCGATGGGAATCATAGAGCTTCTAATGATCACGGCTATCATCTCCATAAATCTCGGTGTGATAAATCTATTGCCATTTCCGGCATTGGATGGTGGGAGACTACTATTTGTCATTATCGAAGGTGTCATACGCCGACGAATACCATCTAAGTTCACAAATATCGTAAACACGGTTGGCTTTGTACTCCTTATGATACTTATGCTCATAGTTACTTATAAGGATATATTCAAATTGTTGAAATAGTGAGAAGACCAGGCATTGATTAAGAGGGTGTTTATCGGTAATATATTGTCATGAAGCAAACAGAATTATTCACAAAAACTCGCCGGGAAGCACCGAGCGATGAAGTTGCCAAGAATGCGCAATTGTTGATCCGAGCCGGTTTTATCCACAAGGAGATGGCTGGTGTGTATTCTTATTTACCTCTAGGTTTACGTACGTTAAATAAGATCATCGGCATTATACGTGAAGAGATGAATGCTATCGGAGGACAAGAAGTTCACCTATCCGCTCTTCAAGACAAAAAATCATGGGATGCCTCGGGCAGATGGGATGATTCTGTCATCGATATTTGGTTCAAGACAAAACTCCGAAATGGCAGTGAGGTTGGTCTGAGTTTTACTCATGAAGAACCTCTAACAGCTCTTATGCGAGATCATATAAGTTCATTTAGAGATTTACCGCGAGCCGTATATCAATTTCAAACAAAATTTCGAAATGAAGAACGAGCCAAGTCCGGCATACTTCGCGGTCGGGAGTTTTTGATGAAGGATTTGTATTCATTCAATGTCGATGAAGAAAGTCATCAGAAGTTTTATGAAAAAGCCAAACAGGCTTATATACGCATATTCGACAGAGTCGGTCTCGGCAATGAAACATATCCAACTTTTGCAAGTGGTGGATCGTTCTCAAAATATTCACATGAATTTCAAACTCTGACTGGTGCGGGAGAAGATACTATATTTGTAGATGAAAAAAAGAAGATCGCGGTCAATAAAGAAGTGATGAATGATCAAGTTCTAGCCGATCTGGGTATTTCTAGAGAAGATCTTGTCGAAAAGAAAGCTGTTGAAGTCGGTAATATATTTAGTCTGGGAACTAAATTTTCCGAACCATTGCATCTGACATACAAAGACGCATCCGGTGTTGTCGTACCGGTAGTTATGGGTAGCTATGGTATCGGACCGGGCAGAGTGATGGGTACGATCGCCGAGATCAAAGCTGATGAGCGAGGTCTAGTCTGGCCGGAATCAGTTGCTCCATTTGCGATTCATCTTGTGGCATTGTTTGGCGACAATGAAGAGGTTCGAAATACGGCAAATAAACTCTACGAATCTCTGATCGCCAAAGGGAAGGACGTTCTCTATGATGACAGGGAAACCAGTGCCGGTGATAAGTTTGGCGATTCGGACCTGATCGGAATACCAACTCGCTATGTTATCAGTGCAAAAACTTTAAAAAATGCTGAGATCGAAGTCAAAGATAGGTTGACTGGCAATGTGACGATGAATCCTATTTCGGAGGTTATGTAATAATTTCTAATTAATATTCGTGGATGCTTAAGTGGCGCAATTGATTGTTGAACTCTGGAACTACCATGTTGACTGTTTGACAAAGTCATGATAGTACAGTTATGGTCATTAGCTCTTCGAAATAACTCGACAGAGCCGATCTATAATACAGAAAGGTTAGTCGTCATGAAGATAACAAGTAAGACAAGACGGATACTGGCCCCCCTGTCAATTCACAGGAGTCAGTTAATGAACAAATGTGCCACTCCGGCGAAGATGAACATTGGTGGTGGATGGTCAGGTGATCCAAACACACCAATAATATCGCACGCCGACTTCGTTGCTGACGCAGTATTGCCAGCACTTGAAGCGGCCTGTACACGTTTTGGTCAGGAACAAGTCGCGGCTGAAATTGTAGATGTGACACTTCCTATATACGAACGGGAAGTGCTATATGTACATGGCAAGGCCGAGATGCCGAGCGGTGAAGCTGCCGCCTTTCTGTCATGTACATTGCGTGGTGGAGACGAACGGGGAAACATATCAGCGAATGTTGTAAATCCCTTGCTTGCAAAGAAATACGGCATCAAGCGTGTTTTTGGACCGATCTCAGAGTTAGGGATTGTCCATCAAACAACAAGGGTCTTTGAACCGGCAAAGTTTTTCCATCACCACGCCTGTAGAATGGGTGAAGTGGTCGATAACTTCAGTGAAGCTGACTATCTCGCCTACATTAAAGTGTGCGAGAATCTTCTCAAGCACGGCGTTTACGACTGGAGCATTGAAAATAATCCCGAGCAATGGGGAATGCTTCGTCCATCGATTCGACTTTACGGCATGTCGGCCGTACTTACACCAATTGCACAGGCGATGATCGATATCGCTCATCTACCTGGCACAAAGGAAGTGAAGTATCAATACTCCATGATGTGTTTGACGATTTATGGTCTGTACCCGATCATGATGCCTAGGGTTCGAAAAAACGGCGTCGATGAGATCAGCAAAATGCTCCAACCCATTACCGATTTCGTCCTGGGGTTGTCAAAAGAAGGTGTATTCATGGATAAGGACAGAAATAACTTTTACGAAGAACGCCAGTTCTTCAGATCGCTCGGGAACGATTACATCGACGACATCAGAGAGAAGGGTATTCAACAGGCTCTCAAAGAGTTACGATGTTATTGGCTCAAACGGTTGACAAAAAATAAGAACAAGTCGTAGGCTTTGCAACAGTTCAGTATCGTTTCAAACACGGTTACCAATAATGGTAACCGCGTTTTTATTCTGTGTCGACCGTTTTATTTTGGTGAAAAATTACAATGCATACATTGACTGAATCTTCGTTTTCGTAGTACAATACCGCCATGCCTCCACTTCAGAAACTAACTACAAAAGCTAGAGAAGCCTTGCGCAGAGCCCATGAATTGGCTATTGAACGCGGACAAAATCACGTAAATCCGGTGCATTTATTGTGCGCCCTTATTTTGCAAGAAGAGAGTATGGTTGCTTCTATTCTAGATCGAATGGAAGTCGACACTCCGATGCTCACAGATGTCGTATTGGAGCATATCGAAGCTCCTGAAGGCTCTAACGTCCTTTCACCATCGTATCAGATATACCTCACACCTGACCTTGCCCAGATTCTCGATAATTCAGTAAAAGTAGCGGCAAGTCTCAAAGATGAATTTATTTCTACAGAACATTTATTCTTGTCCATTTTTGATATACCATGCATGGCTCGTGATATTTTGGCTCGATTTAAGATAGAGAAGGAAGCTGTGACAAAAATCATTACCGAATTGAAATCAAATCCACCATCGAAAGACGCAGAACCAAAGAAGTTTAGGACTCTGCTCAAATACGCCAGATCTCTCACCAAACTTGCTCGTGAAAATAAGCTGGATCCGGTGATAGGACGTGATGCAGAAATCATGCGCATCATCCAGATTCTTTCCAGACGCACAAAAAACAATCCGATTCTGATCGGTGAAGCCGGTGTCGGTAAAACGGCGATCGTCGAAGGTTTGGCTTTGCGAATGGCTCAAGGCGATATTCCGGAATCGTTACGCGACAAAGAACTAGTCTCACTTGATCTAGGTTCGCTTATTGCTGGTACGAAATATCGTGGTGAATTTGAGGAAAGACTGAAAAATATTTTGAAAGAAGTAGAACGTTCTGATGGCAAAATCATTCTATTCGTTGATGAGATACACACTCTAGTTGGAGCCGGAGCATCGGAAGGATCAATGGACGCCTCGAATATGCTCAAACCTGCCTTGGCCAGAGGTGAACTCCGAGCCATAGGAGCAACAACCATAAAGGAGTATCAAAAATACATCGAAAAAGATCCGGCTTTGACACGAAGGTTCCAACCGGTGTTTGTGAATGAACCTTCTCAAGATGACGCTGTTTCCATTTTACGTGGACTGAAAGAAAAATATGAACTATTTCATGGTGTGCGAATCACTGACGATGCGATCATGGCCGCGGTCAATCTTTCCAGTCGTTACATAGCGGACAGATTCCTGCCTGACAAAGTCGTCGATCTCATAGATGAAGCTTCGTCTTCGTTGCGCATTTCACTTGAAAATATGCCTCCGGAACTCGAGGAGACGAGGAGAAAGATCATGCGACTAGAGATCGAACGTGAGGCTCTCAAAAAAGAGACTGATAAAGTTGCAAAACAACGTCTGAGTAAGATCGAAGAAGAAATAGCAAATCTCAAAGAAGGTACTTCCGAACTCGAACTCAAATGGAAAAATGAAAAAGAAACCATTGCCGATATCAAACGTCTAAAAACGGAGATCGAGGCATTGCGCATTGAAGGTGAAGGAGCCGAGGCGCGTGCTGATCTAGCAAAAGCCGCCGAGATTCGCTATGGCAAATTACCTCAAATCGAAAAAGAGCTGGAACAGAAAAATCGCCGACTAAAGAAACTGCAATCTTCTAGGCGCATCTTGAAGGAAGAGATCAATTCTGAAGACATAGCAGGTGTTGTATCGCGCTGGACAGGTATACCAGTCTCGCGCATGTTGGAGTCTGAAGCAAAGAAATTGACTCGCATGGAAGAAGAATTGGAAAAGAGAATAGTTGGTCAAAGTGAAGCAGTAAAGAAGATTTCGGATACGATCAGGAGATCGAGAGCCGGCGTAGCTGATCCAAATCGTCCGATCGGTTCATTCATCTTTCTTGGACCTACTGGTGTCGGAAAAACCGAGCTCACCAAGGCTTTGGCTGAATTCCTATTCAACGACGAACGATCTCTCATACGAGTCGATATGTCGGAGTTCATGGAAAAACATTCTGTATCAAAACTTATTGGCGCGCCTCCTGGCTATGTCGGTTACGACGAATCTGGAGGTCTTACAGAATCCGTAAGACATCGACCGTACTCCGTAATACTTTTTGATGAAATCGAAAAGGCGCATCCAGAAGTATTCAACGTGCTTTTACAAGTTCTGGACAATGGCCGACTCACGGATTCGAAGGGGCGTGTGGTAAATTTCAGAAATACAGTCATAATCATGACATCGAATATCGGTGCTCAACATATCGAACGAATGGAGAAATTTGGTTTCTCCCGCAATAGCGACGATCATGACCGAGAGAACTATGTCGAAGCCAAAAATAAGATCAATAACACGCTTAAGGACTACTTCCGTCCGGAATTTTTGAATCGCCTCGACGACATCATCATCTTTGATATTTTGTCCGAAGAGGCAATAAGAAAGATTGTTGATATTCAGGTTACTCAAGTCACGAAGCGTCTCTCCGATAAACAGATCGAACTTTCTCTCATGCCGGCTGTTTACGAATATCTAAGCAAACAAGGTTACAATCCACAGTATGGAGCACGTCCACTCAAACGCTTGATACAAAATATGATTCTAAATCCTGTAGCTAATATGCTCATCGGTCAAGAAGTGGCTAAAGGCGGACAGATCGTAGTCGATTATCGAAATGAAAAATTCACTTTTGAGGTTCGCAAGAAGAAGCGCGGTGAGAGTCCTATTATTGTCCGCGACATAATGATGCAGAAGTAGTCTAAGGAATTCATCTTTAGTGCACGTGACCCCCAACATAATGTTCCCGCCACAATCCTGCCCAGTAGGCGATCGTGCTCGATCGCGTAATCGCTTCTCAAATTACAACCGTGTTTGGTTCCAAGGCTTCACCAAACACGGGTAATTTATCGAAGCTCAATCGCATACTCGGATTGTTCTGGGAACATTATGTTGGGGGTCACGTGTAGCACGAAAAGAGCGTGATTTACACAGACAAGACCTAACATCTGTCTTTTTCTTCCGAGAATAATCTGCGAAACAATATACCAATACATTTTCCAAAGGACTCGCGAATCCTTGTAGCGAGTCCTTTGTGAAAATGTTGGTATATTGTGAGCAGAGTTCGAGGATGAAAAAGACAGATGTTAGGTCTTGTCTGTAAATTTACTTGTCGAATTAGTAAAATTGTGCTACTATCCGCCCACTATGTCCGGACAAAAGCGTCATCAAATAGAGGTTAAAGAGAACTCTCGTATAGGTCACGACAAAATCGTGGTCAAGGGAGCGCGTACCCACAATCTCCGAAATATCACAGTAGAGATGCCTAGAAATGCAATGATTGCAGTTACCGGACTCTCTGGTTCCGGAAAATCATCATTGGCATTCGATACCATATTTGCTGAAGGACAGAGACGTTACGTCGAATCACTTTCCGCATATGCTCGTCAATTTCTCCATAAGATGCAAAAGCCGGATGTCGATGAGATCATTGGACTGTCGCCGGCTATTTCCATCGATCAAAAATCGAGATCAAACAATCCTCGATCGACAGTAGCAACTATCACTGAGATATACGACTATATGCGCGTGCTTTTTGCTCGAGTCGGAAAACCACACTGTCTCGTATGTGGTCGCGCCATACATCGCATATCGAAAGAAGAAATCCTGAATACTATTCTAAATACGGTAAATACAAAAACTGGTAAAGCAAAAAAAGTGTTCGGTGTGGAGATACGTCAAGCTAAAATTCAGATTTATGCGCCGATCGTAGTCGGTCGAAAGGGTGAATACTATCAGATGCTATACGATCTATTGGGTAAAGGTTATGATCGTGTGCGAATCGATGGAGTTGGATACAGACTGCGCGACCGAATTATTCTAGAAAAGAATCACAAACATGATATAGATATTTTAGTCGATGAAATATTCCTGTCAGAATTTGAGGGAGCCGGAAAAGAAAACGCCAAAGAAAGATTGTCAGAATCGTTGGAGCAGGCGATAAGAGAGGCTGACGGTCTGATCAAGATAGAATATCCAAAATCAGCACAGTCAGATGGTGGAAATAGCAAATCCTCATCCACTGAAGTAGATGGAAAACTGATGTCGGTCAAATTCATGTGCCCGTACGATGGATTTTCATATCCGGAAGTTGAACCTCGACTGTTTTCTTTCAATTCTCCGTACGGAGCATGTCCTGAATGTAATGGTCTAGGCACGGAAAGTATTTTTTCCGAAAAACCTTGTCCGAAATGCAAAGGCGCTCGTCTGCGCGAAGAAGCTCTCAAGGTTATGATAGACAACAAAAATATTGTGGACATAACAAATATGTCCATAGAAAAAGCCATTGTTTATTTTAAGGATATCTCTCTTTCCGATACTGAAAAAGAGATTGCCAAAGTCGTACTAAAGGAAATTTCATCCAGACTGTCATTTATGGTAAACGTCGGTATCGAATATCTGACTCTGGATCGGAGAGCCCATACACTTTCTGGAGGTGAAGCACAGCGCATCAGACTGGCATCTCAGCTTGGTTCAGGCCTGGTTGGCGCTCTCTATGTACTCGATGAACCGACGATCGGTCTCCACCAAAGAGACAATGATCGATTGATCCAGACATTGCTTCGTCTCCGAGATCTGGGCAATACTATAATAGTAGTGGAACACGATGAAGATACGATGTTTTCATCCGACTATATCATCGACATTGGTCCTGGCGCCGGAGTGGCAGGCGGTCGAGTGGTAGTTTCTGGTTATCTAGATGAATTGCTCACAGCCAAAACAAATCCTTCCAAATCGCTGACTTTGGCATATTTGCGCGGCGAAGAATCTATCCCAGTACCTGTAAGAAGACGTGAACCAAAAGGAAAGATATCTATTCGAAACGGAAATGTTTTCAACATCAAAGATATGAATGTCGACATTCCATTGTCATCGTTGAATGTTATCACGGGTGTTTCCGGATCTGGTAAATCGTCTCTGATGTATGAAATTCTGTATAGAAATCTTGAAGCTCGTTTTGAACGCAGAAATAGAAGTGATGAGACGATAAATTGTAAAAGTTTTACTGGATCGGAGTATGTTGGAAGAGTGATTCTCATCGATCAGTCGCCGATCGGTAGAACACCGCGTTCAAATCCCGCCACCTATACCGGTGCTTGGACGCATATCCGTGATCTATTCGCCGCCGAATCAGAATCGAGAGCTAGAGGGTGGGGTGCCGGCAGATTTTCATTCAATAGACCCGGTGGCCGATGTGAGGCCTGTGAAGGTAATGGGGAAATAGCTGTTGAAATGCATTTTTTGCCGACCGTCTATGTGACGTGTGATGTCTGTGGCGGTACTAGATTTACAAAAGAAACTCTCGATATCAAATTCCGAGGAAAAAATATTCACGAAGTTTTGGAATTGACTATAGAAGAAGGACTAAGTTTCTTTGCGGATATTCCGGCTGTTGAAGATAGATTGAAGACCCTGATCGATGTGGGACTAGGATATGTTCGACTGGGTCAATCCGCAACGACACTTTCGGGTGGTGAAGCGCAACGTGTAAAGATATCATCCGAGCTCTACAGAGCGCATTTGCAAAAAACCATATATCTTCTGGACGAACCAACAGTTGGACTTCATTATGAAGATGTTCGAAAATTGATCGATATCCTTCAACAGTTGGTGAATAAGGGTAATACTGTAGTTGTTATAGAACACAATCTGGACCTGATAAAAAATGCCGATTACGTTATCGATATCGGACCTGAAGGAGGCGATCGAGGTGGAAAGATCGTGGCAAAAGGCACGCCCGAAGATGTTGCAAAAAGCGAGCTTAGTTACACTGGAAAATATTTGAAGAAGTCACTGAAGACAAAAAAGCCATAGCGTAAGCTAAGGCATTGCAACTAGCAATAATAGGCCAAACTTGATCATAAGTGACGAATTCTGTGAATGTAGCGTCGAGGCGGTCTAGTTAAAACAGTCAGAAGTTGAAATGTTCCAAGTATTAGGCAGCCTATTATGGTTACTATGAATGTGGCAATAAGTAGGAATGGGCCGACAAATTCTTTGTTCTTTAGCCTAGAATTACATTGTTCCAAAATAACATATTCGTTCATATTTCCTTGTATGTTGGCAGTTTGAATCGAAAGATCATTGCGTTATTTCCATAATTACAATACTCTTAAAATAATGAAGCGTCAACAAATCGTAAAACAGAATATGCCTGATTCACCGGGGATTTATATTTTTCGGGATTACAGAAAACGTCCCATGTATATCGGCAGAGCCACCTCTCTTAACGATCGTGTTAAGAGTTATTTTAGCTATGATCTCATCGAAACACGCGGTCCGAGAATCGTCGATATGGTCACAAAAGCAAAGTCTTTGACTTGGCAAGTTACAGGTTCTGTTTTGGAAGCAATTCTTTTGGAGAGCAATCTGATCAAGCGATATCAGCCTTTTTATAATGTAGATGAAAGAGATGATAAGAGTTCTCAATATGTAGTGATAACCGACGAGCCGTGGCCTAGAATATTTTTGGAACGTGTTAGGACATTTGATCAGACAAAAGATCAGAATCAATTACCGTATAAGGTGCTCCGATATTTCGGCCCATTCACGGAGATCGGTCTCATAAAAGAAGCGATGAGAATAATGCGCAAATTGTTTCCGTTTAGGGATAGAAAATCTCGCGATCCGAGACATGAAGAATTTTATAGATCTATAGGCAGATCTCCGCAAAACACCGATGAAAAATCACATGAAGAATATCTAAAAACCATCAAACATCTCATCTTATTTTTCGAGAGTAAAAGTGACAAACTTATCAAGACTATTGAAAAGGAAATGAATGCTAATGCCAAACTATTACGATTTGAAAAGGCGGAAGAGAATAGGCGGCTTCTATTTGCTTTGAAACACATAAATGACATGGCTTTATTGAAACGTCATGCCAATAATTCAGATGGAGTGAATGATCCGTCGAGATCTTTTCGGATTGAATGTTTCGATATAGCCCATCTCTCCGGAACAAATGTAGTTGGTGTAATGGCGGTCAATATAAATGGAGAGTCAGCAAAATCAGAATATCGGAAATTTTACCTATCGAAACAGGTTAATGATGATCTTCTGGGGCTCATGGAAATTGTTTCTAGACGTCTCAATCATTCGGAATGGGCATATCCAGATCTTATAGTTGTTGATGGGAGCGAAAATCATGTCAAAGTGGTGGAATCGATATTAAAATCGAGGAGAATCAATATTCCTGTTGTGGCGGTTACAAAAGATGATAGGCACAAGGCTTCACGATTTATCGGGTCAGCGGACTTAATAGAGAAATACAAAAATGAAATAATTGCAGTCAACGCTGAAGCGCATCGATTTGCTATAACTTATCATCGACAGAAGAGAAAAATAAAAATCACATAAAAAATCCCGAACAACTCACACCTGTCCCTAATAAGCACGTGAATTGCTCTGCAGAGCAATTCACTCTGTCCTCAGTACATCTATACACTATGAATGGTTGGATTGCTAATGTACAATATGGTCATGAATCATCGTCTACGAGTCGGAGTATTGCGTGGTGGTCCTTCCAACGAGTATGAGGTATCTCTCAATTCGGGCTCAGCTGTATTGTCCGCACTGAATAAACATTTTGAAGATCGATACAAACCTCATGACATATTCATCGATCGTGCCGGAACGTGGCATATGGAAGGTTTGGTAATAAAACCCGAAAATGTAACTCATAAAGTTGATGTGATAGTGAATGCTCTTCATGGTAACTATGGCGAGGACGGCAAAATACAGTCATTCTTGGAATCTCACGGCATACCTTTTACTGGTTCAGGTTCTTTGGGATCGGCTATCGGTATGAATAAGAGTTTGACTAAAAAAATACTCAAAGATCACGGAATAAAAAGTCCTTATGGTATCGAAATACCATCAAACCGAATACGAGATAATGTTTCAAGTGTTAGAGATGAACTATTTCGATCTTTTTCAATGCCGGCAGTTGTAAAACCAACATCTAGTGGTTCATCCGTCGGTGTATCGATCGTCAAATATTATGATAGTTTAGTACCAGCTCTCGAGGAAGCGGCCAAACATTCAGGATCTGTTCTAGTTGAAGAATTTATCCCTGGTATTGAAGCAACGTGCGGTGTTATCGAGGGATTTAGAGGCAGTGATCTATACGCTTTGCCACCGATAGAGATTCGACCGCAAACTCATTTCTTTGATTATGAAGCAAAATATTCTGGCAAATCACAGGAAATAGTCCCGGCAACATTTTCTCAAAAGATAAAATCAGCTATTGAGGATATAACAAAAAAGATCCACAGCGCTCTGGGTCTCCGTCATTATTCGAGATCCGACTTCATCATTCATCCGAGACGCGGAATCATCTTACTTGAAGTGAATACGTTACCGGGACTTACGAACGAATCATTGATACCAAAATCACTGAGAGCCATTGGCAGTGACACGCATGAATTCGTAGATCATCTGATTGGATTGGCGATGGGGAAGAGGAGGGTGTAGTCGCTCACTGCGTTCGCTCCTTATTTTCGGGTGTTTGTTTGAAAAAATCAAAACCCATTTTGCGGAAAACCCTGACCGAATTAGAGATAATGTTTTAGGATTTTTTTGTTCATAAATTTACTTTTGAATACAATGTTGGATGAATACCATTACCAGATTTAAGACTAAGCGAGCATTTTTTTCGTTCGCGTACTCTTGTTTAGGATGAGCGTCTCCGCTTTTTCCTCGTTCTCGCATAAGAACGGCATCTAAATTTTTAAATATTTCAGAAGAAAATTTGTCCGCTGGTATGGCGTCTTTTTCTTGTGCTTTTTTTACCAAACTTATAATTCCTTCCGAGCTACCGGATTTACCATCCACGATAATTTGCAAAAAAGCCTGCAGAGCAGTTACTGCATGGGTGATTGAATTGCTATAACCCTGGTCGGTTTTTTCTTGATATGCCTTAAATGCGTCTCGCAGGTCACGGTTTACAGGTGCCCATTGTTCTGCTGACAGAAACTGCAAAACTGGTATATAAATTTCTTTCGTTATCTTTTCATCTTGACGTGGGATAAACTCTTGTCGGGTTAACAATACATTTACACCGTAATGCTCGAACACGTCATTTAATCTTTCTGCAAATTTATCAAAATCCTTGTATCGATATTCATTTAGTCTATTTTCAAATTCTTCGTCCGTTTCATTACTTGATCTGTATAATGCCTTATCAGCTCTTTCCGCTAAAATTGCTTGGCAAAAACACGAGAACAATTCGAGAAGAACATTTTGCGATTCATTTCTAAAGATGTGTTCGAAATCCATCCGAGCACTTTGCTCTGTTTGTTCATGTAAAAAATGTTTTCCATACGATCGGTATTTATGATTTTCGTTTAGATAATGAATAGCAAAAAATGTCCTTAAATTCTCATCCGAAAAATAATTTTTCAAGTAATGCCAAACATTGTCTTTTTCTTGAATTGAAAGCTCATCCCAGCTTCTGTGGCCAAGTGTTGGATGTAACTCTTTAAGAGCTTCTGATTGTGTCGCACTCCAAAATTTAAAAATTGAATTACTCATAACTATTTCTTCAGTAAATCATCAACCGATACATCAAGGGCTTTCGCAATCCTTTGAATCGTCTCAATGGTAGGGTTAGGACTTTCGTCTAACTCTATCTTAACAATCGTATTGAGCGACAAATCGGCAAGTTTAGAGAGTTTATCTTGCGAAAGCCCTTTATCTAGCCTGTATCGTTTGATGTTTTTGCCTATTGTGGACATAGTAGATTATAATATATGGAAAGTGATATAATACTTTTATCACTTGCAAATCAATAATATCAATTCTCCATTCTTTTTTCAATGTAGCCGCCGGGTTTTTTCGCCGAAAATCTGAAATTTTGTGGACCCAGGGAGAATCGGACTCCCGTCTCGGCAATGCGAATGCCGTGTCATACCACTAGACCATAGGCCCCCATAGTTATTTTATTTAACATAACTATCTTAGCTCAATTCTAACCTAAAATGTCGGGCTGCCGGGAATCGAACCCGGACCTCACACTCCCGAAGCGTGTATACTACCACTATACTACAGCCCGATTCGTAAAATGAGAATATCAGTTATTGGATGATTAGTCCATGAATAATTTGCAGTCTTAAATTATATTCAATTCCTTGAACCATTCATACATCACCACTTCTAAACCTGGTGATTTTTGCCACTCATCTTCGGAGATTTTTCCTTTTAAATATTCTTCTGTTTTTTCAGCCAGAGCTTTGATTTGTTTTTGGTCATACCATCCTGCTTGTTTTGTCTCATCTTGGCTTCTATTTAATTCACCAGTTGTCTGAATCTCGTATATCTTCCAGAGGTGCCATGAGCCATCTTCTCTCCTGCATTTATTTTCTTTTCTGCCTTCTATTATCAATTTCAAATTTTTCGCATCCAGACCAACCTCTTCATTGAGTTCACGTATGGCGGCATCTTCAAAACTAGAATCACCGTCAACATGACCTGCTGGAATAGCGAATCCATACGGTTCTCTTCCTCGTTCAATGAGAAGAATCTTATCACCATTTTTAACTATCATTCCAACGCTTTTATGATCACAGATTTTCGTCATGTTTATATTGTATTTAAGTCTGACTCGTTCGTTTGAATGATAACTAAAGAAATTTGTTTTCGCAATAAAATTTGCTCTTTGAATTTTTGTAAAAAAGAAAATGGTGAGAATCATACTGAATTCTCACCACAGTGAACTTATGTTGACGCGATCTAGTTTTGACTGTTTTCGACGTGAAAAGTCATTGCCTCTTCGACTGATGTGATGTCAAAATCAGCGATTAGCCACAGACCGTCTGGGTCCGCGCTGGAATCGTAGCCGACGATGAGCGGATCGCCCTTCGGAAGTGGGGTAACCTCATTGAGTGTGAAGCTCCCTGGTTCGGCGATGATGAAAATCATATCGCCGAACAGCTCTCGCGCTTTCTTGATTTTCTCGCGAACTTCACACGGAATCAAACCTTTGAACTGGCAGATCAGCTCCAGTCCTTTCCGCGCTGGGCGTTTGGCCGCGAGAAGTTGCAGAACATCCTTGTACTGCTTCGCGATGTTCCTGGGTAAGTCTGGTTCGATTTTGAAGTCATTACCAGGCATTGCCACCAGACGGCAGGTTGAAGAAGTTAGACTGAAGACCACTAGTCTTGGGAACCCCTGTGCATCTCTCCATGTCAATGGTTCGAGGCTGAGATGCTGATAGACACTACAAATCCTATTGAGCTTTTGGAGCTGTTCACCCTTTTCTGCGAGAGTACGGTGATGATTTTGTACGTCGTGAAGATGAGATGTGAGTGTTCGACTCGCTTCGGCCTCCACACCAAGAAGACCCTCGAGCAGACCTTCGGTGTGGTTAATTTGTGCTTGGACCAATTCAACTTTCCGTGAATGTGCGTTGAGATCTGGTGACGAAATACGTTCCGCCAGTGCAATTGTTTCTCTGATTGCGCTTGCATTCATGATTTGTCTCCTTTCTTTTCAAGTTGCATTTTTTTGTTTTGATCATTGACGAGCTTTGTACTCGGCAACAATCAAAATCACTCACAATATCTTACAAGAATTGATTGCCTACGTCAAGACTCATACAAAATGAAAATAGAACCTTTAACAGATGTGGACCATGCCGGACTCGAACCGGCCACCTCACCCATGCCATGGGTGCGCTCTACCAGATGAGCTAATGGCCCTCTATTACCGAAACAATGTATCATAAATTGTAGAAATCGCAAAAATGCAGTAGCATACATCTGCCATTGCTATCCAGTATTATCCCAGCATTACGCATTGTGACGCACCCTTAGCTCAGTTGGCTAGAGCGCACCCTTCACACGGGTGAGGTCAGAGGTTCGAGCCCTCTAGGGTGCACAGCTGTGTATAACCTCAATGTTGACAATTTCCTTTTCTGATATAATTGTAACAGTAGTTTATTATTTATTAATTATTTTAATAATATGAAATCCTTACATGGTATTTCTTTCGTCCTCGTCATTATTGGCGGACTAAATTGGCTTCTAGTTGGTATTGCATCATTTGATGTAGTAGCAAAAATATTCGGAGCCGATAGTATCGTTTCCAAGATCATCTACATTCTAGTCGGTCTTTCTGCCGTATATCTCGTATTCACGCACAAGAAGACCTGCAAAAATTGCGAACCATCTTCTTCTGGAGCTCCAATGATGTAATAGTTACATTACATAATTACAAGAAGCCGTTTTTATGAAAATAGGGAACGGTTTTTTGTTTTTTCTATGTCTAGAGATTAGTTGCAATATCGACGCATAATAATGATCGATCGATGGTCCATGATAGCCTTTAACTTATGTTAGTTTGTAATCAGTGCCGTTTTCATGTAATCTATAATCTTATTGGAATCGTGGGACATTATAGAAACAAATTGGGCCCGTAGCTCATCTGGTAGAGCGCCTCATTTGCAATGAGGAGGCAAGCGGTTCGAGTCCGCTCGGGTCCACCAAAATCAAACCGCCGAAAGGCGGTTTTGATTTTGGTAGGATGACCGAGCAGGGCGAGGTCGCCACAGAAATAAGAAGCGAAGCGACCCCAGTAGGTCATTCTGCTAAATGACATATTTTTGTAGCCCTTCGCTGCGCTCAGGATCTTCGAGATGTCGCAATTAGTATGCGACGCCACAAAAGTTGAATTTCGGGCGGATTGACAAGTTATGAATATTTGATACCATGAAGACACAGTTGGCTTCGGCCTTACCCCCATAAGGGGGAGAATATTAGGAAAGTCGTCAGAGCAAGTTTCTGGCGGCTTTTCTTATAGTTGTAAAAATGTCCTGTTCCAAAAATCCTATTTTTTCGACGAGACGGCGTGTATCAACAACTCGCAGTTGGGACAGGTTAGCTCTTGCTGGACTGCCGTCGATAATGCCGACGGCAAGGCGGAGCGGGTGTTCGCGGGCCGAAGTGGTAAGCGGAGCTACAAGACAGGCGTCAGATCCAAACCCACGTAATATTATGGCGGGGCGAAGAAAGTTAGTTCCCTTACCATTTAGTTCGCTACCGATATTCAATCCAAGTTGACACCACTGCTAATATCTAAACACCACAAAAATAGTTGATTTTGCTTTTATGTGATACCATTAACCATACTTGACTAATAAGTCGAGACTCGATTATCAGTCTATACTAATTTCTGTTTTTGAATTTTCAAATCTGAAATTAGGTAAATATACAACCATGAACGATCAGAACACACCAGTTGAACCTGTAGTTAAGCCAACTCCAGTAGCTCCTACAGAACCTCAGTCACCAGCACCAACAGCATAGTCTGTTGGTGAGGCGCGAAGAAATGCCCGCAACTCGCGGGCATTTCTTATAAGAAGTAACTCCCAGCTTTTAGTGAAGTGTACCTCATTTAATGGACACTTTACATACCCCCGCTCACCGCCTCGCGCCATTTTATATTGATTTGAGCAAAAAAGATGATCACAGGTAGTCTTGACCCGTAGATAGCGACGGGTCTAAACTATAGGTACTGTTCTTTTGATAAAGATTGACCGGTCGATCTTTCTTTTCGTTTGCATAGAAAAATTATTATCTATTAGTTAGTTAAATATTATAAATTATGAAAAGGATATTATTGAGTTTGGCGGTTATTGCTGTAGTAGCAACGGTTGCTGTTGGTGCAACGAGGTCGTATTTTAGTGATACTGAAACTTCAACCGGAAATACATTTACTGCTGGAACGATCGATATTGCAATTGATGGTTCGAATCCGTGGATACAAAAGTATAGTATTGGCGATTTAAAACCAGGGGAAACGGGAAATATTAGCTTTGACATCCAAAATGTCGGTCAAAATCCTGTTAATGTTTCTAAAAATTTGAGTAGCTTTGAGAACACGGGCGGAGAATTACAAGATTATCCTTGTTCAGCTTTGGGAACAGATGCAAAAACATCATCTGAGCCAGAATGTGTCGCAGAAACCGCATTTGGACACAGGATAGATGAAGTTCAATCTAAAATCATCTACGATTTGAGTGTGAAGGTTTACGCTGACTCTGCTAGCACAACTCCGATTTGGTGGCAGGCAATTTACATCGATGCTGATGGAAAAAGTTTAACCGATATTTATGGCGCAAACGGTGATCAATACGTTGCTCTGGGCATGATTCCGGTTGGTGGACACATGATGGTTACTCAAAGCTATCACTTTGCCACAAGCACAGAAAATGAATATCAAGGTGACACATTATCATTCAATATAACTATCAAAGCTGATCAGATGCCACAAGGGGATAATGGAATGACAACTGTTGCTTTGGAGAATAAAGTTAAAGGTCAAGATAATATATGGAATATAGTTCAAGGTGATGAAGTTGAAGGAACTTTGAGCTATAAAAACCAGGGACCAAAGTTTGATTTCACTTTCACCGGAAAAGTAAAAACAACCGGTAGTTATGATCTCATTTATGTAGGTTCGACAAATAATTATCCTGGTGTCGGAAGTGTGTTACTTGGTACGGGTAGCTTTACTGCAGGAAACGATGGAACACTTAGTGGATCGATCGATGTTGGTGGCAACATTACCAACGGAAAGATTTGGTTAGTTCCTTCAAGTTCTTACAGTGGCGGTCTAATGGTATCTTGGCCAGATTCAGACATATTGTTTGAAACAGGCTTGATCAATTACACACAAAATTAAGCTTTAATTAAAGCTTTCTTGCCTCGCCCTTCACAGTGAAGAGCGGGGTTGTGGAAGTTTTAAATAAATGAAATTCATTAAAACAATTTATTACATCTTTATCGTCTGCATCGTCGCAGTCGCTATCTTGTTGCTTGTTTCTATTTTCCCAATAACTGGAAATTATAAAATCTTGGTAGTGCAGTCTGGCTCAATGGAACCAAGCATTCATACTGGTAGTGTAGTTGTTGTCAAACCAATTTCTGATTACAAAGTCGGGGATATTATCACATTTGGTCCCAATACAAAAACTCAAATACCAACGACTCATCGAATCACAGAAGTTCGCGTGCAGGAAGGTCAAATGGTTTATAGGACTCGAGGTGATGCGAATAATGGTGAGGATCTCAAGGAAGTTTCAATGAGTGAAATCATTGGAAAGGTCTATTTTTCCGTACCCTATGTTGGATACATCATTGATTTTGTTAAGAAACCAATTGGTTTGATTTTGGTCGTCGTTTTGCCGGCCATTTTCATTATTTATGATGAGGTCAGGAAAATAATCAAAGAGGCAAGGAAAATAAAAAAGAGAAACGCTTCCAGTATAAACAATGATGAATAAGATCACCGATAAAAAAAGTCAGGTACTCGGACATTTTGAAGAAGTGCTGTTTAGATCTGCATCAATATTACTAGTAACACTGGGGATGTTGGTTTTTAATGTTTTTCCAACCAATGCATATTTTAGTGATACGGAAAATTCTGTTGGTAGTACTTTTTCGGCTGGTCTTCTGAATTTTACTGTTACTCCGAGCGCATTTGATCCAATAGAGGCGGCACTTAATTTAAGTACTGGTACGACTACAAGTAAGACGATAGATTTTGCTTTAGCATCAACAAGTATTGGAACAACATATTTCGTAAATGCGACAAATGTAACCGGAGATATCCCATTTTGCAAACAGATAAGAGTGAGTACTCTACTTAACGGTAATCCTTTCGGCAATTCTAGTAGCTTGCTCGATTTCAAATCCCCCACGACTACAAATAGTTCAGTAACGACTATTGATACATGGAGGCATGATTTTACTTTATCGACGACGTCTTCTGTGCAAAATAGCGTTTGTTCATTTGAATTTGAATACAATGGTCGTCAAGCAAATCCATATCTTCAAACTGGTGGATTTTCCGATATTGAAACGACAAGCAGTACACTTTATTCGTGGGGATTCAGAATAAATAAAGTTTATTACAATGTTGATTCGACGCATGGAAAAAAGAACGAAAATGAGTGGGTTGAGATCTACAACCAAACAGACACCAGCCTGGATTTGAGCGGTTGGCAGATCTGTGACGATAACTCTTGTGATACGATACCAAACAGCGATTTGATCGAGGCTAAGGGATTTGCCATCATTACCGACTCAGAGACTACTTGGAAATATTGGGATGTTCCAAACGAAGTAGTCAAGATAGAACTTGGAGGGAATATCGGTGACGGTCTCGGAAATGCAGGAGATAGACTCATCCTAAAGCGACCGGACGGTGTGGTTATAGATGAGATGAATTGGCAGGCAGATACCGATATTTGGGATCCTGGGTCAGTGAATGTGGCACAAGGTGATATGTTGGGGAGAGTTCCAAATGGTTATGATACGGATCAGCCGAGTGATTTTGTCGAGCTAAAACCGCCAACAGTTAGCATGGTCAATCCAGTCGGTGGAGAAGTTTGGTATGTTGGGGACTCATATGATGTACAGTGGACGGCTCACAGCAACAACTCCGGCAGTACAGACAATATGCTGAAAATATCACTGTGGTATTCTAATGATAGTGGAAATACTTGGGCTAAATTTGCTTCCAACCTCGACAATACCGGCAGTTATCACTGGACACTTCCGTTGTTCATCAATGGTTACAATGTTCAGTCGCATACTGCTCGGATCAAGGCCATAGCTGTTGGGCCAGAGAACCTCATGATGCAGGCATACGGTTCTTCAGAAGATTTTTGCCCGCCAATAAACTATGATGCCTTGTCTCCTGCTGACCAGCAACTGGTCGACGATATGGTCGCGAATGGCATGATCGATCCGAAAGAAGTCATCAAGGGTGGGATTGTAAAGGAAAATCTTGAAATTGCCTCAACCACTGATCCAATCATTGATAATCTTGAAACTGCCTCCACGACTAGTCCAATCATTAATGATCCTGAAACCGTCTCTACGACAGACCCAATCATTGATAGTCCAATGACCGCAACATCATCTTTGATTTCAGACGAGTCAGTCTTGGGTGATAGTGATACAGTAAATGGCACAACTACACCTCCTATTACTGACACCACAGCAACATCAACACCAGAAGCGACAGATCCAATTATCATTGAACCTGTTCCAGTCATCGAACCCGATCCTGTTCCGGAACCGACACCTGTTCCTCCCCCAGCTCCTCCAGATTCAATAACACCTTAAAAATATCATGAATAAAATTGGAAAAATTTTCATATTATCGACCATCATTACTGTTATCATGCTGGGCGCTTTTGTGCCAAATGCTTTTGCTACATCTGCCGCACCTTTGACTGTCACTTTTGAGCCAGCTCCACTCTTCAATAAACCGAACTTTCTTCCCATGGATGAAACAGCGGGTGTTGTCACGGTCACAAATAGTGGAGATGTATCACAAACTATTTTGACCGAAGCCATCAATATTATAGATAACGATTATTTTGGAAGTCTTTTGCACCTCACCATCAAAGAAGGCGGTGTGATCTTATTTGATAACTCCCTCGCCACTTTCTTTACAAGTGGAGAAATTTCTCTCGGTGCAATTTCGAATGGAGCAACTAGAACATTCACTTATACTATTTCATTTACTGATTCTAGTGATAATTCCTATCAAGGAAAAATGCTTGGTTTTGATGTATGCGTTGGATTTGAAGGGGGAAATACTCATTGTGGCAATACTGTCATAGGTGATGAAGGTGGTGGTACTGGAGGAGATGGGAATGGTGGTGGAAGCGGAGTGACTATTACAGGCTCTGGAAGTGGTAGTAATACAAGCCTTATCATATCAAATGAACAAGCTCATGACGTCTCGAATGTAGATCTATCCGAATCAGCCACCATAACATGGCATACAAATAAATTATCAACAAGTCAGGTAATATATGGTTTGTCATCTGGTTCGTATACTTTAAATTTAACACCACCAAATTTCGGCTATCCATATGCCACGGTTGAGGATCCAGTCAAAGTCATGAATCACTCAGTCCTGATTTCGGGACTTACGCCGGGAGAAACTTATGTATACCGTGTCGTTTCTCGTGCTTCACCACCAACGATAAGTTATGAACATCGGTTTACGGTGCCTGTATTGACGCAAGTAAATAATCAAACTGATGATATTAGTTATACCGGTTCAGTTTCCAACGACATTCTTCAAGATAATGGTGAATCTGTATTGGGGAATGAGCTGAATAAAACTCCGGAAAGTGTATTGGATGATACTTCTTTAACCAACGATAAATCTTCGAATCCGAATGATAACTTGGCTGCTGTTTTCGCTTCAGGTTTTGGAGATATTCTATATCCGTGGGGTCTGATCATTTTTCCTGTCCTCCTTGCTATATACTTGATCTGGCAATTTTGGATTAGAAGAACATAAATATAATATTAGCTATTACGAACAACGTAATGCTAAAATACTTATACAACTCATTAAATAAAAAACATTATATTTTTTAAATATTTATGGATGCAAATCTTCACTTGATCATACATAATGCCGTATCTATTGTTTCTGCGGTTGTGATATTTGGTATGGCTTTTTTTACATTTCTAAACGGACGACGTCGCACCGCGAATATCGCTTTTTCTTTGATGTTGCTCGCAGCAAACGTTTTCATAATTTCTCATGTTATCGGAGTCAATATTGTAGATCCTGAAACATCACGTTTGATATTTATGTTCAATATGTCTATGTTCTTTATTGGCACCTTTTTTCTACATGCAATATTGGCCATGACAAGCAATATCAATCGAGGAAAATGGATATTAATACTTGCTTATGTATCCAGTGTTTTGCTTGTGATTTTCTTTTCTGTATACCCAGATTTATTCTTCGAACCGTCGATATCGAAGATGTATTTTCCAAACTATTACAATCCGGGATTGTTAAATCTCGTTCGCATCATATTTCTAGACGTGATTATGGTTCCATATGCTGTTTATATATTGTACTCGGCATATTGCCGGGAAAAAGATAATCATAAACGCAACGATTTTAAGTACATGATATACACGTCAATCATTGGATTTGGTATTGCCTTTATTCCAAACCTTCTTGTTTACGATATATTTATCGACCCTATCTTGGGAATGTCCTTTGCAATACTCTGTGTAATTCCATTTGGTTATGGGGCAATTCGTTATGAGATGTTCAATATAAAAGTAGTTGCAAAACAAGCTTTGGTTTACAGTATCGCCGTCGGTCTAGTAAGCAGTCTGATCATATTTCTGAATTATTTAAGTGTCCTTATAAAGGAGACCAATCCGAATTTTCCAAGTTGGACAATAGCTCTCGCATCAGCTCTCTTGGCGGTTACTATGATCGTCTTGGTCTGGCGAAGTTTACGTGAAAATGATTTGCTAAAATATGAATTTATTACAACCATGACGCACAAATTACGAACTCCGCTTACCGGAATCAGATGGGCTACGTAGAATCTAGACGATGTCGAATTACCAGAAATCGCAAAGACACAAATTTCGTACATAAAAAGTGAAAACGCCAGATTGGTCGAAATAACGAACTTATTGATGAATGTTTCCAAAGCTGAAGAAAATAAATACGATTATCACATAAAAAAGAATAGTATTTCCGCGCTTACCGAAGAAGTGATCGGTATTCTTTCTGAACAAGTCAAGGTTAAAAATATTTCGATCGAAAAAAGAATTACCCCGAATATTTTTGGTGTTTTTGATATAGAACGGACAAAATTTGTCTTACAAGTTTTACTGGAAAATGCCGTTCACTATACTCCCGTAGACGGCAAAATAGAGATTTGTGTATTTGAAAATGAATCGATTTGTGGTTTTTCAGTCAAAGATTCCGGTGTCGGTATCTCTAAGGCGGATCAATCACGATTGTTTACGAAATTTTATAGGGGAGACAAAGCCAGGCTGGCTGATACTGAAGGAATGGGTATAGGATTATTCATATCAAAAGACATAATCTCGCATCAACACGGTAAGATTTGGGCTGATTCGGCCGGTGAAAATCAAGGAAGCATCTTCACTATTACATTGCCAAAATCAAAATAATACCATCTCGCATTGCCCAAAGATCGATCTTGTTGTAATATCCAAAACATGGAGATAATTTCTGAAATAGCCAACGGACTATCGAGTGTTATCAAGGGTGTCTTTGGTTGGTTTGCAAAAATGGCTCCCAAAGCCATTTCACTATTGCTTTGGATACTGACTGCGGTCATCATCTTGCCTTGTGTCTTTGTGGCTGGAGAACTATATCCAAAATGGGTCAAATGGGGTGAAGAGATGTAATAATTAGCTGACTAAGTTCACATAAATTTGGTTGTTATAGACTTTGCCGTTATAATTCTAATATGGACGCAGACACTCCACTGGCTACACATCCTACGATATTCGTAATTTTTGGCATAACTGGCGATTTGGCTGCCAGGAAACTTTTGCCAGCTTTGATCGCCCTATACGCAAAGAGAATGCTTCCGCCACGATTTGCCATTGTCGGCTTCTCACGCCGTGCTTTTGGTCGAGACGAGTTCCGAGAATATTTGCGATCCAGACTCAATGTTAGACCGGGTCAATTCAACGAAGAAGACATCAAACATTTTCTCGACCACATCACTTACGAACAAGGATTCTTTGATGCTCTTCCGGCATACGAGAGATTGTACCAAAGACTACAAGCCATCGATGCTCGCTGGGGACAATGTTCAAATAAAATATTCCATCTATCGGTGCCACCGAAACTTTATGAAGGCATATTGACGAATCTGGCAAATTCAAAATTGACTGTTCCTTGTGATGATCTCTCCGGTTGGACTAGAGTGCTTATAGAAAAACCTTTTGGATATGATATTGATACAGCCAGATCTCTGGATCGTCTGCTCGGTAAACTTTTCGATGAAAAACAGATCTTCAGGATAGATCACTATCTTGCCAAAGAGTCATTACAAAATATCCTGGCTTTTCGTTTCAAAAATCCGATATTCGAACCGATGTGGCACAAAAAACATATAGACAAGATACATATCAAGCTATATGAACAGGAGGGAGTGGCCTTGCGCGGAGAATTTTATGATCAACTAGGCGCGCTTACCGACGTCGGTCAAAATCACATATTGCAGATGTTGGCTCTCATAGCCATGGAAAAACCAAAATCATTTGGCGCTGACGATATCCGCAAAGAAAGAACCAGAGTTTTGAAATCATTAAATACTATCCGTAAAGGAGAATTGAAAAGTAGAATCACTCGCGGTCAATATATCGGCTATTTGTCTGAACCTGGAGTGGAACCGATGTCGCAAACGGAAACATACTTCCGAATACGAGCATCGCTTTCTGGTGCGCGTTGGCGTGGAGTCCAGTTCTTCCTTGAAAGTGGCAAAGCCCTGGCCGAATCAAAAGCCGAGATAGACGTGTATTTCAAAAATACCGAAAAGAGAACAAAGATCGATGAAGACCTCTCCATTAAACAAAACATTTTAACTTTCCGTATCCAACCGGACGAATGTATCAAGATAAAATTTTTGGTAAAAACTCCGGGTTATGGTTTTGATGTTGAGCCGAAGACTTTGAAATTCAACTATTCGGACGCGATTTCTTTTCGTGATATTCCGAATGATTATGAAAAACTCATTCATGATGCTTTTTTGGGAGACCAGACATTGTTCGCTTCCACCGATGAAATAATGGCTTCATGGCAATTTGTAACGCCCATCTTGGAAAACTGGAAAGATTTGCCACTTACTAGATATGAAAAAGGTACTAGGGAAATAGAGTAATATTGTGTTAATGTTATAAGCACTTATATCATCATCACCATGAGTCAAGATAACGCACAAACTCCTCGAAACGAAGCTATCGACGTCATCAACGGACTTCGCGAAGCTGGTATAAATCCCTATCCCGAAAGATTTGAAAAAAATATTACCATTGGAAAGGCCTCAACTCTCGATCTCGAAGCTCCTGTTAACACTGCTGGTCGAATAATTCTCTTCCGGACTATGGGGAAATTGACCTTTGCTCACATTCAGGACTTTTCCGGAAAGATGCAGATAGTCCTCAAAGAAGACGTCCTTGGACAAGAAAAATATAAATCATTCACCAAAACATTCCGCCCGGGAGATTTTATCGGTGTCAATGGAAAAATCTTTGTTACAAAGGTTGGAGAAAAATCCATCATGGTTGAAAACTACATGTTTCTCGGCAAAGCGCTACTGCCGTTGCCGGAAAAATGGGCTGGACTCAAGGATCAAGAAACAAAATACCGTCAACGATATCTCGATCTCATAGCCAACCCAGAATCTATGAAAGGATTCGTATTTAGAAGTGAACTCGTGAGTAAGATACGTGAATATTACTCTATTAATAATTTTTTGGAGGTAGAAACTCCAACTCTGATGCATAGCGCGACAGGTGCGATTGCAAAGCCGTACAAGACTCACAATAACGCCTTGGATATCGATCTATATCTTCGTATTTCCCACGAATTGCCTTTGAAGACGCTTATTGTCGGTGGTTTTGATCGGATTTTTGAGATAGGCAAAGCTTTTCGCAATGAAGGAGTCGATGTTTCTCATCTACCGGAACATACTCATCTGGAACATTACGCGGCTTATTGGAATTATGAAGACAATATAGACTTTATCGAAAAAATGTTCATGTTCATCTTTGAAAAAATGAAGATGCCAAAGAAGATCAAGATGGAAGATGGTGTCGAAATCGATTTTAGTTCTCCGTGGCCAAGACTCAATTTTATCGACTTGATGAAAGAAAAAACCGGGATCGACATTATGAAATACGAGAATCCTGATGAACTGCGAAAGGTTGTAAGTGAAAAAGGACACAAATTCGAAGATATTGAAAGTATGTCCGTGGCCGGAATCATCGATCATCTGTACAAGAAAATTGTCCGTCCAACATTGGTTAACCCGACCATTCTCTATTATTATCCGATTGAATTGCAACCGCTTGCCAGACGAAATGATAAAGATCCAAAGGTGGTGGATCAATTTCAACTGATAATAAACGGCTGGGAGATCGTCAAAGCTTATAGCGAGCTTGTTGATCCCGTCGATCAAGAACAGAGATTTGTCGAACAAGTCCAAAGCAAAGAACGTGGGGAAGAAGAGGTTATGGAAATAGATTCTGATTATATCGAGGCAATGTCATACGGCATGCCACCGATCTCTGGTTTGGGCATAGGTATAGATAGACTCGTTGCCTTACTCCTCGGAAAATCAAATCTCCGCGACATCGTCTTTTTCCCATTATTGCGACCAAAGGATAAGATCTGATCCGATTTTGAAAGATATAAAATGAAGAGCACCTCGTCGAAATGTCCGACGAGGTGTGGTTTGATTTACTAGGACTCGGGATCCGTGAACCCTAGATGTTGTATTCGATTTCATCTGGTACGAAGACTTCCTTAAGGAACTCTGCTCTTCGTGCTGCAAATGCAGCCGCGCCGCCGTTTTCGACGAAATGATTGATTAAATACTCAGGATGGTACCAAAGTGCCCAATCATCACAGTTATGTTCGACTCGAGTACCGTGTCGATTGATAGGGCATGTAAGTGCGACCATTGTCTGTCTAAATAGAAACGCCTGAATGTCAGGAACAAGCATTTTCATAGAAGCTGTTAGGTTATCTGTGTAGATTATATGTCGGCACATGTCGGACTTCAACAATGGGTGTGTATAGTGATTCGAATTGACTATCAAATAGTTTTATTGTAGGGTCATGTCAGAATTGCCTTGTCGACAGGTCAAATGCACCACCTCCAGTAAGTGTGCAAAATTGAATATTGAAAATAAAAACTATGATGCGATCCACGGAAGACTGGATCAGCCAGTATCAGGAAAAGGGCGCATTTTGGCTCCATGATGGAAACCCAAAACGCCCCCACGCTCTCCTAACTCGGGGGAAGCACTCAAGTGGCTTCTTCGACAGCGAGCTTGTGATGGAAGATTCAATTCTCCTTGACGAAGCTACCAGTGATCTTGTGCTCCTGCTTCAGAAACGAGATATCAATCTCAATAATGTTGATCGTGTGCTTGGTCCCTCTATGGGTGCAATCACATTGGCCCATGACATCTCACGCCATATTGGTCATAATTGTTTCAACCACGTTCTTCGTGCCTATGCCGAGAAAGAAACGAATGGAAACAGTAAAACCATGGTCTTCAAGAGAACTGTTATCCGAACAGGTGAGCATGTTCTTGTAGTCGATGATGTGCTTACTACTGGAGATAGCGTTGGTCTGACAGTCACGGCAGTTATTAATGCTGGAGGCATCGTCATGCCCTTTATTGCGGTTCTTGTGAACCGGTCAGGTCTCAAAGAAGTGGATGGCAGGAAGATCATCGCACTCATCGACCACTCCATGCCAAAGTGGATGCCTGTAGAGTGTCCGCTCTGCAAGGAAGGCTCCGAAGCAATCCGTCCGAAAGAAATGGAAAACTGGGCGCGTCTTAACGCGTCTTACTGAAAGATTAAACATTCGCACTTGTGGCTCCAGCTACAGGTGCGGTTTTTTATTACAAATAAGCATACTCTACTTTACCGTAAGTCAGTTACATTTCTTCAAAAAACTGATATATTGGTCTCATGTTATCCATCGGCATCGTCGGTCTCCCAAATGTGGGCAAATCCACGCTTTTCAATGCGCTTACTAGAAAAAGTGTTCCAGCCGAGAATTATCCATTTTGTACCATAGATCCTTCGGTGGGTGTGGTTGCCGTGCCAGATGAACGTGTAGACAAACTTGCCGAATTTTCTAATTCCGCCAAGAAGATTCCTGCCGCAGTAGAATTCGTGGATATTGCTGGTCTGGTCAAAGGCGCATCAGAAGGAGAAGGTCTGGGTAATCAGTTTTTGTCTCATATTCGCGAAACTGACGCTATCGCTGAAGTTGTGCGCATATTTGAAGATGAAAACATCATACACGTTGACGGTAAAATAGATCCGGTCAGTGATATAGGTATCATTAACCTTGAATTGGTGCTGGCCGATCTACAGACTGCCACAAAAAGGATGAATTCTCTGGGTAAGGAAGTCAAAGCTGGCAAAAAAGAGGCTATTATAGAAGCTGGCTTATTGGATCGACTCATTCCGGCACTGGAGGGTGGCAAGATGGCATCGAGTATTGTTCCAAATGAATTCGAGGCTCCATTCCTCCAACAATTATGTCTTATCACCGCCAAAAAGTTCATATATGTTTTGAATAAAAAAGCGGGGTCAAAAAATTTGGATGAGATAAGAGATGAGAGATGGACGAAACTCATGGATCTATTCAAGGAGACTAATGCTGGATATGTGATAGTGGACGCCGGGATAGAACATGAACTCAAAGATCTGGATGCCAAAGATAAAATGGAGATGAGAGAAGGCTTGGGCGCGCATAGTGACGGAACGGATGAACTCATAAAAAAGGGGTATGAGATGCTCGGCCTCATCACTTATTTTACGACCGGAGAAGATGAGACCAGAGCTTGGACGATCAAGAGGGGTTGGACAGCACCGGAAGCAGGCACTGCCATACATACTGATTTCAAGGAAAAATTCGTGCGCGCGGAGATAATTGAGTGGAATAAACTATTGGAAGCCGGCTCATATGGATCGGCCAGAGAAAAAGGCTGGGTGCGCACAGAAGGGAAAGAATATGTGGTGAAAGATGGGGATGTGATTGAATTCAAGATCTGAAACGACGTAGTCGTGAAGATTTTGAATTCAATCACTTCGAGTGAGCCCCACTAGGGCGAACGAGAAGCCGATTGAATTCAAGATTTAGGTAAAAGAAAGCCACCAACATCGCATGCAATGTTGGTGGGAAATACGGCGAAACCGTAACACGAAGATACCGAGAAACGGCTAAACAGCGATACAGGGGGAGCAATTTCTTCTCCAAAATCACTATAGCAGATCACTAAAATTTGTCAACTAGGTGAAGATGGGAACGTGATGAAGTTTAGAACCTGGATAAAGAAAACTGCCTAATCCGGATGTCCGAATCGGCAGTATTCACAGATCATATCTAGAATTAATCTGTGTCGTGAACCAATGAAGGTTCCAATTGGTGCACAAACTCCTTTTTCAAGAAGTCGAGCTCTCCTTACGGAGACTATCATTGCACTGACTGGTATTTAACCCGTCTGGCCTAGTACAGGCTGTTATATCGACATCTTACATAGTCCTCCTCACTAGGTCTAAACGTAAGATACATTGATATCCAAATAAAGTCAATACTGAATGGGTACTAGTGGATTGAAGATGAAGATATCATAGAATTTAAAATATAGAAACCTTTCTCATGGTAGATTTTGCTCTAATCGTATCAAAATGATACGATTAAGGGTATTAAATGATACGGTTATGCTAAAAATACCCCAAAATCAAAAATCAATTCTCGGGCTTTTTCTCAAAACACATTCATTATCATTATCAGAAGTTCATGAAGAGCTGAACAAAGATGGCAATGAAATTTCACTCTTATAATTTCAATTTATTCGAAAATTGTCCAAAAGAATTATTTTCTGAAGCTGAGATCAATGAAATCGATATCGCTACATACTAGAGGGTATCGAAGTGTGAGTGAAGATGATTATCGAAATGCTGTTTTGACTTTTTACGAGAGAAACTCGCTTATGCCTTTCAAAAAAATATTCATCGGACAATATTTATTCGCCGCAGAAAATTACACGGTTAAATAGTAGGGTGTGTGATGAAAGATGGGGATGTGATTGAATTCAAGATTTAGGCAAAAGAAAGCCCGGTAGATTGCTCTACCGGGACAATTCTGTCGCATTATAACATAGAAACTTAAGCTGATGATGGGGATCGAACCCACGCATCTCCGAGATCCGACAGATTAGCTCGGTGCCGTACCAACTTAGCTACATCAACTTAAGTCCGCTACCACTATAACAAATACACAGAATTTGTCAAGTAGCAGAAGATGGTGGCGTCATAGAGTTTAATATCTAAAACATATTCTGCGACAACTTGAAACCTGCCCACAGTCCTATGAGACCGCCGATTGTGTTTCCGATTATTGTAGCTATTGAAAGAGAGTCTGAACCAAATACTGTTGGTATATATCCTCCAATCATTCCACCTATGATGACTCCGATCCAAATGAGATGCTTAGGATTCATTTGAGATTATTGTATCAAAGAAGAGGGTATTTTCATAAAAATTTAAGATCTGGGTAACAAATAGCCCCGTCTGGACGTGTTCTGGCTAGGCCAGGGTACCAGACGGGGGTTACAAACCATGACAGATGCCTGAATACTGATTCAGCTTTCGGCGAACCGAAAAGAGTCGCATGTGTCTACGTTTTGTTTTGTAACAAGGCCTGCATCGTGAGGCGTCTTCCAAATAAAATGTAGCATTATGATAGTCTATTGTCATTCGCCAAAATGAAAAAAGTGGTGGTGTCCGTGGTGTGGAAAAGTGGTAGTTTCATAGAATTTAATATGCAAAAAAAGAACCGCCCAGATCGAAATCTGGACGGCGTTACAGAAAGCTTTGAAAGAGTAGGCACTGACCCAGAAAGCTGACTTAACAGCAACACTTTTTTGGGCTTATCTGTAACAATGAGCTCCGATGAAATTATAGCATGAAATAAAGATGGCAACCCTGATTCTTACTTGTGCAGGTAATTCACCAATCCGATCAACCCAGAAACCGTGATGGCTGAGAAGATGATGAATAGTATGAATTCCTGCTTTAGCTTTCTCCTTGTAATTTCTTCCGGACAATCTCCGGAACGATCCTGTGCACGTTGAACATGAGAAAACAACGGTGATGAATGCATATAGTTCTTTCTACTCTCAGGATACAATCCATGGTGATATGTGTCAATCGTACACATTTGACTAACTACAGCATCAATGCTACTGTTTGACACGGCTAGAGAAAGATCGTGTGATCAATCTTTATGTTCTTGATTCGTCCAGTAATGGGCAATATACAATCTAATAAGCGTGGTACCAATCACGCTTCAACTGTAAAGGAACATATGAAATACAGGTTCTATTCCAGACCAAAAAGACACCAGTACACAGTTAGTTTTCAAGGACATCGGATCCATTTTGGGTGCCCCATTGAAGAGACGGAGGATCTTTATTTGGCAAACCCTGGCAACAACACTTTGTCAAAACCAATGCTCCTGTGGGCAATCCTCATTCTGCTCACGATAGTTGTTGGAATGATTGCAATTGCCGTTCAGGTTCCTGTGAATAATTAGAATTCAAACCAACCAAGAGGTCGTCCTTGAGACGACCTTTTTTGATACCTGAGACATTTTGCGCTATGATTCTATGCATGAAAAAGATTACCACGTCCGCAAATGTAGATGCCTATGACCATGCCAAGATCGAGAAGAAATGGCAAAAAGAGTGGGATGATCAGAAACTTCATATAGCCAAGGAAATACCAGGAGTAAAAAAATTCTACGGACTGATCGAATTTCCATATCCATCAGGTGAAGGTCTCCATGTCGGACATGTCAGAAGCAATACCGCCATGGACATCATTTGTCGTAAACGTCGTCGTGAAGGATACAATGTTTTGTATCCGATAGGTTGGGACGCATTTGGTCTACCTACGGAAAATTACGCCATCAAAACCGGCATACACCCCGCTATAGTCACCAAAAATAATACTGCAATATTTCGAAAACAACTCAAAGATATCGGTTTTTCTTTCGATTGGACGCGTGAGGTCAATACGAGCGATCCTGCATATTACAGATGGACTCAATGGATATTCTTGCAATTTTTGAAAAAAGGTCTGGCATACAAGAAAAAAATGACGATCAATTGGTGCCCGAAAGATCTGATCGGTCTTGCCAATGAAGAAGTGATAAATGGCAAATGTGAACGTTGTGGTACCCTAGTTGAAAAGCGGGAAAAAGAGCAATGGATGTTAGCCATAACGAAATATGCCGAAAGACTATTGAATGATCTGGATGCTGTAGACACATCGGATACTTCCGGAACAAAAAAACCGCTTCTTGATTGGCCGGAACATATCAAAGACGCTCAAAAAAATTGGATAGGGAAAAGTGAAGGTGCTCACATTGATTTCAGGATCGTCCTAGAAGACGATAAAAACGCGCTTGTAGATTCTCAAAAATCTGATTCCGGCGCTTCCAGTACTTCCAGTACCTTCGGCACTTACAGTACCTTCGGCATAAAAGTATTCACAACCAGAGCCGATACACTATTCGGAGTCACATACATAGTGATTGCTCCAGAACATCAATTGGTGCAAACTTTGATGCCGTCACTATCCAATCGATTGGAAGTCGAGTCCTATATATCCAAATCAAAAATTCAATCCGAAATAGAGAGGACTAATGATGAAAGAGAAAAAACTGGAATCAATCTGAACGGTGTTTACGCCATAAATCCCGCCAACAATGAAAAAGTTCCAGTATGGATCGCTGACTATGTGCTGGCTGATTATGGTACTGGAGCCGTGATGGCTGTACCGGCACATGATACTAGAGATTGGGATTTCGCAAAAAAATATGGATTGCCGATCAAGCAGGTGATTGTGGGAGATCCATCGACCCCTTCTGTTCGTTCCGAAAATGACAGCCATCAAAAAACCGCTACGGTCACTGATAATACAAATAACACAAAAGCCTATTGCGAGGACGGCACACTCATTAACTCTGGAAAATTTGACGGTAAAGATTCGGAATCGGCTAGAAAGGAAATCACGAAACATATTGGTGGAGAATTGGTCACAAAATTTAAGCTTCGTGATTGGATATTTTCGCGTCAACGATATTGGGGTGAACCGATACCAGTAGTCAAATGTGAAAAATGCGCTATCAGTAACCCTGAGGGGGGAGGCTGGGTGCCCGTACCGGAATCTGATCTGCCGGTAAAATTGCCGGAGGTAAAAAAATATCAACCGACAGAAACAGGGGAATCACCATTGGCTGCTGTAACAAAATGGGTCAATACAAAATGTCCTGTCTGTAATGGTCCAGCCAAAAGAGAAACTGATACTATGCCAAATTGGGCTGGTTCAAGCTGGTATTATTTGCGTTACACCGACAGTGAAAATAAGACGGCCTTTGCCGATAAAAAAAATCTAGAGTATTGGACACCGGTTGACTGGTATAACGGTGGTATGGAACACACTACTTTGCATTTACTTTATTCGAGGTTTTGGCACAAATTCCTATATGATCTCGGTCTAGTGCCAACTATCGAACCTTATACGAAGCGTACCTCGCACGGCCTCATCCTGGCCGAAGGTGGTGTCAAGATGTCCAAATCAAAAGGTAATGTAGTTAACCCTGATGTTATCGTAAAATCAGTCGGAGCAGACACACTCCGCGTCTACGAAATGTTTATGGGTCCGTTTGATCAGGCTATTTCTTGGGATACCAGCAATATTGCCGGATCACGACGTTTTCTCGAACGAGTATGGAAACTAAAAAATCTCCTTCATCCCGATTCATCTAATAATTCAAAAGATGTTGAACGATCAATACAAAAGACCATCAAAAAAGTAAGTGATGATATAGAAAATATGCGATTCAATACGGCGATAAGCGCGCTTATGATAGCCGTAAATGAAATGGAAAAAATCGGCAAAATTTCAAAATCTCATTACGAAACATTGCTACAACTTTTGGCTCCGTTCGCTCCACATATAACAGAAGAACTTTGGTCTTCACTTGGAAATGAAAAATCGATTCATCAGTCGCCTTGGCCAGCTTTTGACAGCAAAATGGCAGTTGCCGATACAGTCAAAATCATCATACAGATAAATGGAAAAATGCGCGGTTCATTCATGGCGGCTGCCGGGACGAGTAAAGAAACACTTCAAGATCTAGCTCAAAATAATGCCGAGGTAATAAAGTGGCTTAAAGATAAAATCATAGATAAAGTCATTGTGATACCGGATCGATTGGTGAGTATTGTGGTGAAGTAACCCCACTTTTCCACAGATTGACATTTATGTCATATTAGTGTTAATATCAATTCCATTAGGGAATATAGCAAATATCGTAATTGCCCACAGAATTGACTTTACTTCAAGAGAATGATAAAACATATAAATAATTATTAAAAACTTTATCCAAAAACATCTATGGCCACATCAACCATCACGTTCAAACCTAAGCAGATAACCAAGCGGCTCCTTTCATCTCTGCCAGACAGGGCACGCGAGGTTATTTCTTTTCGTTATGGTTTGGGTAAAGAATCAAAAAGAATGACTCTAGATGCTATCGGCAAGATATACGGCATCACTAGAGAGCGTGTACGACAGATCGAAAATTATGCACTTGTAAACATTCGAAAATCTGAAGAATACAAACAAGAAAAGGCTGTTTTCGGCGAAATCGAAGCTCTCCTGCATTCATTGGGCGGCATAGTCGTCGAAGATGACTTCTTGGGTCACATCTCAAAAGATAAAAGTTTGCAAAACCATATTTGTTTCCTGATGGTAGTCGGAGAGCCATTCCGAAAAAATAGAGAGGACGATGAATTTCGACATCGCTGGCATGTCAATGAAGATTTGTCCAAGAAAGTCGAGGGGGCACTTCGAAAACTATATTCCAATCTCAACAATCAGGATCTTCTTCCTGAATCAGAAATTGTAAGTAAATTCCTAGAACATCTCGAGGATGTTTCTGAACGCTATAAAAACCAGGAAGTTATGAGGAGATGGCTTCAGATCTCAAAAATGATCGGCAAAAATCCGCTCGGCGATTGGGGTGTCTCACATTCTCCAAATGTCAAAACAAAAGGTATGCGTGATTATGCTTTTCTAGTCATCAGAAAACATGGTTCGCCTATACATTTTCGAGAAGTCGCAAAACAAATCACAACCATGTTCAATAAGAAAGCGCATGTTGCCACGACTCACAATGAGCTCATAAAGGATCCACGATTTGTACTAGTTGGACGCGGTCTTTATGCATTGGCAGAATGGGGTTACGCTCCAGGTGTTGTTCGAGATGTTATCCGATCAGTTTTGGAAAAAGGAGGACCACTTTCGAAAGAAGAGGTGATCGACAAGGTCATGAAGGAACGCTATGTCAAGGAAAACACCATAGTCGTCAATCTGCAAAACCCAAAATACTTCAAAAGAGACAAAGACGGTAAATATACACCGAATTAGAGTACAAAGGTCCTATACCTTGTGATACAATATTGGCATGTCATCGACATTCCAATCTCTTTTCGAGCAATTCAAGAGTTCAGTATTTCCAAATGTCGTAGATGTGATCATCACCGTATCGCCGGTTGTCTTGGTTGTGTTTCTGGCACTAACTTTTTGGGAATTGTGGATAGACTATATTCGGTCGGCAAACTTTTTCAGTATCAAATATACCGTTCTCGAGTTGACTTTACCGAAAGAAACATTCAAATCACCGGCGGCTATGGAAGTAGTCCTAAATTCACTGCACAACACGGCCGATGGAGGATGGTTCGCGCGGTTTTGGAAAGGAGAAACTCGTCCCTGGTATTCTCTCGAACTCATATCCGTAGAAGGACGCGTAAAATTTTTCATATGGACGGAAGATCGACGCAAAAATGGCGTGCTTAGCGCTCTGTATTCCCAATATCCCGGAATAGAAATAAAAGAAGCCCCGGATTATTCAAGATCTGTCGAGTACGATCCTAAAACACAAAAAGTCTTTGCCGCCGAATTTGAATTTACAAAAAAGGATAAAGACAACGGTCAGGCATATCCGATCAAAACTTATGTTGATTATGGACTAGATAAAGATCCAAAAGAAGAATTCAAAGTCGATCCACTCTTGCCACTCATCGAATGGCTTGGGAGTGTAGGACCAAACCAGCAAGTTTGGTTCCAATTCGTCGTCCGAGCTCATAAGGGTGAAGCACGCAAACCCGGTCATTTATTCAAAACATACGATCCATGGAAGGACATGGCTCAAAAAGAGATCGATCATATCTTACTTATTAAAGATAGAATAACTAAGGTCGCTGGCGAGGTCAATCCAGATACTGGATATGCCAGGATTCCAACAATATCAAAGCCTGAACAAGATATCGTCGAGGCGATCGGTCGCAGTATCAGCAAATTGGCATTTGATGTCGGTATAAGAGCGATCTATATAGCTCAAAAGGAATTTTTTGATAAACCGTTTGGAATAGGAGGCATCATAGGTAATATGAAACAATTCAACGCCGAACACTTGAACGGTTTCAAACCGAACGGGGACAAATGGCATTCTCGCCTTGATGAACCATGGAAAGATTACAAAAACTACCGTCAAAATCGTTTCTCCAAACTGGCAATCATGGCATACAGAAGGAGATCTTTCTTCTATACGCCATTTCCGAGTAAATATTTGACGCTGAATACCGAAGAATTGGCAACAATATATCATTTTCCAGGCCAAGTATCGCAGACTCCGACACTGGATCGTGTACCATCAAAGAAAGCTCAAGCGCCAGCAAACCTGCCTGTTTAATCATTTCCCGTCTTTCTCACTGTATGAAAATCAAAATATTCAGTAAAAAAACTATCTTTCATCTTATATCAATCACGATTGCAGTATTGGCGATCGGCGTATTTGGAGTAACTCTATTTTCTATTCCACCTTCTGATTTTCCTATATCCGAACAAATTCGGATCGAAAAAGGTACTTATATGTCTCAAACCGCTGATCTGCTCAAAGAACAAGGATTCATACGCTCAAAATTATTTTTTAAAATTTATGTCGTACTACTATCTGGCCATAAGCAGATACAAGCAGGGGACTATGTATTTGAAAAACCAGAATCCGTGCTGAGGATCGCATATCGAACCATTCACGGGATTCAGGGTATACCAAAGGTAAGAATTACTTTATTCGAAGGAATGACAGCTGAAGAAATGGCAAATAGCATCGAAAAAAGCATACCGGATTTTGATAAAGAGACATTCATCACTTTAGCAAAACCATACGAGGGTTATTTATTTCCAGATACTTATTTTTTGGATCGGAATGTTCAACCCCAAGATATCGTGACTTTGCTACGAGAAACTTTTACCAAAAAGATCAAAACTGTTCTGCTCGATATTCAAGCATCAGGCCGAACGATGTCAGACATCATAACCATGGCTTCGATCGTCGAACGTGAAGCCAGAAATAGTACTGATCGAAAATTGATCGCTGGAATACTCTGGAAGAGAATTGAAGCTGGCATGCCACTACAAGTGGATGTTCCATTTTATTACATCCTAAAAAAAGGTTCGGCACAGATTTCACTAGATGATCTAGCGATCGATTCGCCATACAATCTCTATAAACACACAGGACTCACTCCAACTCCGATATCAAATCCAGGTTTGACGACCATTATGGACACTGTGAATGCTACAAAGTCAGACTATTGGTTCTATTTGGCAGACAATAAAGGTGTGACGCATTACGCGAAGGATCACGATGGTCATGTAGCAAATAAGAGGAAATATATTCCATAAGATGCTATAACGGTAGTAATGAAAAGTGTCAATAATAAAATCAAGGTATTTGTGGGCCTTTCAGGTGGTGTAGACAGCGCGGTTGGTTCCGCATTACTTTTGAAGCAGGGATACGACGTCACTGGCGTATTTATAAAAGTCTGGCAACCGGATTGGCTCGAATGTAACTGGAAAGAAGAAAGGCTTTCGGCTATGAGAGTTGCCGCTCATCTCGGCATACCGTTCGTAACTCTCGATCTAGAAGAGGTTTATAAGAAAGAAGTGGTGGACTATATGATATCTGAATATGATGCTGGCAGAACACCGAATCCGGACGTGATGTGCAATCGCCATGTGAAATTCGGAGCATTTTGGAATTGGGCAAAATCAAAAGGAGCGACTTATATCGCAACAGGACATTATGCTAGAAATATAGAAACTGTTACAACTGGCTCTGACGGTTTCAGTTTGAAAACTGGTATTGATGACAATAAAGATCAATCGTATTTTTTATGGACTCTGAATCAGAATGATCTGAAGCATGTACTTTTTCCTGTCGGAGATATCAAGAAACCGGATGTGCGAAAATTGGCAAAGAAATTTCGCTTGCCAAATGCCGAAAAGAAAGACAGTCAGGGAGTTTGTTTTATTGGTAAAATAGATTTCAAGAAATTTCTATCGCATTATATAAAAACCGAACCTGGAAATGTTCTCGATGAATCGGGAAAAGTGATCGGTACGCATAGTGGATCGACATTGCTCACAATAGGAGAAAGACACGGTTTTACAATAGACAAAAAGACTCCAAACGATAAACCTTTCTACGTCATATCAAAAGACCGTCTGAATAATACGATTACGGTATCGAACAGAGTACCCGACGAAATCCAGCACGGTTCTTTGACCATTGCTCGGATTTCGAACGTGAATTGGGTGGCAGATCAGATACCGAAGGACAAACTCTCCCCATCAAATTCATCGTCTTCATCTCCGTTCAATCTGAAAGCAAGATGCCGTTATCGCCAAGAGTTGGAGAATGTTCGAATCAAAGAGGCGAGTGGGACCAAAGCGGTCATCGAATTTGAAAAGCCTCAAAACGCACTAACGCCCGGACAGTCTCTAGTCATCTATGACGGGGAAATGTGTTTGGGAGGAGGAATCATTGAGGTGTAATCTCTTTATGCTACAATGACAATCAATATGAATCATTTATTGAATGTCACAAAATCTGACGGATCCAAACAACTCTTTGAAGAAGAGAAACTGGTTAGTTCACTGAAGAGAGTTGGGGCTAGTCCCGAAGCTATAGAGGAAGTTCTCGATGAGGTCGAGAAGGAAATGACTGATGGCATGAAGACATCGGATCTTTACGGTAGAGCTTTCGCGCTTTTACGCAAACACTCCATACCATCAGCAGTCAAATATTCGATTCGCCGAGCAATGATGGAGCTCGGTCCTGATGGTTTCCCATTCGAAAAGTTTGTGGCCAGAATATTTACAATGTGGGGTTATCAAACACTCACCGATCAGACCGTGCTTGGCGGTTGTGTCGATCATGAGATGGACGTTGTGGCGTGGAAAGACAATGATCTGGCAATGGTTGAAGCCAAATACCATAACGAATTCGGCATGAAAACAGATGTTAAGGTCGCGCTATATGTCAAAGCCAGGTTCGATGATATAGCAACAACGACATTCAATTACGGCGATATGGAACGCAAATTGACCGAACGATGGCTCATAACCAACACAAAATTTACCGATAAAGCCATCAAATACAGCGAATGCAATCATTTGAAGATCCTCGGCTGGAATTATCCAGATTCGAATAACCTACACGATATAATAGAACAAAATGGTTTACATCCAATCAGTTGTTTGACCACTTTATCACGACAGCAAAAGATGGATCTCATAGGACGCAATATTCTGGTATGTATAGATATTGTCGGTAAACCAGATATCTTGGATTCTATAGGAGTAAAGGGTGTGGAGGCGGAAAAGGTCTTAACCGAAGCTCAAATCATCATAGAACAAGCAAAATAACATATATCAGATTCACAGTAATATCAAAATCCATGAAAGCGACAAAAACAAAATCATCTACATGGAACTTGGGTCTTTTGTATACTTCGTCGATCGATCCTCAAATCGAAAAGGATATGATCGAGCTCGAAGATCTGGCCAAAACATTCGCAAACACATACGATGTTGATGAAAAGAAATATCTCGAAGATGACAATGCTTTGCTAAGCGCGCTTCTCGACTTTGAAAAAATTATGGAAAAGGCCGACGCAAAGCCATTTTTATATTTTTATTTTCTCCGAGATATAGACTCGAAAAACGAATTGGCATCGGCGCAAATCGCCATGTTTCAAAGCCGACTGGCCGTTTGTGAAAATAAAATAGCGTTTTTCAAAATATCACTGGGTACAATCCCCGGGAAAAAACAGAGGCAATTTCTCTCAAGCTCAACATTGATCAATTATCGGGTTTTTCTAGAAAGGGTCTTTGATGATGCTCAATACATGCTTTCATTGCCGGAAGAGAAAATCATGAATCTAAAATCCCAAGTCTCCTATGATATGTGGATCGGAGGCAATGAAAAGATCCTCAATCAGCAATCGGTCTTATGGAAAAACAAAAGAATCGCACTATCGCAAGCGATGTCCTTGGCCACTCAAATGCCGAAACGGGAAGACAGGATAGCTATGTCAAAAGCCGTAGCGACAGTACTCAAGTCTATAGCACCTTTTTCCGAAGCCGAAATCAATGCAATTGTGACGAATAAAAAAATCGATGACGAACTCCGAGGATTTGCCCAACCATTCGATAGTACAGTCCAAAAATATCGAAATGATCCGAATGTTGTCCGACAACTGACGGACACGGTCACAAAACGCTTTGATATTTCTCATAGATTTTATGAATTAAAATCGAGATTGATGAAACAAAAGGTCCTGGCTTATTCGGATCGAGTCGCGAAGATCGGTACAATCAAAACCAAATTTAATTTTGAAAATTCAGTTTCGATATTAAAAGATACGTTCGGTAAATTAAACGTAAAATTTGCCGATTATCTAGATTCTTATGTTTCATCTGGTCAGATAGACATATATCCACGCATAGGAAAGAAGAGTGGGGCATATTGCGCTGGAACTTACAGTAATCCCACTTTCGTACTACTGAATCACATAGACGATCTGCACTCATTTACGACACTAGCACATGAGATGGGTCATGCTTTTCATGGTGAATTGTCTCGCGTTCAAGGTCCCTTGTATTCCGACTATTCAACATCTCTTGCTGAAACGGCAAGCACGCTATTCGAATCAATAGCCAGAGAGGATGCGTATAAACAATTGAATGATAAGGAAAGACTGATAGCTTTGCATGATAAGATCAATGACGATATATGCACTATATTTCGTCAAATAGCTTGTTTCAATTTTGAAGAGGAGATACACAAAGATATTAGAAGTAATGGTTTTATTTCCGAAAAAGCTCTCGCTGAACTTCACAACAAACACATGTCGGCATATTTGGGACCTCGCTTCAAAATGACTATCGATGATGGATATTTCTTCGTCAGTTGGAGTCATATACGCAGATTCTTCTATGTCTATTCTTATGCTTATGGGATGTTGGTCTCAAAAGCACTACTTAGACGCTACAAAAACGATCCTTCATTCTGGTCAAAAATCGAGATATTCCTAAGCTCCGGCGGTAAGGCTTCTCCGGAACAAATTCTGAATGAAATCGGTATCGATGTGAGCAAATCCGGCTTCTTCGAAGAAGGTCTGAGTGAAATAGAAGATGATATAAAAGAACTTGAAAAATTGAGTAGCAAAATATGATTGGAAACAATAGATTATTTTTGATACTATGTAAATATGAAATCCCGAGAAATCCGTTCACGTTTTTTGTCTTTTTTTGAAAAAAGACAACACGAGATCGTACCAGCAGTCTCGCTCATCACTTCCGACGAGAGAGGTGTTACAAACCCGACTCTTTTCAATACGGCAGGCATGCAACCTCTCATTCCGTATCTGCTGGGAGAACCTCATCCCTTAGGAAAACGTCTGGTAAACTACCAAAGGTGTCTGCGAACCGTCGATATCGATGGTATCGGGGACGAGACTCATGCGACTTTTTTCGAAATGTTGGGCAATTGGTCTCTCGGAGATTATTTCAAGCGTGAATCTATAAACTGGAGCTATGAATTATTAACAAATAATGATGATAGAGGTGAAGGCGATAAGGGTTTTGGACTGAATCCAAATCGACTTTATATAACGGTGTTTGAAGGTGATTCCAATTCACCAAAAGACGAAGAGGCCGCGAACATTTGGCGAGAAATATTCATGAAAAACAATATTCCCGGCGAAAGAATTTTTTTTATGAATGCCGAATCGAACTGGTGGCAAGCTGGCGATAACAGTCCTTGCGGTCCCGATACCGAAATATATTACGATACTCAGAATACTTTCAAAGGTCAGGGGATGACTAAGGAAGAATTCATCAAAGCCGATTCGGAAAGAAAAGTGATAGAGATCTGGAATAATGTATTTATGCAGTATGAGAAAAAGGATGGCAAAATCATCGGGACATTACCAAATCCGTCTGTAGATACTGGGGCAGGTCTCGAACGTTTTGCTATGATGATGCAAAACAAGGATAATATCTTTGAGACTGATCTATTTTTGCCTCTAATGATGACAATCAGCGCTTCGTCTAAAGATGGTTATGTAAAAGAAAAAAGAATCATATCCGACCATATTCGTGCTTCAGCATTCCTAATTGCTGATGGTGTGATTCCGTCCAATACTAATAGGGGATACATATTGCGAAGATTACTCAGAAGAGCTATTCGTTATGCCGATATTATCGGACTTAAAATACCCCTGTCAGTCGTAAGTGATTCTATTGGGGAAATCTACGGGGATACTTATCCTTCAATCATCGAAAAACGCCAATTGATCCATGATGAAATAGAAAAAGAAACTGAGCGCTTCAGAAAAACCCTCGACAGCGGTCTCAAAGAATTTAATAAGATCAATTCCAATGCCATAAGCGGAAATGATGCTTTCAAATTATTCACTTCTTACGGTTTACCTATCGATATGATTATTGATATGGCCAAGGAAAAAAACATGACTGTAGATCTTCAGAGTTTCAATAATGAATACAAAAAACATCAGGAGTTGTCTCGTATTGGCGCCGAAAATAAATTTACAGGTGGTCTCGCTGATGCTAGCGATCAGAAAATCATCATGTATCACACAGCCACACATCTACTTCATCAAGCACTTCATGATGTTCTCGGTGATGCCATATCACAGAAGGGTTCAAATATTACAAATGAACGTCTGAGGTTTGATTTTTCACACAATGCAAAAATGACCGATGAAGAAAAAATGAAAGTCGAGGATATCGTCAATGAAAAAATTGGCGAAAAATTGCCGGTAAACTGCATCACTTTAACCAAGGACGAAGCCGAAAAAACTGGAGCCAGACATTTCTTTGATCAGAAATATGGCGATCAAATATCCATATACTATATTGGCAATGATATAGGATCAGCTTACTCTAAAGAATATTGTGGCGGACCGCATGTGACGAATACGGCAGAATTGGCTGGTCCAGATGGCATAATGCGATTCCATATCACCAAAGAAGAAGCTGTCTCTCAAGGTGTAAGAAGAATACGAGCAGTGATATCCTAATCAGTTCTATGTTAAAATAACGTCAATGTCTCCGTTATTTTCATCCACAAAAAAAGAACTTACTTTGATACTAGATGTACAAAGCAGTGTCATCCGTGGTTCTCTAGTTCTTCTCGATAATATTGGCTCTCATCCACATGTCATGTTCACATACAATGCCAATGTTCCATGGAAACCTCATACCGATGTCGCTTATCTCGTAAAGACAACACTAAAAGCTATTGACGAAACCATAAATGCAATAAGACGAAATCTCAGGCTTAGACATACAAAACCGTGTGATTTACCAAAAAGGATCCGATCCGTACACTTTGTACTATCTTCACCGTGGATAGTTTCTGATGCCAAAATCTTACTTTCAGAATTCAGTAAAAATCAAGAAGTAAGTAAAGACCAAATCCTAAAGATGATTGCGGATGAAAGATCCAAACTGGCCAAAGAAGATGACAAGGAAATACAAGTCATCGAACAGAAAATATTCGATGTCAGACTAAATGGCTATTCGATCAAAGATTGGGAGGGTAAATCAGCCAAAAAACTCGAAGTTTCATACACCGTGAGTGTAGCTGGGACTCGGATGATCGAAAAACTAAAAAACCTATGCAATCACGATATCCATGGCTGTGAAGTTTCTTTTCATTCTTCACTACTGCTCCAGGTTATTGGTTTCGGTATTGTCATGCCACATGTCGAAAGTTACGTCTTAGTTCATGTCCACGGAGAATTGACAGAATTCGCAATCGTTCAAAATCAACTCTGTGAATTTTTCGGATCATATCCGATAGGAGTGAAAACGATGGTCCGTAATATAGCAAATGTCTCGAAAATTGACCAACAGGCAGCAGATTCACTTTTGACACTATATATTGGTGGACATTTGGACAAGGAATATGGACACGATCAAACGGATATGATAACCACCATAAGCAAAGATTGGACTGAAGAAATGAAAAAATTATTGAAAAATCACGCCGAGATCGGGACATTGCCACAATCAATGGTAGTTTCAGCATGGTCACATGACGATCTATTCATAAAAGTATTGCGTGACGAATATCCAGGTGCCAGAATCGGTTTGATTGAGATAGACGAGATACTGCCATTTGTCTCATATGATGATTTGTCAGAACGAAGACGACTGACCGGCCTCTATGCTCTAGCTATTCACAGCATGAGTAAAAAGTGATTTTGTGTTATTGTTAACAAAACAATGCCAAGAAGAGTCCAAGACATATTACCTAGTGAACGCCGTTCTATCAGAGATATTCCTCTACATAAAGAAGATAAGAGGAGTGTACTTAAACGTTTACCTATAACACCTCCAGTCGAAAAAGAAAAGAAAATAGAAAGAGATAGAGATAGAGATCTAGACATAGAAAAACGCCCAAGCCGAATAAAATGGTTGCTGATCGCTCTCGGAATAGTTGTGGTCATTTCTGGTTTTGCTTATGTGGCATCTTCTTACTATTCGAGAGCTATTTTTACCATAGTTCCAAAAGTGCTAGACATTACAGTTAATAGTACCTATGTTGCCCAGGCTACACCCGGAGATGGTGTCTTATCTTACAAACTAGTAACATTATCAAGAACAGCTTCAACAACGGTTCCTGCTACAGATGGACAGGTAATATCTACAAAAGCCCAGGGTTCAATTGTCCTATACAATTATTTTAGCACGCAAGCCGTTCGTCTGATTGCTGGCACACGATTGTCCGTGGATGGCGTTCATATATATCGTCTACCCAATTCCATTTCCATACCCGGATACAAAAATCCATCAGGTACCATCATTCCAGGAACATTGAAAGTCACGGTCGTAGCAGATGCCGCCGGGCAGGACTATAACATATCGAAATTAGACTCAAGTCAAGATTGGAAAATAGTCGCCTATAAAGGCACTGCCAGATATGAAAAGGTCTACGGTAAAATTTCAACTGATATTACTGGCGGTTGGAGTGGCACAAAAAAGACGGTTAGTCCGACTGTACTAGCTTCGACTACAACAAGCCTAAAAAATCAATTAACGAACAATCTGTTTTCAGAGATCAAGACTTCTATTCCAGAAGGGTATATCTTGTACGACGGTATGCAGGTTTCTTCGTTCACTCAACCCACAGTATCTGGAAATGCTAAAAATTCCGCTATTGTGACTGTTTCAGGAACTGTTACGGCTATATTATTCAAAGAAAGCGAACTGGTCGATAAATTCTCAGGTAACAAAGCAGATACAACATTCGGTAAATTGGGCTACGCTGATCCGGAACTTGACAAAATAGATATTAGCATTGCCAATATCAAGGATTTTTCTCCACAAAAAAAGGGAGCACTTATTCTAAAAGCCAAAGGTGAATTGGCTTTGGTTGGCAATATTCCGATTGTCGAGATAACACAAAAACTGCAAGGACTATCATCGGCCGAGAGTAAAACTTTATTAAGTCAATACAATTCAGTTATCGAATCCGCCTCCGGAGAAATAGCGCCACCGTGGGCAAAAATACCAACAAATCCGGACCGTATTAGAATTACTGTCGAAAAACCCTAGCGACTATTGACTTATTTAGCCATTATCTGCTAATATCTTTTGGCATCCCCCAATCAATGGAAATCGCGTCCAAACCCAAAAATCCAGCTAATGGCACTGTCGTAGAGGCGTTGCCAAATACGTTGTTTCGGGTAGAGCTACAAGACACCAAGGAAGTCATACTGGCATATCTAGCCGGTAAGATGCGAATGAATCGCATCAGAGTTCTCATCGGTGATAAGGTAGAATTGGAACTCGATCCATACGGAGGAAAAGCACGAATAAGTAGACGTCTATAATATTATGAAAGTCAAAGCCGCAGTCAAGAAAATTTGTCCGAAATGTAGCGTAGTCCGTCGTGGCGGATACGTCTATGTCGTATGTAAGGCAAATCCAAGACACAAGCAACGCCAGGGTTAATATCTTTTAAGATAAACAAAATTTCAATTTCAATGAGAATATTAGGAATAACAATACCAGACAATCAGCGCATGGAAATCGCCCTAACGGCCGTTTACGGTATCGGACGCGCTCGATCACGTTTCATTCTCGAAAAGACCAAAGTCAGTCCGGACAAGAAATCAAAAGATCTTACTGTTGATGAAGAAAATACCATTCGCAAGTTGATCGAGTCATTCAAGATTGAAGGGGATTTGAAAAGAGAAGTTGCTGGTAACATCAAGCGTTTGAAAGACATCAAAGCATATAGAGGTTCCAGACACGCTCGCCATTTACCAGCTCGCGGTCAGCGTACGAAGACCAATTCACGAACTGTTCGAGGTAACGTGAGAAAGACAATGGGATCCGGTAAGAGAAAGGAAGAAAAGAAATAATCAACCACCATGGGTAAAAAAAGAATTGTTACTACAAATCAAGGAGAAGGAGAAAACGGAGCGGCAAATAGCCAGCCAGTTTCTTCGAGGAAACGTATCGATACCGGCGTTTTGTACGTACAGTCTACATACAACAACACCAAACTCATGTTGACTGACAAAAAAGGCAATGCTCTCATGTGGGGTTCGAGTGGTGCGGCTGGATTCCGTGGAGCAAAGAAGGGTACTCCATTTGCCGCAGCGAAAGTCGGTGAGACACTAGCTCTCAAAGCTCAAAACCTCGGACTCAAAGAGATCGACGTTGTCGTAAAAGGCGTCGGCTCGGGAAGAGAGTCGGCAATTCGTGGTTTTATCAGCAAAGGAGTGTTGATCTCATCGATCAAGGATGAGACACCTGTACCATTTAACGGTCCAAAGCCGAAAAAGCCTCGACGAGTCTAATTCACATAATATTTTAATACCATGAAAATAGGTCCACGTTACAAAAAGGCACGATATCTGGGAGCACCAGTCTTTCGAAAGACTCAGACTCAGAAATACGCCATGCGCGCTCAACGCAAAGCAAAGACCATGGGTAAGAGACGTGGAACAAAGAGTGAATACGGCAAACAAATGCTCGAAAAGCAGAAAGCCCGTTTTAGCTACGGAGTTTCTGGCAAACAATTCACCAAATACGTAAAACAAGCTCTAAAGACTGAAGGTGACAATGCAAAAAACCTCATGAGAATATTGGAAGGTCGACTAGACAATGTCATGGTTCGTGCCGGCTTTGCTCCGACTCGATCCGCGGCCAGACAAATGGCGTCTCACGGTCACATCAAGGTTAACGGTATTATCGTGACTGTACCATCGTATGAAGTCCAGCTCGGTGATATCCTGACTATCAGAGATGGTAGCAAAGGCAAGGTTATTTTTGCTAATCTGGACGAGGAATTGAAGACATTCAAGTCACCTGCATGGCTCATTGTGAATCCTGATAAAAAAGAGATCACCGTAAATGCCGAACCGAGTGTAGATATGACTGAGCTCCTTTTTGACGTAAGACAGGTGCTCGAGTTCTACACACGCTAGACATATATTACTTTTAGTGTATAATTAACCGTCTATTTTATAACTACAAAAAAACCATGACCTACGAAGTCGTTTTACCTTCAAAACCAAAAGTCATCCGTGAAGACGGAGTAAGTGGCGTATACGAAATCGACGGTTTGTATCCGGGATACGGACACACTCTAGGAAACTCCTTGAGACGTATTATTTTATCATCTTTACCGGGCGCGGCTGTCACAAAGGTTAAGATCAAAGGTGTCTCACATGAATTTTCAACCATTGATGGTGTCAAAGAAGACGTCATCACTATATTGCTAGCTCTAAAGAAACTCCGATTGCGACTCGATACAGATGAGCCGCAAATTTTGACTTTGTCTATAAAGGGAGCGAAGGATGTTACAGCAAAAGATATTACTGTACCAGGACAAGCCGAGATATTGACTCCAGATTTACACATTGCAACTCTTACTGAGAAGAATGCGGAGATAGATATGGAAATTACCGTAGAAAAAGGACTAGGTTATGTATCAAAAGAAGTCTTACAAAAAGAAAGAGTCGATATCGGTTCGATCACGCTCGATGCCGCATTTACACCTATTCGCAAAGCAAACTATGAAGTAGAAAACATGCGCGTTGGTGACAGGACTGACTTCAATCGCCTCCGTCTTTCAATAGAGACTGATGGTACGATCTCTCCTCGAGAGGCCATGGAGTTGTCGATCATTCAGATGATAAATCAGCTCAAATCAATTGTTGGATTCAAAGAAGAGGATGCCCCAAATATTATCGCCGAGAAGACTGAATCGCCTGATGAAATCCATGAAAAGTCAGTAAAAGATGTTGATACCGAGCTTCTAAAGACTCGTATCGATTCATTTGGACTTTCAGCCAGAACAACAAAAGCTTTGACTGCCGGTAATATCAGGACTCTAGGTGGACTAGCTCGTAAGAAAGAGTCCGATATCATGGATGTGGATGGCTTGGGCGCCAAGGGTATGCAAGAGATCAAAAAATTATTAGCACAGCATGGCATCACATTAAAACAGTAATTATCCGCAGGATTCAGAATTAAACATTTCTTATCAACATGAGGCACCATTCAAACGTCAGAAAATTCGGTCGCGAGAAAACACAAAGACATGCTCTTATGCGCTCTTTGGCTCGCAACCTCATTCGTGATTCTCGAATCCAAACCACTACAGCAAAGGCCAAGGAACTTCGACCATTCGTCGAAAAACTTGTTACAGAGGCTAAGTCCGATACAGTCGCCTCAAGACGACATATCGTTTCAAATATTCATAGTCCTGTTGAGACAAAAAAACTCATAAACGTAATAGCCCCGAATTATAAAAATCGCAACGGTGGCTATACCAGAATTATCCGTTTGCCAAATCGTGACTTGGATGGTAGCCCTATGTCACTAATCGAATTTGTATAACATGAAATACACCATCGACGCACAAGGAAAGAAATTGGGAAGAATCGCTAGCCAGGCGGCCTCTATACTCATGGGCAAAAATGTCCCAACATTTGAAAAGAACAAAGTTTCTGGTGGCATAGTTGAGATCACAAACTCTGGCAGACTCGATATCACAGCTCTAAAGAAGACTCGAGATATTCATGTCACTTATACAGGTCACAGAGGCGGACTCAATTCTGAAAGTCTGGGACATATGATCGGCCGAGTAGGTATGCCGACGGTTCTTCGCCAGGCTGTATCTAGAATGCTCCCGAACAACAAGCTTCGTCCGCTCCGCATGAAAAATTTGATTATTACCGAATAATACCGATGACCATGACAGCAACTACCGCAACAAAAAAATATTTCGAAGCCGTCGGCAGACGCAAGACTGCTATTGCCCGTGTTCGCATGTTTCCAGGCACAAAGGCTGGATACGAGATCAATGGCAAAACACTCGAAGCCTATTTTCCTATAAAGGAGATGCAAATTACTGCCACTGAGGCCATCGCCCATGGCAAACCTGCTGAGAAGTTCCATATCACGGTCAAACTCGTCGGTGGAGGCGTTTCAGCCCAATCAGAGGCCATGCGACACGGTATAGCTCGAGCTCTTACTCTATATGATGCCCAGATCCGTGGTCCACTCAAGAAACTCGGTTTTATGAAACGAGACCCACGAGCCAAGGAACGCAGAAAGTTCGGTTTGAAAAAAGCTCGCAAGTCTCCACAGTGGAGTAAGAGATAAATTACCGCCACAGTATATATTAGATAAACTCCCACTTTCGTTATTCGAGGGTGGGAGTTTTTAGCTTTCAAAACATAATCACAATTTTATCAGGATTTTATCCATTCCTGATATATTCGTTTGATGGACGAAATAGCTAGAAATATTGCATTCATAGACGGACAAAATCTGTATATGGGAACTGCCAAGCGAAAGGTTGATCCGTGGAAGATAAATCTCAGGCGATTTCGTGTGTACTTAAAGGAAAAATATGCTGTCGATAGGGCATATTATTTTTTAGGCTATGTGCAAAACATAAGTCGAGAATTATACGACGAAATTCAAAATACTGGCTTTATACTCAAATTTCGAGAGCATAATCGTGCAATGATCGGAAAGAAAAAAGGTAATGTGGATTCGGATATCATTTTTCACATAATGAAGAAAATATACAAGAAAGAGGACTTTGGGAAGGTTCTCATCGTATCTGGTGACGGTGATTACAAACTACTAGTCGATTTTTTGATAGAAGAGCAAAGATTTGGAAAGATTCTATTTCCAGATCTTGATAGAGCATCCTCTTTATATAAAAACCTATCAAACAATTACTTCGCAAGTTTAGATGATAGGAATGTTAGGGCAAAAATATCAATGAATTATTCAGACAAAAAGAAAAGGGTGCCTTAGGTAATTAGCCGTTCGGACCCCCTTTCGTCGTAGTAGGTATATACTAGCTGACTCAAAATCAAAAATCAACTTCCATTAACATCAAATGCATGTTATAGTCATTTTAGACCAAAAAGTGATTATCTATGTCAAATCTAAACAATAGATTGCTCTCCAAACTGCTATGGATATACTATTGGGTCATATCCAAAATCCTGTGGAAAAGACGTCGCAGGAGAACACACAAACTTCATCAACTAATTCAACAGATCATCAGTTCAAACGGGGACAGTGGGGCAATTGCTACATTTGAAGTCTGTGAGCACTACCACGAATACTACTGTATTCCTCTGGAGAAAGCCGGTTTCAAAGGTACACTAAATGACCTGCGTCAACAGGCCACAAAATCAGTCGAAAGAGCCCACAAACGCGAAGAAGAAACTCTTAGAAACGCGGCTGTTTACGTTCGGAATTCCTAACGAGAATCGTACCAATAAACAGTCACGTCTGGCGCATATTGCGCCATTTTTTATTGAGCTAAATGCAGTAGACGAAATAAATGAACAATAAATATTGCATCAACAGATTTTTTCCTATATGCTTTATGAATGATGAAACAAAAAGATGAAACAGAAAATGTTAATGATATAGAGCCGATAAAAGGTTCAGATTCAGGATCCAATGAATTCCTCGATGATTCTGTTGTCGCTGAAGAAAATGCCACAGAAGCCATAAAAAAGCTCAAAGAAAAGCTCAAAACCTGCGAGGCAGAAAAGACTGAATACTTAGTAGGGTGGCAAAGGGCAAAAGCTGATCAGATCAATGCTCGTAAGCGAGAAGAAGAAGAAAGAAAAGAATTCATAAAATTTTCCAATGAACGCCTGATAGAAAGTCTCATACCAGTATTGGAAAGCTTCGATATGGCGATTGGTAATAAAGTCGCTTGGGAGAAAGTCGATCAAAACTGGCGAACAGGAGTCGAGTATATTTATTCTCAACTAAAGAAGGTCCTTTCGGATGTTGGCCTTCAAGAGATCAATCCAGAAGGTGATGCCTTTGATCATAACCGCGATGAAGCCATAGAATATGTACCCGCTAAAACAAAAGCGGAACATCACAAAATTCTTTCCGTAGTCCAAAAAGGCTATTCTTTGAATAATAAATCATTACGACCACCAAAAGTAAAAGTGGGGGAGTGGAAGGAATAATTTGAGAATTTTATCTCGTATTACCCCAACATAATGTTCCCAGAACAATCCGAGTATGCGATTGAGCTTCGAAAAATTACCCGTGTTTGGTGAAGCCTTGGAACCAAACACGGTTGTAATTTGAGAAGCGATTACGCAGGATTGTGACGGGAACATTATGTTGGGGTTTATGCATAACATAAATTGTTGAATTTTAACTTTTCTTGTAGTACCATAGATGCATAAACATGCTTACACCCTATTATCAACCACAATTTCTTTCAAGAGTCTTCACAGATCCTACGGGTCGTCAGTTTCGATTGACTTTCCTTGTCGCTCTCGTAAATGGTGAACTAAAGGGCCGTCTAGTATCTGCCGAACCTCTATCTCAAAATACATCTTATCACTCCATTTCCTGTGGTACGACTGATAATATTTGCCTACCGATCATCTGTTCTTCAAAAACACCTTCAACTCCATATATTCCATCATTTGCCCCTGTCGTTTCTCCATATTTTTCTCTAGAATTTCTCATAAATAGCCAACCTACGAGAGCTCCTGCGAACCTATCGTAGTTTCGATCTATAAAAGTCTTGATTGAAGACATAATAAGTCTAATGTCGATCAACACTTCTAATACATAATCTGTATTCAATACAGAATTACTAATATAATCACTGAATAAATCTCTATGAGTAAAATCATCGGAATAGACCTCGGAACGACCTTCTCGGCAGTTGCCGTCATGGAAGCGGGAGTTCCGAGAGTCCTAGAAAATGCAGAAGGACAAAGAACGACACCTTCTATCGTTGCGCAGTCAAAGACTGGCGAAAGGCTCGTTGGACTTTTGGCAAAACGCCAAGCAGTAACAAATCCAAAAAATACGATCTTCCAGATCAAAAGATTCATGGGTCATAGTTTTGATGATCCAGGAGTTCAAAAGGACATAAAGAACGTCTCTTTTGACGTAAGAAAATCCGCGACTGGAGGCATCGAAGTCAATATGTCCGGAACATGGATGAGACCGGAAGAAGTATCAGCAATGCTCTTGCAAAAACTCAAAAATGACGCCGAGGCAAAGATAGGTGAAAAGATCACCGAGGCAGTCATCACTGTGCCGGCGTACTTTAACGATTCACAAAGACAAGCAACAAAAGACGCAGGTAAGATCGCCGGTCTCGATGTAAAACGCATCATCAATGAACCGACAGCCGCGGCACTCGCTTATGGCTTTAGTAAAAAGAAAGATGAAAAGATAGCAGTATTCGACTTTGGTGGTGGTACCTTCGATATATCAATCCTAGAGGTCGGAGATGACGTCATCGAGGTCAAATCAACAGATGGCGACTCACACCTAGGTGGCCGCGATATAGACGCGAAGATCGTCAATTGGCTCGCTGATACATTCAAAAAAGAAAACGGTATAGATCTAAAATCAGATGCTTTGGCACTCCAGAGACTCGATGAAGCGTCTGAAAAGGCAAAGATCGAGCTTTCGACAGCTATGCAGACTGAGATCAATATCCCATTCGTCACATCTGGAGCTGATGGACCAAAACACTTGCTCGTAGTTATGACACGAGCAAAACTAGAAGAGATGACACAGGAGTTTGTAAATCGATCGATAGAGATCACAAAGCGTGCACTAGAAGCTTCACCTTTCAAGGTGGGAGAAATCAATGAAATAGTTCTAGTCGGCGGTCAAACAAGAATGCCGGCTTTGCAAAATGCAGTAAAACAGTTCTTCGGAAAAGATCCTCATATGGGAGTGAATCCCGACGAGGTGGTTGCGGTGGGCGCCGCTATTCAAGGCGGAATATTGGGCGGAGATGTAAAAGATGTTCTTCTCTTGGACGTCATTCCTCTCTCTCTTGGAATCGAAACACTAGGGGGAGTTGCCACAAAACTCATCGAGAAAAACACAACCGTACCAACCCAGCGCACCCAGGTCTTTTCGACTGCCGCAGACAATCAGACTTCAGTCGAAATTCACATCAGTCAAGGAGAAAGAGCTATGGCTGCAGATAACAAATCTCTCGGCCGATTTATATTGGACGGAATTCCACCATCTCCGAGAGGTATGCCACAAGTCGAAGTCACATTTGATGTCGACGCCAACGGTATACTTAGCGTCACAGCAAAAGACAAAGCCACAGGCAAAGCTAACTCCATCAAGATCACCGCTTCTTCAGGTCTCTCAAAAGAAGAAGTTGAACGCATGAAAAATGAAGCGGCCAAACATGAAACTGAGGATAAGGCTAAACATGAAGCGATCGAAGCCAAGAACATTGCCGAACAACTCATATACACTTCAGAAAAAGCATTGAAGGAAGCTGGTGAAAAGGTACCAGCAGATCTACGAAAAGGTATTGAAGATAAAGTTGCAGATCTCAAGAATGTAAAAGATGGCTCGGATCTGGCACTCATTAAAAAGGCCACAGAAGCATTGTCTACAGAAATTCAGAAGATCGGTCAATACATGAATTCTTCTACGAATAATGCCGGAGGTGCTGGAAGTACCGAAGGTACACAAGCAGGTGCCAATTCCGAAGCAAATGCTGGCGGAACTCCAAATTCCAACGGATCAAACAATGCCGGAAAATCTGGTAGTGACGACAATATTCAAGACGCTGAGTTCAAAGAAAAGAAATAAAAAAAGGACCCTCACAGCTTTCCCGAGAAATACTCGGGGAAGTGAATGAGGGTCTTTTATAGACAGAATGTGCATGCGCTATTGTAAACCGCGCTCTTCCACTAATGTTCGAAAGAGCTGAACCCCTCGTACACTGACACCACTTATTCTAGATAACCTATGGTCAGTTTGTTTTATCAGGAGTCGAAGCGGGATATCGCCATAGGTCTTAAATCCGACAGCAAAGTCATTGCCAAGCGGATTTACAGCCTTATCAAGCACACTGTGAAAGAAAGGAGTGTGACTAATTCTTTTGTCACCTTTAAAGGACTGTGCAAACTCTCGGAAGGTTAAACCTTGAGAATCGCGATCATCAACCACTCTACTCTTATTTGACAAAATACTGCGCACCCTGTTGATCTCGACCTCTATATTTTCCAGTGACTCTAAAATCATCTTCATATCTCTATCTATCATTTATACCTTTCCTGCAAAACTACGAGTCTTGCAAAGTACTACAAAATATCGTAACATAACAATCACAATAATGTCAATTCAAGAATCGCATAAAAAACAATGAAAGACTACTATAAAATACTGGGGGTAGATAAGGGTGCATCGAAAGAGGATATCAAAAAAGCCTTCCGTAAACAGGCGCACCAACATCATCCCGATAAAAATAAGAACGACCCGTCTTCTTCGCAAAAATTCAAAGAAGCCAGTGAAGCGTATTCCGTATTGTCTGACGACAATAAACGCAGACAATACGATACGTTTGGTTCGGCAGGTCCAGGCGGAGCTGGATTTAATTCTGGTCAAGGAGCTGGCGCAGGTGGCTTCGGCGGATTTGGTGGATTTGATTTTTCTGGATTTCAACAGTCCGGCGGAGAAGGCATGGAATTTGATCTGGGTGATATCTTCGGAGATCTATTCGGTGGAGGTAAGAGATCGAGCGAAAGACAGGCACGCAGACAAAGAGGTCATGATATATCTGTAGATTTACTCATTTCATTTGAAGAATCTGTATTTGGCACCGAAAAAGACCTTCTTATTACGAAGAAATCAAAATGTCTTTCTTGTGAAGGACGTGGGGCGGCTCCTGGAACAGATCTCGAAAGCTGTAGGACTTGTAATGGTCAAGGTAAAATCAATGAAACTAAAAGGTCATTCATTGGAGTATTCAACACAACTCGAATATGTGATACCTGTCACGGACTCGGTCAAGTACCAAAAGTAAAATGTGGAACATGCAAGGGTACTGGCATAACCGATCGACAGCAAGAGATAACTGTCAAAATTCCTGCTGGTATCGAAAATGGTCAGATGGTCAGACTATCCGGAATGGGTGAAGCAGTACCATTTGGTGATACAGGAGACCTATACGTCAAGATCCATGTAAAAGATCATTCATACATCCATCGTGATGGACACAATCTCACGACCGATATCAATCTAAAATTAACACAAGCCATACTAGGTGGTGAGATCAATCTCAAAACTCTTGATGGAGATATCATACTCAAAATACCCGAAGGATCGAATAAAGGCGATATACTTCGCATAAAAGGCAAGGGTATACCTGATTCCCGTGGTAAAAGAGGCGATCTACTAGTCCGATTAAATATCGAGATGCCTAGGAAACTGTCAAGAGGAGCAAAGGAGATGATAGAAGGACTAAAAAAAGAAGGTTTTTAATTGGGATTGCAGAAGTGGTAAATCCGTGTAATATCTAAATATGACAATCATTACTTATGTAAAAAGACATAGATTCATAGCTACAGTTGGTTCAATAACCATCATATTACTGGCTATTATCCTTGGACGAATGAATGGATCCGAATCAGTATCCAATGATCCAAATTCAATCAAAAAAGTAGAACTCGTGAGTGTATCGACATTTCGAGAAGGATATTCGAATGTTCCAGCAGACGGTATAGTCGAGTCCAATGCCCAAGCCGATCTCAAGAGTCAGGTTTCTGCACTCATTTCCTCTATAAATGTAAATATCGGCGATCCTGTCTATGCAGGACAAACTATCATAGTCCTTCAAAATGCTGACATTCAAGCTCAGTTGGCTCAAGCAGAAGCATCACTTGCTCTTGCAAAAGGACAATTTGAAACTGGAGATCTGTCTCTGGATTCAGCAAAAAGCAGCGCTATGGACAAGATAAGAGACGCTTATACCAAGGCATATGAAACAGTCTTCTCAGATATAGATCCATTGCTCTACAACTATGATGGTAGAGGTTCTCATTTCTCTGCCTTTGTCTCTGATTATACGACCAGCAATGAAATACAAAATATCAGAATCGATCTCTCGACATCATTTCGATTTTGGAAAAACATCAACGATAAACTCAATGATTCTTCAAGCGTAGAATCTATATTGTCAGCTGTTTCCGAATCACAAAAAAATCTGACATCGATAGATCGAATGCTCGAAAATATTTCTGAAGCTCTAAACGACCTATCGAGAGTAAGTCAAGGTGAATCCGCTACAACTGTTAATACATGGAAGACTATAGTAGCTCTATCACGATCAACTATAAATGGTTCCATTCAGACTTTGACGGGTGCAAAAGCTACGCTATCTACTACAGGATCTACACAAAATGAAACAGCGCCAGCTCAGATACGTCTAGCTGAAGCAGGAGTCAACAATTTGAAAGCACAGCTGGCAAAAACCATCATCCGAAGTCCGATAAACGGACGAGTAGCCGCTTTACCTTTGCGTTCGGGCGAATTGGCAACACCAGGTTTACTGTTGGCAACTGTGGTGGGAGAAGGTGATCTCCTAATAAAGGCATTTGCTTCAAGTGAAGATTCACCACGGATCACGCAGGGTGCAAGCGTAACCATGGATGGTGGCATAAAAGGCACGGTGCAAAGTTTTTCACCAAGCTTGAGTTTTAGCAATAAAAAAGTCGAAGTCATAATAAAGGTCTTGAATCCAGAAACATCCGGACTCATCGTGGGCGACAGTGTGCATGTATCCATAACCGTTCCCGATTCAAAAGTGAATAATGTCTCACAGGTTGACAATAATAACGGAAATATAAAATACATATTGCCGATACAGAACGTAAAGATCATTCCCGGTAACGCTTTCGTATTTACAGTCGATAGTGATTCCAAGATCGTACGAAATGAAGTGACCCTAGGTGAAGTCCGCGGCGACTTTATCGAAATCAAATCCGGACTAAGAGATGATATGAATATCGTCTCTCCGGTTTACGAACTAGATGAAGGACAACAGGTCAAGACTGATTGATCGTTAAACATACCTTTATGTCAAAAAATAATAATGATCATTCATCAGATAGTAGATATTTGGATCGGTTGACCTTCAATCCCGAACTGAGAAAGTCGTGGCTAAACTATTTCGTCACGAATTTTCGTGTAGTAGTACTACTCATTGTTGTCATTTCGACTTGGGGTTTGTATTCGTTCTTTACTTTACCCCGTGAATCCAGTCCGGAGGTCAAAATACCGATAGCGATCGTCACTACGGCTTTTCCGGGCGCGTCGCCGACAGATGTTGAACAATTCGTAACAAGAAAAATAGAGGCAGAACTGTCGGGACTGAAGGGATTGCATAATATTACTTCAAATTCATTCAATTCTTTTTCATCGATAGTTGTCGAATTTGAAGCCAATGCCGATATTCAGAGTTCGATCCAAGCACTGCGTGATGCTGCTAGCAAATCGAAACCAAATATTTCCACGGAAGCCGAAGACCCCGTAGTTACCGAAATTTCCATCGATGATATGCCGATATGGTCGATCTCGATCACTGGACCATATGATGGATTTACACTGCGAAAGTACGCCGAGGATATACAAAATGAGCTCGAAAAAATCTCGGGCGTTCGTGAGGTCAACATCTCAGGAGGGGATGTAAGAGAATATGAAATCGCGTATAGACCCGATCGTCTACTCTATTATGGAATAACTGTAAACGATGCCAATCAAGCAGTTCTAGCTACCCGTACAGCTATTCCATCTGGAAATTTTGATACAGAAACATTCGTCGTCCCCGTAAAGACAGAAACTGGAGCAGAAACTATTGCCGAAATTTCGAATATACCAATTTCTCATAGTGAAAATGGTAGTACAGTCATGCTTCGAGATATTGCAAATGTTTCGGAAAAAGCCGTAAAAAAATCTTCTTATTCACGCCTATCCACCGATGGACAACCGAGTAAAAATTCAGTCAACTTATCCATCATCAAACGTCAAGGAGCATCGATATTGGAGACAGTAGATGCCGCAAAATTGACGGTTGAAAAAGCAGTGAAATCTTTTCCGCCCGGCATTACATACACAGTCGGACAAGATTTCGCGGAACTCGTCCGAAATGATTTCAATCAATTATTTCACGATTTTCTCCTGACAGTTCTTCTGGTCTCAATTATTCTATTTTTGATTGTTGGATTAAAGGAAGCATTCGTAGCCGGTCTTGCTATTCCTCTAGTATTCTTTATCACATTCGGCTGTCTATCTCTTCTCGGAATATCGCTGAACTTTCTTTCGATGTTCTCGTTGATCTTAGCGCTTGGTCTCCTTGTTGATGATGCTATAGTTGTAGTATCGGCTACTAAACAATATCTGAATACCGGAAAGTTCACGCCAGAAGAAGCGGTTCTATTGGTACTTCGAGATTTTAAGTGGGTGCTGACTACGACCACTCTAGCCACAGTCTGGGCATTTCTGCCTCTACTCTTCGCAACCGGTATTATCGGGCAATATCTGAAATCAATACCGATCACCGTATCGATCACTCTTGTCGCTTCTCTTTTGATCGCTCTTATGGTCAATCATCCTTTGGCGGCAGTACTCGAACGTATACGACTCACCCGAAAATTCTTTTTGGCGATCGAGGCTCTGCTCATCACAGTATCCGTGATTTTGCTTTATTCAGGCGGTACATTGTCGGTTATTGTGAGCGTGATCCTGATATCGATACTAGGCTATCTGATCTGGTGGTATGAAAAAGGTGGAAAGGAAAAGATGCTCATCAATGCCGGGACAATGGAAAAGGAATGGGAATCTGATGAATTGATAAAAGAAAAACTTCGCATCCAAGGAAGTAGGGAACATGAAAATTTCGCAGGCAAGATCATGCACGGCATCGTCGATTTTCACCTCGTTCTACCTGTATACGAGCGAACATTCAGACATTATATTTTGGACAAAAAGAGACGCAGGAGAGTCCTAGCCGGAGTAGTCCTCTTATTCGTTTTCTCTGTGGCACTTATACCGCTTGGTTTTGTAAAAAGTGTATTTTTCCCATTGCAAGACAGCGACTATGTATTCATCGATCTCAAAGCTCCGGTCGGCACCAATTTAATCGAAACAGACAATCGTACGAAATCCGTAGAAAGTCAATTGCTTGGTTATAAGGAAATAGAAAGCATGACAACGATCATCGGTAGTGCCAGTGCCAACTCAGGATCATTCACCGGCGGAGGCAGTGGTACAAATCTGGCGTCGATCTCGATCACTCTCAAAGACGCCAAAGAAAGATCGGTAAAATCTTATGAATTCGCCGATACATTGAGAAAAGATCTGGCAAGTACGACAAATCTGGTAGTGAATGTTTCTACCGAATCAGGCGGTCCGCCATCAGGATCGACTTTCGAGGCCCATATCGCTGGTGATGATCTCGACAAACTGGGAGGTATCATCCGAGATCTAAAACCGATGTTAACTTCCATAAGTGGAGTCATAAACGTCAACGTATCACAGAAAGAATCAATTCCAGAATATACCTTTGTACTTGATCCGATTGCGATGGAAAGGAACAATCTAAACTCAGCTATTGTGGGATCGGTTCTTCGCACGGCAATCTCGGGAGTTGAACTCACAAAAATCGTTCAAGGAGAAAAAGAAATCCAACTTATCGCGACATTCGACCAGAGATCGATCCCAGATTTGGCGGCTATTCAAAATCTCCAGATCTTGAATGCCCAAAAACAGCCTGTATTTCTCAAAGATATAGCAAAGATAGAACTAAGACCGGCAGTCGATGTCATAACCAGAATCGATCAAAAAAGAACAGTGGTTTTATCAGCTGGAGCAGATTCATCGACTAATGGTCAGACGATCTTGGCCTCATTCGAGAAGAAATTGGCTGATTATGAAATGCCAGCCGGCTATACGATCTCCTTTGGCGGAGAAAATGAACAAAATGCCGAATCCGTAGCATCGGTACTTCGAGCAATGCTCATCGCTCTGGTCCTCATCGTTGCAACACTCATCATCCAGTTCAACTCTTTCCGAAAAGCCCTGATCGTCCTTGTGCCGATACCGCTAGCTCTCATCGGTGTATTTATAGGAATGGCGGTATTCGATGTTCCTCTATCATTCCCGGGACTTATCGGTATTCTGGCTTTGTTCGGTATCGTGGTGAAAAATGCGATCATCCTAGTCGATAAGATAAACCTGAATATTAAAAGTGGTATAACATTCGAAGATGCCATAGCGGACGCGGGCAAGTCACGATTGGAAGCAATCTTCATCACTTCTATCTGTACGATCATCGGTATATTACCAGTGACTCTTTCAAATGAACTTTGGAGGTCGCTGGGCGGCGCTGTGATATTCGGTCTCACGCTTTCATCGTTCCTGACTCTATATATCGTACCGGCATTCTTCCTGATCTTGGTTAAGGATAAAAAGCAACACTACTAGAATGTCATCTTCCATAGAACTCAACATAATGTTCCCGCCACAATCCTGCGTAATCGCTTCTCAAATTACAACCGTGTTTGGTTCCAAGGCTTCACCAAACACGGGTAATTTTTCGAAGCTCAATCGCATACTCGGATTGTTCTGGGAACATTATGTTGGGGTCATGACATAAGTTCGCAAAATATTCGACGAAAACAAATAAGGATGTGTTGGGGTTACGCCTCAGACTTTCTAGAATGTTATCAACGTCACCCTCTCGCACATCTTTCTTTTTTCTTCCGAGAATAATCTGCGAAATAATATACCAATACATTTTCCAAAGGATGCGCGAATCCTTGTAGCGCATCCTTTGTGAAAATGTTGGTATATTGTGAGCAGAGTTCGAGGATGAAAAAAGAAAGATGTGCGAGAGGGTGACGTTGTAGATTACAAACAACAAACGCACGTTGTGCTTCGAGGGGTGGACGAGTTATAATTTGCCCATGAAAAAGATACTAATATCCGGCGTCAAACCGACCGGCAGACCTCATATAGGTAATTATTTTGGAGCCATGAAGCAATTCGTGGATCTTTTGAAGTCAGATAAATATCATTGTTTTTTCTTTATCGCCGACTATCACGCACTCAACCTTATTCAGGACGCCAAAGAGATGAAAAGCAACACACTCGATCTAGCAATCGATTATTTGGCACTTGGACTCGATCCTGAGAATGCCACTTTATTCAAACAGTCAGACATAGGAGCTCATACCGAAACTGCTTGGATATTCGACACCATAGTCACCGTGCCATACCTCATGCGCGCTCATGCCTACAAAGACGCTCAAGCGAAGAATGCTGAGATCAATGTTGGCACTTTCAATTATCCAGTACTTATGGCCGCAGATATCCTACTCTATGACAGCGATGTAGTACCTGTAGGACAAGATCAAAAGCAACATATCGAATATGCCCGAGACATAGCGGATAAATTCAATCACATTTATTGTCTCGATAAAGGTCTAGATCCGATACTAAAGACACCTGAACCGCTCATACTCTCCTCAGTCGCCACAGTTCCGGGAATAGACGGACGCAAAATGTCAAAAAGTTACAACAATACGATTTCATTGTTTGCCACACGCGAAGAAATACAAAAAGATGTGATGGGTATTGTCACCGATTCGGGTGGAACAGAAAATGAAGGCATTCCAGTCAATGTATATGCCATTCACAAACTCTTTAAGACTGAAGATGAACTCAAAACATTGTATGAGACGAATAAAGGAAAGTATAAGATTCTGAAAGAAGCGCTCATCGAAGATATCGATGCTTACATAAAACCGCTACGGGAAAAACGAGACTCTATAGCAAATGATACAGATCGTGTGATGAAGGTTCTAGAAGACGGCGCAAAAAAAGCAAACACTATCGCAAACAAGAAACTCCTCGAAATAAAACGGGCGATTGGCGTCATCTAATAATTTAGGTCTATTTATAAATGTCATTTACGATCAAGACACAATCATTCGAAGGACCGCTCGATCTGCTTCTCGATCTTATAGAAAAACGTAAACTTTTTATTAGCGACATATCGTTGGCGAAAGTGACCGATGATTTTATAATGCACGTAAAACAATTCGAACATTTACCGATGGGTGAATCGGCACATTTTATCCTGATAGCTTCGACTCTTCTCCTTATAAAATCAAAATCGCTATTACCGGAACTGGCTCTATCAGAAGAGGAACAAACGGATATCAGTGATCTGGAAACTCGTCTCAAAATCTTCAAACGCATAAAAGAGGCTAGCATTGGTATTCAAAATCTATTCGGTAAGCAAATAATATTCGGCAGATCGCAATCACGTATTATTTCGCCGGTATTCGCTCCGTCACCGGAGTTCACACTCGAAAAGGCTCTGTTTTTGCTTACAGATCTTATCAACCGATTTCCTAAACAAGAAACTCTGCCGAAACATGTCGTAAGGAAAGTCATTAGTCTGGAAGAGATGATCAGCACCCTCACAACACGCATAACCAGTCATCTCAAGATGAGCTTCAAAGAGTTCACCAAAGAGCATAAGGGCAATCGAGTCAACGTGATTGTCAGTTTTTTGGCGATGTTGGAACTGATGAAAAAGGGAATACTAGAAGTTAGCCAAGAAACACATTTCGGAGAGATTCAGATGGAGACAAAAGAAGTTGGGGTACCGCGATATTAAAAAAATATTTATAAAAATTGTAGTATAATCCCTACATGGAACAAAATCCCACAGATCTTCCGATCTCCGCGAAAATTGAAGCTGTTTTATTTTGTAAAGCAGAACCGATGTCCAAGAAAAAACTTTCGACATTACTGGGCGTCGATGAAAGTTCTCTGCAACATGGTTTGGAAACACTTCGTGAAGCTTTATCCGGACGGGGGATTTCTCTAGTCGAAACAAATGAAGATGTCATGCTGGGCACCGCCAAGGAGCTGGCTGGTCTCATAGAACAATTTACCAAAGATGAATTATCGGAAAATCTGGGTAAAGCCGGCCTCGAAACACTTTCGATAGTGCTGTATCAGGGACCTATTTCACGCACTGATATCGATCATATCCGCGGAGTAAATTCCCAATTTATATTGCGCAATCTCCTTGTTCGAGGCCTAGTCGAAAGAATAGAAAATCCGAGCGATACACGTTCATTTCTCTATAAACCGAGCTTGGATCTACTCGCTCATCTGGGAATTTCCAAAATCGAAGATTTGCCGAGTTTTGCGCAAGTTAGAAGTGATATCGATAGTTTCAAAAAGGGAATAGATAATACCAATGAAGGAAAGAATTCAAAAAATTGACCGGCCGTTCCTGATAGTCGTAGTCATAATGACTTTGGCCGGTTTTACCATGTTCCTTTCGGCTTCTTTGGGTCTCTTGGCGCAAGATGGCGCTTCTTTTGCGACCGTGGCTACAAAACAAGCGGTAAGTCTCGTGATCGGTGTAGTAGCATTCATTATCTTTTCAAAAATAAACTATAACTGGCTCCGAAAATCTGCCTTATTTGTCCTTATTGGGGCGATTATGGTAAATCTCCTATTGTTTATTCCGGGATTGGCTTTGCATGTAAACGGAGCTTCTCGTTGGATCGACCTCGGTCTTTTAACATTTCAACCTTCCGAACTCTTGAAAATTGCTTTTATAATATATCTGGCGGCTTGGGCTTATTTTGTAAAAGACAAGATCAAAACTATAAAGTTCGGTCTCATGCCTTATCTGGTCATAGTCGGAATATTGAGCCTGCTCCTTCTGGCTCAACGCGACACTGATACGCTAGTCATTATTGCTGGAACTGGTCTCATCATGTTCATCATAGCCGGTATGCCCCTGCGGCATGTTGCGATCGCTTTTGTGATAATGGGTCTTGCTCTAGGCGCGGTTGTCATGACTCGACCTTATGCTTTGGAAAGAATTCAGACTTATATCAATAGGGGATCCGATACCCAAGGTGCAGGTTACCAGATCAATCAATCCCTGATAGCCATCGGCTCCGGCGGAATTTTCGGTCGAGGCTTCGGTCAAAGTGTTCAAAAATTCGGTTATCTCCCCCAACCGACCGATGACTCCATCTTTGCTGTCGCGGCCGAAGAATTCGGTTTTGCTGGTAGTTCAGCTCTGATCATTCTCTATGTCTTGCTTGCCTTGAGTGCCTTTCGGATCAGCACCCGATGCCCAGACATATTTGGCGCTCTCATAGTCTCCGGCATCGCCGTCCTCATCATCACCGAGTCTTTCATGAACATCGCCGCCATGCTCGGAGTCATACCTCTCTCCGGCCTGCCACTTTTATTCGTAAGTCATGGTGGCACCGCGCTCATCATCACCCTCGTCATCGCCGGCATAGTGGCAAATATTTCTAAATATCCGAGAGGTGTGGTTTGAGGTAGACCGCATAGGATCAATACTGTAAAATACAGAACATGAAAATACTATTCACAGGGGGCGGTACTGGCGGACACTTCTATCCAATTATCGCTGTAGTAGAAGCGGTGCGTGAGGAGGTCAAGATGCGAAAGATCATTCCACCAAAGATGTATTTCATGGCGCCCGCGACTTACAATGCTCGAACACTATTTGATAACGATCTCCAATACATCCATGTCCCATCAGGAAAATTGCGACGTTATTTTTCATTATTGAATTTTTCTGATGCTTTCAAAACTCTTATCGGTTGCTTCAAAGCACTCATAAAGATGTACTCCATATATCCTGACGTTGTCTTTGGCAAGGGAGGTTATGCTAGTTTCCCGGGCTTACTCGCTGCTAGATTGCTCGGCATACCAGTCATCATCCATGAATCAGACAGCAAACCAGGCAGAGTCAATGCTTGGGCTGGTAAGTTCGCCAAACGCATCGCTCTATCATATCCTGACGCGGCAAAATATTTTAAACATACAGACAGAGTCGCATATACAGGCAATCCGGTCCGCAGAGATATCATCACTCCACTTTCAAATGGTGCTTATGAACTACTCAATCTAGAACAAAACACACCGGTATTACTCATCCTCGGCGGATCCCAGGGCGCTCAAACCATCAATGACGTGATCATGGGAGCATTGCCAGATCTCTTGAACAGATATCAAATCATTCATCAAACTGGCAAAGCAAATCTCGAAGAAATCAAACAAACCTCCACCGTCGTTCTCAATGATCATCCTTATGCATATCGCTATCATCCATATGACTATCTGAATGATCTAACTCTCCGAATGTCAGCTGGAGTTACAGACGTTGTCATTTCTAGAGCCGGTTCAACCATATTTGAGATTGCGGCATGGGGATTGCCATCGATCATCATACCTTTGCCACATTCAGTCTCGCATGATCAGACAGATAACGCTCTCACTTATGCCAGATCCGGCGCTGCTTCTGTTATAAATGAAAACAATCTTTCTCCTCATGTACTAACAGGAGAAATAGATCGCATATCATCGTCCGATACCATAAAAGACTCCATGCGTATGCATGCCAAAAACTTTGCCCGAGTAGATAGTGCCAAGATAATAGCCGATGCCATACTAGATATCGCTCTGGAACATGAAAAATAAGTATGCTATAATGGCTGTAAACAAGTCGAAATTAAAAGCGTAAAAACAATTAACAACATGGAACCCAATCAAAGCGGTATAAAGACTTGGCAGTGGGTCGTCACAGTCATTGTCATCATTGCTCTCATTATCATTGGCGTCTTAGTATTTGGTAGCAAGGGAACAGATTCACCTGTTACAGGCGACGAGACACCAGCTATCACCGACGAAACTCCAGGAACAGTAAATCGCATCACAATGACGGATCAATATCCGGGCAACGTGGTTTATCTTTCCTCAGTTCAATTGGCTAAGGCTGGATGGGTAGCTATCCACAAGGATAATGCCGGTATGCCAGGAGCAGTCATCGGTTCAGCTTATTTCGAAGCTGGTATCAATCCAGGCAAAGTCACTCTTTCCGAATCACTCGTAGATGGTGGCACATATTACGCCATGCTTCACTCTGATGATGGCGATGCTATCTTCAGCGAGGCAAAAGATGTCCCTCTCAAGGATGCAAACGGCAATGTTATCATGAAGGTATTCCGTGGTTCAGCATCTGCTGACGCTACAATCAAGGGTTAATAGCGAAGTAGTTTAGGTAAGCAAAAATAGCCATTATGTGGCTATTTTTGTTATACTATACACATGACAATAATTACCCGTTTTGCTCCGTCGCCTACAGGACTTTTCCATGCCGGTTCTTATAGAACAGCACTTTTTGCTTACATATTCGCCAGGCAAAATAATGGCAAGTTTATCCTGAGGATCGAAGACACCGATAAAGAAAGATCAAAAAAAGAATACGAAGACAACATCATAGAGAGTCTGTCTTGGCTCGGTCTATCCTATGATGAACTCTATCGCCAATCCGATCGTACAGATATCTACAAAAAATATATAAACAAACTCATCGATACCGGTTTCGCATATATCTCAAAAGAAACTCCAAAAGAACCCGGAGATCGTGCCGAAGTTATCCGATTCAAAAACCCAAATAAAAAAGTTGCTTTCAATGATCTGATTCGTGGACATATAGAGTTCGACACCACCGAACTCCACGATTTCGTCATAGCCAAAAGTCTCAATGAACCAGTATTCCATCTGGTAAACGTAGTTGATGATATAGAGATGGGCATGACCCACATTATTCGCGGAGAAGACCACATATCAAATACACCTCGCCAAATACTCATATACGAAGCTCTGGGCGCCAAAGTACCTCTATTTGCCCATATACCGCTTCTATTGGCCAGCGATCGATCGAAACTATCAAAGAGACATGGGGCTCTGGCAATGACGGAATATCGCAATAAAGGATATCTACCAGAAGCTTTGGTCAACTATATGGCATTGCTCGGTTGGCATCCAGCCGATGAAAGTGAAGTTCTGAGTTTAGATGAAATCATCAACAAATTTACCCTAGATCGCGTCCAGAAAAGCGGAGCAATATTTGATGAAGAAAAACTGAAATGGTTCAATCGACAATACATCATCAGACTTTCCGATGAAGAATTTTCCACATACGCGACAACATTTTTGCCGGAGTGGCTTTCGATAAATAGTCCGGAGTGGAAGAAGCTGATAGGTATTGTCAAAGAAAAAATAAACACTCTTCAAGATATTCAGACATTATTCGGCGTGGACGGCGAGCTTGGTTTTGTCAAAGAAACTCACACATACAATGCCGAACAAATCCTCTGGAAGAAAAATCCGAACAGGGAAGTAGCACGAAAACATGTTTCTAAAATTATTGAAATATTATCTACTTTATCTGATTCCGAATTTACAACAGAAAAAATAAAAACATCGATTTGGAATTATGTCGAGGCGGAAGGGAAGGGGGATGTCCTCTGGCCGATGCGCATGGCACTTACCGGACAGGAAAAATCTCCAGATCCTTTTTCATCCGCATTTATTTTGGGTAGGGAAGAGGCTCTTAAACGGCTTAGTGCTGGACAGAAACTTCTCGAAAACTAGCAGAACTTCTAGAGCACCTAAGGCTGAATGGTAGAATAGGTCACGTAATGCAAAGCCATACGAAATGATAAAAGGAAATCAGAATAAAAATATAACATTTGACGCACTGATTTTATCAGTAGTAATCTTTGTATTCATTACATTAAATAATAGTGGTACATCAAAATCCGTATTTACTTCTTTACGCGAAGTCAGTGCTCAAACCGCCGACGAACTCCAAGCCAGAATAGACGATAGAAATGAAGCCATCGCCAATCTGGAAAAAGACATAAAGGAATATCAGAAACAGCTCGATCAGTTGAGCAAAGAGGCAAATACTTTATCCGCCCATATCAAATCTCTCGCTCTGACCAAAAAACAACTGGAATCGAAAATATCACTTACACAAGACAAGATCCGTGCCAAGAATGATCAGATCCAGCAACTCGGAAAACAAATAAAAAACAAAGAAGGGAATATCGACTATGATAAACGGATTATCAGCCAATCATTCGCGACAATCAATGAGATTGATAAGGATTCCTTAGTCGAGCTAATACTGAGTGGCAATTCATTGTCGCAATCATGGAATCGGCTCGAACAGTTAAGCCTGTTACAAAAAGGTGTAAGTGAAAAGATCGTAAGTCTCAATCAAGACAAAACAGATCTGGAAACAAATCGTGTTGCCAGTGAAAAAGCCAAAGCCGAGCTTGAGGTATTGAACAAACAACTTTCTTCCGAACGGGCCATCATCCTTACTACTACCGCTGAACAAAATCAATTATTAAAACAAACCAACCAGTCCGAATCATCTTACAAAAAGATGCTCGCCGCCAAAAAAGCCGAGGCTGAAGCGTTCGAGAAAGAGATCGCCAACCTAGAAACACAACTCAATATTCTGATCAATCCAAGCTCGATACCACATACAGGTTCAGGTGTCTTGAGTTGGCCACTTGCGAACATCTTCATAACCCAATATTTTGGCAATACAGCATTCGCCACAGCCAATCCTCAGATATACAATGGCAAAGGACATACTGGCGTCGATTTTCGCGCAACTATAGGTACTCAGGTCAAATCGGCATTAGCCGGAGAAGTTATTGGTCTCGGCAATACCGATCTTTATGCCGGGTGCGCCTCTTACGGCAAATGGGTCATGGTAAAGCATAACAATGGTCTATCGACTCTATATGCCCACCTATCGCTTCATTCTGTTAAGGTAGGTGACATGGTCGAGACTGGAACATTGCTAGGTTATAGTGGAAACACTGGATACTCGACTGGTCCGCATCTGCACTTCGGCGTTTATGCCACCGAAGGTGTTCGTCTCCAAAAATTCACAACAAGTCGAAACTGCAAAGGCGCAACAATACCGATCGCTGACTATAGCGCCTACCTAAATCCGCTTTCATATTTGTAATATCGTTGTGGTTTTGTTTTCATAATTGCGATAAACTTAAAGTATGATTCTTTATAAAAATACAAACAGGGGACTTATAAAAATGGTTATCCTCATTGTGGTTGTCCTCCTAGCACTGGCATACTTCAGGGTCAATATCAGGAATATCATCAGTTCTGAGGTTTGGACAGACAATTGGAAATTCATCAGCGAATTTGCCGTCGCGGTCTGGACGAATTATCTCGAAGTGCCTATAACATATTTGTGGGGAAAGATATTCTAATTGTCCCAAAAAGATTTTCAAATTTTTTTTAGTACTCACTTGAAAGGAGAGTGTGATCAAAAACGCATCTCCAACCCTCTTTTATTTTTTTTAATAAAACAGGGAAGTGCCTAGCCTTTTAACCAGCCCTGCCTACCGCAAAGATATAGGTAGGGACATAGTTAAATCATAGTCAACGTTCAGTCAACGAATAAGAGCTTACAAACACCGTCAACCGGTGTTTTTTTATTCCGACAGGACGGTGAAAACTTCGCATGAGCGTTTCAGTGGTCATTCCACTCCAGTGGTTTCCACGACTGATTCTGTACATGCAAAGTGCTTCATCGTTCTATCGGAGCTATCGAAAGCTCCGATTATACCTAACACGTTCTGTTTCCTCCGCCTCTTGTTAGGTGGCGGGGGCAGAGCGAAACCGTGAAAGTCGGTAACTAAAATGGTCAACATTGATTTAGCTCACAACTTCGCAGACAAAAACTGTGACATCTGTGAGGGCGAGGGTGTGGTGTGTAGCTGGGACGGTCAAAGCGAGGCATGTCTATGTGTTCGTAAACATCATCGTGAAGTCGCCGATGAAATGAGATTAGAAGATTCACTACAAACAGTATGAATAAAATCTACATAAGAGAACAGCAAAAGCACTTCTTCTTTGAAAGAAAAGTACACAAAGCATTAGACATTATCAGTCTCACTATGTTGGTCGGCATGGTGATCGTAGCTTACTTCTAACATGGACGACGTAGTTATTAAATTGATGGGAGAAGTTGTTAAAACTTCTCAAAATAGATTGGATAAATTGCTTGAAGAATTGACCGCCATAAGTCAGAGCTTAAAAGCGATAAACGACGCCTTTGACACTAGAAATAAACGATATGACAGCAGACCCAATTAAAAACTACATAGCAAAACTTCCACCTTCAACTGTAAACAACAGTCGAGAGAGGGTGCGAGAGATTTACAAGAAGTCACAGAAGGAAAGGTACGGAGGTCATTTCTCAAGAGAGATAGAGGAGATTACAGGCGAGCCTTCAGATCGTACAGGTTACGACACCGGCTCTGAACCAGAGAGACGTTAAAAACTAATAAACAATAACATGAATGAAACAGACTTTTTGCCAGTAGATTACAAGATACCGGAGACTTCAAATTATATGAAGTTTCAAGATGGTGACAACGCTTTTAGGATTCTATCATCAGCCATTACGGGTTCTGAATACTTCAAGGCAGATAACAAACCAGTACGTTCAAAAGAGCCTTTTGACACTATTCCTGATGATATTAAAAAGGGTGGAGCAGTAAAAACTTTTTGGGCTTTCTTAGTTTGGAATTACGAAGCCAAGAGAATACAGATACTCGAACTTACACAGAAAGGAATTATGAAGACTATTCAGTCTTACACTAAAAATCCAAAGTGGGGTAATCCAAAAGAGTATGACTTCATCGTAACAAGGACAGGAAGCGGAATGGACACTGAATACGCCATAACAGTTAATCCAAAGTTTCCGTTAGACGAAGTGGTAACCGCCCAGTACGAAAAGATGAGTGTAGACCTTAACGCTCTATACGAAGGACTTGATCCGTTCAGTGTAGATAAATAACCATGAAACAGACGCAGTTAAACTTCATAAAAGAACAGTTGTTACGGACTGGTGAGATCAGCCGTAACTTCTGTCTTAGAAACTACATAAGCCGTCTTGGAGCGAGAATCGACAACATGAAGCGTGAGGGCTACAGCTTTGATGTGGAAAGACGTGACGGAGATTACGTCTATAAGCTCAAAACTGACCCCACACGCCCGCCTCAAGTACCAGAGCAGTACAAACGAGAGATTATTAACCAATCAGCACTCTTTACGAGAGCGCAAATGTAATGGCAAGACTACGTGTAATCAATACAAGGTTTTGGAATGACGATTACATCGCCAGACTAGACCCACTAGAAAGATACCTATTCCTATACTTTTTAACGAATCCAGCTACTGACATAAGCGGTATATATGAATTGCCATTAAGAACAGTTGCCGCTGAAACTGGTATAGAAGCCGATATGTTGAAAATGATGATGGATAGGTTCGCAACTGATAGCAAAATCTACTACTTTAACGGCTGGGTTTTTGTCAAAAACTTCTCAAAACACCAGACGATGAACCCAAAGATCAAAACTGGCATCGAATTAAGTCTAAAACGAGTTCCGACTGAGGTTTTAAGCCATTTTGGTATAGAGCAACCATACTCTATAGATAGTCTATCGCATTCTAATTCTAATTCTAATTCTAATCCTAATCCTAATTCTAATCCTAATTCTAAGTTAGCACCGCAGGCGGTGCAGGAGATATCGGTTAACGATTGTATATCTCTGTTTGAACCAATCAATCCGACCTTCGAGAGATTGTACTCAAACAAAAGTCAGAGGTCGGCAATGGATCGCTTACTTAAAAAGTTTGGTGGTGAAAAAATGATTGCTACTTTGCGTGAACTTCCGAAGCTCATAAACAAACCGTATGCCCCAACGATCACCACGCCTATCCAGCTTGAATCAAAGCTCGGTTCGCTAATCAGTTTCTATTACAAGCAAAAAAGTAATGTAACAACAATTATCGGCTTATGAAAAAAGAAGAATTACTAAAAAAGATTGGCGGGTTGGAATTACAAGTCAAAACTCTTGAGGAGTTTCAGATTGAACAATTAAAAGAACTTGCAAAAGCATTTAACTGGAAAAAGCCAACTCGTTCCTATGGTAGTTACGACGAAGGCGAAGCTAAATTGCCGACATGGGGAGAAGTTTTTGTTGAGATTGGTCGGTTGTTAGCAAAGCAAAAGTATATTGAAAATATGGAACGAATAGACGGCTTTGATTTCAGACTTGGAGATATTGAAGCAAATGTTAGAAACATTCTTAAAAATAAAATCAATGACTAACTTCTACCTAATTCAAATGTCACGTGGCATACCGATACCGATTGATGCCGAAGAACTACAGAAAGTCTTGCAGGGTATACAAACCAAAAGTCCGGTCATCGTAAAGCAGGGAATATTCAATCCAAGTTTCTTTGTAAGCATTATCGAAGATTCAGATAGAAAACAGGGATGGAATCGAGAGCTTGGCGGCGACAAGTACATGCTGACAACTAAAGAACCATTACCAGATTTGTTTGAGGAGATGCGGTCGAATCTCGTTAAGCTAGTTACTTTACCGCATGACTAACCACCTTCTCATTCGATCAGGTTCAGGGAGGCATCTGATCGGGTAGGAAACAAACATGAATTTATTTTACGCAAAGAGTACGAAAGGAGAGTTGATCTTTGACAACAAAAAAGCAATCCAAGATTATCTGTTCACGGTAGACGGTAAAGCACTGATCGTGAAGATTGAAAGGGAAACTGGCAGACGTTCGCAAAGTCAAAATAACTTCTACTGGTCATATCTAACAATCATCGCTAACGAGACCGGACACACCGAAAATGAATTGCACGAGCTGTTCAAGAGAATCTTCCTACCACCGCAGTACAAAACAATTCTAGGTCGAGAAGTGAAGTTACCGGCTTCGACTACGAACCTTAACAAAGTGGAATTTGGCGAGTACATGGACAAAATCTGTGCCGAAACAAATGTACCAATTCCTGATCCAAACCTATTCCCATGAAATCCCGCATTATAAAAAACTGTAGAACATGTGGAAAGGAAATGTCTTTACGCCCAAGCATAGGTCATCAAAGTTTCTGTTCACATTATTGCTACGTTCAAAGCCGTTTAGGTATCCCGCTTTCAGAAGAGAAAAAGATTGAGATTGTCGAGATGATACTCAAGCCTAAAACATCTAACTGGGTAGGTGACAGTGCGGTATCAAGAGCAACAGGCGCAACAATTCATCAAGTTAGGCGCATTCGGGAGAAATTACAAGTGTTCAATGAAAAAAGATGAAACGCTCGCCACTAAAGAAAAAGTCGAAATTACCAATCAGTAGATTGCAGAGGCAAATCTGGGAATACTTGTTATTTCTTTCTGCCAAAAGAACATATAAAAAATTACAAAATAAAAATGTATTTTCAATGAAAGACGCTAAAAAATGTATCAGGTGTGGTAAGTCTTATAGTCCAACATACAATATTTCTCAAAAAGAATGGGATAAGCAAAAATATTGTACTCGTGAATGCTCATATAAAGACAGAGTTAGTATTAAAAATCCTCAGTCTGAAGAAGGTAGAAAGAAGATGTCGCTGTCAAAGATTGGTAGAAATAATCCTAATTACAAAGAAAACGGTACGACATTAAACGCATTGCATAGGTATATGGAAAAAAGAGTTCCCAAACCGAAATGTTGTGAGATATGTAAAATTGCTACTCCGTTAGATTTAGCCAATAAGGGAAAATATTGTCGTGATGTTAAAGAGTGGTACTGGTTATGTAGAAGATGTCACATGTTATCAGATGGGAGAATGAAAAATTTGTCTCAATATAATGAAAAGAAATAAATTAAAGAAGCAAAGCAAACAACCAATAAGCAGGCTTCAGAGGAAAATTTGGAGTTTGTGCAAACTTATTATCAGAAAAAAATATCCACACGAATGTTACACTTGTGGCGCAAAAAATCTATCAGGTTCTAACCTTCATACCGGACACATGTGGGCAAAGGCAAGTCTGGGAGCGTTCCTAAAGTACGACCTACGAGTGTTACGCCCACAGTGTTACAACTGCAACATAAACAGGGGAGGAATGGGGGCAGACTTCTACAAAAAAATGCTAAACGAAATCGGGCAAGTAGAAATGGAAAAGCTCGAAAGAGATAGGCAAGTGAGTGTGAAAGCGTATGACCATTACTTAAAAATATTATCAGAATATCAAAAACTAGTATGACTAACGAGGCACTAAAAAATGGATTTCTGGCAACACTGGCTGACGATGAACAGGGCGGCATCTGGGTTTACTGCAATGAAAAAGACCCGAACAGAAAAGGTTTCCTACTTAAATGCTGCAAAGGTTGTAAACATAATCCATATGAACTAACACGATAAAACATTCCTCGCTATGTTCGCCCTCTTACTCGCTATCATCTCAATCCCCATTATTATCTTAATAGCAATTATATGAACATGATACTCGCTTTCTGGTGGTTACCAATTTGGGCAGTCTTTATGGTGGTAGGGCTGCTTTCAGGAGATGTTAGCTTCACCATAACTGCGTTGTTTATAGCAGTGTTAGGAATGGGAGTGAATCTTATTCGCTTTATTAGTTCATTCAGATAAAACTACTATGACCCTACAACAAACAATTGATAGTACGGTGAAAGTTGCATGATATGACCACATGATATATACTGTGAGTATGATTTCATCAAAACATAATATATCAATAAAAGACTACCGAGATATTCATTACTGGTTAAAAAAGAATTTTGGTAAAGCAGAAAGATGTTACAACAAAGATTGTGAAAAAAAATCAACCGTATATCAATGGGCAAAAATAAAAGACAAAAAATATGTTAAAGATAGAAATAGTTTTACTCAATTATGTAGATCATGTCATTCAAAAGAAGATATAACTCAAGAGACGAAAGACAAGATTTCAAAGGCACACAAAGGCAGAAAACTATCCGAAGCACATAAAGAAAAGATACGACAATTCAACATAGGTAGGAAACACCCAAATTATCAGAAGACAAGAGAAACGAAAGACAAACTAGCAAAGAGATACACATTTAACGGAAAAACATTGAATCTTAGAGAATGGTCAGAGATAACAGGATTGCAGAAAAATACTCTCTGGACTCGTATAAATTCGTATAATTGGACAATAGCAGATGCAATGACTATACCGTATTGTAAACACCTTAAAAAATATCATGCAAAAAATAATTAACAAAATTTTGAAAGAGTACGATGATTACTTCTTTGAAGCAACACATGGTCGAAATGATGTTAGGCGAGAAAAGATTATCTCCTCAATCAAAAAAGCAGTGGAGATGGCGTTCAAAGAGATAGAGGTGGAGAAAGAAGTTAAAATATATAGAAAAGACGAGCAAGGTAATACAAGGAAATTGGCAGTGGCAATGCTTAAAAGTGAAGGCTTCAACTCCGCCCTCTCCCTCATTGAGAAGAAGAAAAGTTTATTTCTTAACAAATGATGTATGAAAGAAAAATACTCACAAAAAATGCAGTGCGAAAATTGCGGAGACACTTTTGAGACCGATTTTTCAATGGGTGTTTCATGCAAAAGGCTTCAAGTTTGTAAAAATTGCGGGTGCTTGTCAGCTCGTGCTACCGGTGTTCCTAAAAGACCGTACTCAGGATACATGAATAACTAACCCACCCCCAAGTCGAGTGGGGAGTAAGGTAAGAGAGGTTAAATAAAACACATGAAACGCCATATCGAAAAAATCGTAAAAGTTTGTGGATTGCCAGAAGAATTTGTGTCTGAATATGTACTAGGCGCAAGTTCGGCAGAAGAAGGCATCAGGCGAATGAAAGAGTATGTGAAATGCGTCAGAAAGGTTGAAAAAGAGGATTTATTGTCACAGAAATAGTGCACATTAACAACGTAAAGAGAATCAAAAGCTGGAGATGGCGCAAAAGGTGAGACGCTAGGGTGTATGCAAATGATTCTGGCGCATACCCCGACTATACATGGGTCGATAGCCCCGCATGACGATGTAGCCAGCATCTGGTTAAAAGCCAAAGATACATGCGAAAGACCTGCAAGGTGACCAAGTGAGTGTAGCCGAGTTAGGAAATTACTCACATAAGAAATCCTTGCTCTCCAGCTCTTGGTTCTTTTTACAAAACACCCAACTTAGTAACTATTAAATGTAACTACCATGCAATACAAAAACAAAACAACAGGTGAGCTCATAGACTTAGACAATTTTGAAGAAGTAAAAGAACCATTAGACGGTTTCAAGAATTCTGTAAAACAAGTGATTGAAGGCAAGACTTTAGAATGGGGTGAGGTGTCAGATAGAGAAATGGACTGGTTTGAAGCCAAGGCGTGGTGTGAAGAAAGAGGTGGTCGATTACCAACACGAGTTGAACTCTTACAAGCATTTGATGAAAAAGTAGAAGGCTTCCAAGGTTTCTACTTCTGGTCGTCTACCGAGTACTATAATAATACGGCTCTCGCTTGGCCCGTGAACTTGGCCAGCGGCTACACTAACTTTAACACCAAGACTAATAGCGGCTACGTACGTTGTGTCCGTTAAGGCAATAAATATATGATTAAAATCACCAAACACCAAGAGATAGAGGATGATGTAGCAGGGGAAATAGAATTCTTTATTAAAGGATTCCCTACTCTTGCATGGGATGATGACAATCTAGAAATGACTCTCACCCTCCCCGAAGCTAAGGAATTATTAACAGCATTAACAGAAAAATTGAGATGAAATATATTTTCAACATGTTAGGTTTTGCTATTATAGGATTTGCCACAGCTCATGGTGGTATATCATTGGCGGATATATCTTTTTGGTTAATTCTTCTCGGAGTATTTATTGTCAATTTTAACAGTATAAACAATAACCAACCTTACTAGCTAATTAAAATTGAGATGAAGGAACCACATACTACACAATTTCACACGGCAGAAGCGTGGGAAAAAGGTTTATCAGAAACATTCCGTAACTGGGTAGCTCCATATATACTACGCAATGCAAAACCACTAAGCAAGGCGAGGTTAGCTAAATTAAAAAAGAAAAGGATTGAATATATAAAGAAAGAGAAGAATAGGCGAGCCAAGAAAATAACTATGACAGTCGGGGAATTGGAGGATAAATTAGAAGAAGCAAGTGATTATTAGCTAATTAAAAATTAGATGAAAGGAACAAATATATTTTTAGGTGAGCTAGACTTGAAAGAGCGAGGAACGGCAATCGAAAGTTCTATACAAAAAGGTAGATGGGTTTATGCTCGCCCAGTTGGCTACATCTCGTTTTGGCACACTCTAAAATGTGCTTGGAAAGTATTAACACACAAGGCTGATATAGTCGTATGGAACGAGCCTGGAAACAATTACTAACATGACACCTGAACAATTGAGAGAGGAGTTTTATAAAAGGTTTATAAAATCTGAATGTTCTGAAATGGAAATCGACTGGTGGCTCGCCAAGCTCCAAGAAGCCACTAAAGAGGCGGTGGAGAAGGAAAGAAAATCTTTGTGTATTAAAATTCAAAGAATGATTGATGAAAATAGCCATATAGCGAATTACTACGACACTGCCAATGAAATTCTTGCTCTACTCCAAAGATGAGAAATAATAAATAAATACACGATGAAAGAATTAACACCTGACTACCTAAAGCGTATGGAAGAAGTGGCGAATAGAATAAACGATTTCATCCGTCATCCCGCTTTCGGGCAGTTTATAAATGACCTTTATCAAATCACTGGAGCAATAGAGGGACTCACTCAAGGTGCAAAAGGATCGCCCATTATCAAATAACATTACAAACCATGAACACAATCACACAATACCTAGCGGATCGGGAGAAACTATTTGAGGAGCAGTTTCCCCAGAGGGATATTGCCGATGCTGTTGAAGGTTGGTGGATAAAAATACCAGATCCAGAAGCCATCCAATCCTTCCACCGCCAATCTCTCACAGGCTTGCTCGAACTCTTGGCTAGGGAGGCGGAGGGCATGATAGAAGTAAGTGAAAGTCATCCATCAAAATTATACATGTCAGGACGAAAGGCTCTCGCCTCTGACTTCGCCAACATTATTAGAGACTCGCTAACGCCTACGGGCAGGGAATGATATGAAAATACTCGATGCGTGTTGTGGGGGAAGGACATTCTGGTTTGATAAAAAACATCCCGATACCTTGTTCGTTGATAAAAGAGTGATGCAACCAAGAACAATCGGAAACGGAAAAAATGCTCGAACCCGAAGATGTTTACCAGATAAAGTGATGGACTTCCGCAATTTGGAGTTTTCTGACAACACTTTTTCTTTAGTAGTGTTTGACCCACCACACTTGAAAACGCTCGGTGCCAATAGTTACATGGCGGCGATGTATGGTGTGCTTGATAAAGATACTTGGCAAGAAGACCTAAAAAAAGGATTTGCCGAATGTTTTAGAGTGTTGAAACCAGATGGTGTTCTTATTTTCAAATGGTGTGAGTATGAGATACCATTGAGTCAAATTCTAAAACTCACTCCTGTTGCGCCATTATTCGGACACCCAAGTGGTAAGCAACAAAAAACGCATTGGGTAACATTTATGAAACAAACCCCGCCCACAGAGGGCACAAAGATATTCGAAGGAAAAAACAGCTCACTTAGAAAGACATATGAAGCGGCGGTTACACCAGAGACATGTGAATATATGATTATGACCCCAAGTCCACTTCACAACGGTGGCATGTGGTGCGCCGAACCGTATCCTTGTAAGTTTCATGGAGAGTGGAAATTAAACAGATAAACATATGAAAAAGAAAAAAATGATTACTTTGCTTGTTCCGATTTTTACAGAAGAATATTCAATTCGAGTATGCCTTGGTACTCGTTCGCAAATACTATGTTTCGCTTCCGACTATCTCAATCAATCATTGAAGGCAGTTGAGAATGATTATGGGAATTGTAGAGGTAGGGCATGGAACGCACTTGATGATGTCTATGGACGTAAGAATCCTATTATTGTTATTGATTCAACATTACCGGCACATGTTGCACTTGCTACTGTGGCTCACGAAGCATCACACGCTATGGATTTTATTGAGGAGTATGTCGGAGTTAGAGACAGAAATGGAGAATTTCACGCACATGGTATATCTGCAGTTATGAGAGCCGTAGGTAATAAATTATTATCTAAATTCAAATGATTGAAATAGGTACCGTAGCAAGGATAGTAACAGGGGCGTTGGTGGTAGGATTTATTATTGGAATAGCGTTATCCACATGACTTCTGTAATGGGTGTGGTACAATAAGGGCACAACTAAATAGGGAAACCACTGGAACGCAACTTTTGTGCGTTTCATTTTATTTATATGAGAACAATGGAGCTAGATTATTTCTTTACATTCAATGTCAGATTCAAAACAAGGAACATTCGAGTTAAAATCTGCCCCCGTTGCGGAGGTAAGTACCTACCAACACATAAGTCACCAGATATATGCTTATTCTGTTTCTGGGGTAAGAGGAAAATAATCAAATGAACATCTCATTTTCAAAAGAAAAGCCAGAGATATACGCAAAACTCAAAGAGAAGTTTAACGTTAACTGGGATGATGGACTGATTATAGCGAACGGAGACACGATTCACTGTGCATACCAAGTACCACCAGAAAAAGTTGTACATGAAATTACACATTTGAAAAGACAGCAGGAGATCGGGAAAGATTTGTGGTGGTCACTCTACATCGATCGTCCGAGTTTCAGATTAGAGGAGGAGACACTAGCTTACAAAGCCGAGTACAAGTTTATCTGTGAGAACGTCCACGATAGAAACGACAGATTCCAATACCTCTACCAAATGGCACAAACACTTTCATCACCACAATACGGTCGATTGTGTACAGGAGATGAGGCTATGAAACTTATCCAGACGTAAATATATGCAAACGAATCCAAATTTATCGAAATGTCCGACATGCAATAAATGGCGGAATAAACATAGGAAGTTCAATGAATTTAATGAGTGTCGAGGTTGTTATAAATATAGGTTACATAAGCAAAAAGTAATTAAAGAAAGAGAGCGAATTATGCAGGAAAACCAATTTACCCAAATGAAAGAATTGAATAAATATAAACTCTACGTTAAGTAACGGAATTCCAAACACATGATGCCCAAGATTGTGGGCTGGATTGCGTTGAGGTTCGCCCCGCAATTCAATCCGACCCACAACCATGAGCGTCAAAACATAATCATAACAAATATATGGCAAAAGTAGGCAGACCAACAGATATAAGTTTGAATAGATGTCCACTTTGTAATGGATGTGGTGCTATTAATTATGATTTGGAAATCGCCTTAAAGGAAAAATTAAAACTTTATGATGATAAGAAAATACCACAAAGTGCTATAACAAAAAGTATTTATGAAGTGTTATTCCTAAAGTATGGTTTTACACCAACTATTGGGGAAGCATTGGAGTTTTTTGAGATTCCTAATATTTCGATTTACAAATTCTTTTTGAGTAAAATCCAGAAAATTGGAATGGCTTTTATAAATGAAAAAGTTAATCAAAGACTTTCAAGAAGAAAAAGAATGCTTGCGATTATTTCGACAGATGATGGATCAATTACAAGGGAAACTCTTGATTCTTTAATCAAATCGCAGAATTTTAAGTGTAATCTATGTAAGTGTTCAATAGTTGAGAGAGGTAACAGGCATGCAGATCATATAACGCCCTTATCAAAAGGAGGTGAACATCAGATAAATAACATTCAATGGTTATGTATTAATTGCAATGTGCATAAGAGTAATAAGATTAATTTCAATTTCAATGAAAAATAAAGGAGGTAGACCAAAAATAATAGATGAAATCATTATTGAAAAACTTGAGTTGGCATTTTCAATGGATGCAACTGATGATGAAGCGTGCTTTTATGCGGATATTTCACCTGCAACGCTGTATAACTATCAAAAGGATAATCCAGTGTTTTTAGAGAGAAAAAACCAGTTAAAGCAAAATCCTGTTTTGCTTGCTCGAAAGACAGTTGTAGCGAAAATCCCAGAATCCTATCAAAACGCTATGGATTACTTGAAACGAAAGAGAAAGCGAGAGTTTGGCGATAACGTAGATATGACTACGAATGGCGAGAAGATAAACATAAGCTTCGACACTTCATTCAAACCAGATGCTTCTGTATGACAAACAAAAGATAATTGTCTCTAGTCCTGCTCGATTCAAAGTCGTTAGATCAGGTCGCAGATCAGGTAAAAGCACAGTAGCTATTGAAATCATGCTCTTTACAGCGGTCTCCAAGCGAAATCAGAATGTCTTTTACTTGAGTCCGAACATGAAGCAGTCTAGGGCTATTATCTGGGAGGCACTGAAAGCTAGGTTGAATGGCATAGGCAAGTTGAATGAAAGCAGGTTAGAAGTAGAGTTACCTACAACTGACGGCGGAGTATCGAGGATATACCTATCAGGTTTCGAGGCGAGGGAGAACTTCAGAGGATTGCGTGCCGATCTTATAATCTTTGACGAGGTAGACACATGTAAAGACTTCTTCATTGGCTTTCAAGAGATATTCCGCCCTGCACTTATCGACACGGCCGGAAGTGTAGTATTCATCGGTACACCAAAGAAAGAAAATCCTAACCTTAGACGCTTGGAGAAAATATCACAGACTGACAAGGACTATGCGTGCTTTCACTTTACCTCACTTGATAATCCATTCCTACCACAATCAGAAAAGGATAAAGCTAAAACAGAACTAGACTTTGATACTTACAAGCAGGAGATACTTGCCGAGTATGTCGACAACGCTGGCTCGCTATTCAAGTATGAAGCTCTCATAGACGTATTCTCTAACACTATAGTCAAAGAGAATAGCAAGTATCTCATCGTAGACATCGCTGATGACGGCTCGGATAAGACAATATTCTCATTCTGGGAAGGACTTGAGGAGTATAAGCGTGAGGAGTTTGATAGGTTAAACACAGAAATGATTATAGGAAAGATACGAGAGTATGCCTCTACTGAACGTATCCCTTACTCGCATATAGCCGTTGATGCCATAGGCGTAGGTGCAGGTGTGGCATCTTCATCCTTGCTAGACGGTATCGTGGGATATAAGTCATCATATGGTCCAATAAAGACTGACCAGAGCATCGTGTTACTTCCTAACGCCGGATATTTCAGAGATGCTTCACTTGTATCGGAGTATAAGAACCTACGCTCTCAATGCGTATTCAATCTCGCCGACCTAGTGAACAATCACAAAATCGCCTCAAGAGTTACTGGTCGTCAGAAAGAAGTAATCATCGAGGAACTCTCAAACTACCAAGACGCTTCACAAGGTGACGGTAAGCGTATGGCTACCATGAAAGAGAATGTTAAAGAAGCGATAGGTCATTCACCCGATGCATCAGACTGCTACATCATGCGTATGTACTTCGTAATTCTAGGGCGTATGATACCCGGACAGTCCGAAGAATCATCACGAGTAGCTACTATCCAACAGAATCGTTTTGCTATGAATAAAAAGAATCAGATACTAAATGGAACGAAGTAGCTTTTTTTGTGAAAAGGTGATATAATGTATTCAAAGTTAAATAAATCAGGGGCGAAACTTGTTTTTCGCCTCTTTTTTATTATAAAAGTCTAATTCATAAAAATGCAAACATTAAAAGTTTTGGTCACTGTAGTTATGTTAGCCATAGTCTCTGCTTTCACTATCGCAATTCTAACCCAACCAGATGCACCACAGGAATTAAAGCGTTCATACGCAGGTGTAACGATTGGTAATGAATATCAATCTACTAGCACTGATTCGACATGGGCTGGATTAAAGAAAGCTGTTGTCACAAATACTAGCGGTGTGTTGGGTTCAGTCATCGTAACAGGTACATCAGCTACGGTATTTGAAATTAAAGACGCTACATCTACGACTGACGTATCTTCAACGACACTAGCCACGTTCGCCGCCTCTCCGGGTACAGGAACATATGTCTTTGACACTATTTTCACCAGAGGACTATCAATCAATGCTCTCGGTTCATTTGCTGGTAAATACACAGTCACGTTCAGGTCTAACTAAACACCAATGTCAAAAGAATATGACAATATCGGTGAATGTACTGTAGGTGAGCTTGTTCGTAAAGCTGAACAGGACTACAAAGGAGACACGCTCATATCCAAGCATGTAACTAGAAACATGCTCGATACTCTGAATAAGATTGACGCATATCATTATTCTAAACACACGGAAGGAGGTGACAAAGATTCACAAGGGAGAGATAAGCCATTCCCGAATATCGTTACGTCAGCAGAGAATATCTGGTATCGGGCGACTGATATAGATCGAGGGAAGATCAAGGTTAAGGCAGTCAAATCCAAATCTACAATGGATGCTTTCTTGGCGACTGTACACGTTCAGGACTGGATGCGTAAGGAGAACTTTGGAATATTCTTGAATGAATGGGGAAGAATGCTTGCTCGCTATTGTTCAGCAGTAGTTAAGTTTGTAGAGAAAGAAGGTGAATTACACAGAATGGTTGTACCGTGGCAGAGAATTATATGTGATTCAGTAGACTTTGATAACAACCCTGTTATTGAGGTTTTGGAACTTACAGAAGCTCAGCTAAGACAGAGAAAGGGTTACGATAAAGAGATTGTTGAGAAGTTATGTAAAGCCAAAGCTACACGAAAGACGATCGAAGGTCAGCCAGTGGATAACAAGAGCGATTACATTCGTTTGTACGAGGTTCACGCTCTCTTACCGCTTTCATACCTTACAGAAAAAGAAAAAGATGAAGACACATACGTTCAGCAAATGCACGTCATCTCATTCGTAGCCGGTAAAGAAGAAGGAAAGTTTGATGATTTTACTCTCATCTCCGGTAAGGAAGAAAAGTCACCTTACATGCTCACTCACCTTATCCGTGAAGAAGGTCAGACACTCGGTATCGGACCAGTCGAAGGATTGTTTGAAGCACAATGGATGCAAAACCATTCATCAAAGGCAATCAAGGATCAACTAGACCTTGCAGGTAAGCTCATATTCCAAACATCAGACGGTACATTCGTAGGTCAGAACGCTCTTACCGCAGTAGAGAACGGAGATATTCTAATTCATGCAGTAAATCAACCTATCACCACAGTCGCAAATACAGCACACGACATTACTTCATGGCAGTCTTTTGCGAATCAATGGAAAGTGCTAGGTAACGAGATAACAGGTGTATCTGAATCAATGCTAGGCAACACAGCCCCTTCAGGTACAGCATGGAGACAGGTTGAAACTCTATTACAAGAATCACATGATCTCTTTAACTTGATGCGACAGAACAAAGGACTTTACATCGAGGAGATGTTCAAGAAATTCGTTATCCCATTCGTTAAGAAACAGATGGACACTTCAGAAGAAGTCTCGGCTACGCTTGAGGACTACGACATTCAGAGGATTGATGCCAAGTATATTAAGAACAGGTCTACCCTCATAACAAACAATCTCATCAAAGATAAGGTGTTATCAGGTCAGCCAGTATCACCAGAGGAACAAGCAATGATGACTGAAATGGCGGCAAATGGTCTCAAAGAATCTCTATCGGATCAGGGCAATCAACGCTTCTTCAAGCCGTCTGACATAGATACAAAGACATGGAAGATGCAGTTTAAGAATTTGGAATGGGAAGTACAAGTTGATGTTACGGGTGAATCCACAGATCAGAATGACATGACGACACTGAACACCATGCTTGCATTCTTCGCACGTAAACAGGGTATGCCACTTACGCCAGAAGAAAAACTGATATTCAACAAGTTGCTTGCACATACAGGTACGGTCAGTCCGATGGAGCTTTCAGCATTACCTGCTCCAGTTGCTCAACCTTCACCATTACAGGCTAATCCAATGGCAACGCCATCGGCGGTCGGGAGCCAATAATAATTACGGTGGGGATTATTACAAATGATAAGCATAATTATACCAGTACGCTTCAGAGCAGACCTTACTCAAGTCTGCATTGATAGCATACTACTCTACACGAAAAACTTTGAGTTGATTGTGGTCCAAGAGGGTGAGGACGAGGAAGTAAGAAATCTACTTCTAGAGACTTACTATCCTAGGTTTGATTCAATGTTTGTTGATTATGAGAAGTTTAGAACTGAAAGACAAAAGAGAAAAGAGGTTAAAGAGAGTGAAAAAAGTCGAGGTGGCGAGTTTGTTATGGGATCATACCCTTACGACAACGATAGCGAACCGAGGCTTAAATATGTCCAAAACAAAGTTCCTAAGGGCTACGCAGGTGCATTGAATGCAGGTCTCTCCATAGCCACAGGTGATTACTACTGCTTCATGAACAATGACACGGTAGTCACTCCGGGTTGGATGGATGAGATGTTGAAAGCGTTTGAGGATAAAGATGTTGGTTTGGTCTCTCCTACATTCTGGGGAACAGGCGACAGACAGAGCGTGGATTGGAATAATGGCGACCAGTTCGACAATGTTCTTGATCCGACTTCAATCATAGGTGTCTGCTATCTCATCTCAAAAGAGTGTATGTACAAGGTGGGAGTATGGGATGAATCGTTTGGTCATGGGGGAGAGGATTTTGACATGACTATTCGTGTTCAGAATGCCGACTACAAGCTCGTTATCGCCAGGAGGGCGTTTATTTATCACTATGGCGGAGCAAGTACAAGGATAGTGATAGGGAATGACCTAGATAAGGTTAGAAAGAATCAAATGGAGAAAATAATGATGGTCGAAACAAAGCACGGGATAGACATTAGAAGTAAATTTATACAAAAATGAGTAACGAAAAAAGAAAAGTACAGAGCATGAGAATAAGTGACGCAGAGTTTGAACTCTTGAAGTCAACCTTTTCAGAGAGAGAGGAGTTGTTAAAGACAATCCGTAACCTATTCTTTGGTCTTCCTATAACGGATGATGAAAAGAAGCAGATACGAGAGACATTTAGCGGTGAAGCTCTAAGAAAGTTGATGCGTAAGCAGTTCTTACCAGAGTTGCAGAACGATCTGCCTATCGGTCAAGCAATAGATTTGTGGATGACTATAGATTTGAAGGATAAGGCACCAGAGCAAGCACGCTACATAGTCATTGCCAGAAAGCTCTTGATTGAGATGGTAGAACAATCATTGAAATTATTGGAAAATCCTGACTTGGTTCCGGTTGATTTAACCGAATGGCAGATCAAAGAGGAGGCTCCTGACTTGGTTGGCACTTCTTTGATAGCACGCAACACATTTATCTCCCACACTGACCAGCAATTGGCGGTCATTAGAACATTAGCAGGTCAAAAACTGGAGACAGTTGAGGAGACAAAGAAGCGTTTGCTTCAAGACAGTAGCAAGTAATAGCTTTATCACACGAAATGTGATATAATTACCCGTAATTAGAGTTAGCTCCCGCTCTTAACATAGGGACTTACAAAATGGAAACCGAAGAAACTGTTGTAGTGGACACAACTGAAACAACCACACCGGAAGTAACGCCTGAAGTTACAACACCTGATGAAGGTGCAGAGGAAAGCATAGAGGAGGTTAAGGAAAAATTGACGAAGGCAGAGAAAAAAGCCAGCGATCAAGAACAGCGAGCCATTATCGCAGAGAAGAAACTCAAAGATAAGCCCACTGTAGAATCCAAACCTGACGGATTGTCATCAAAAGACATAATTGCGCTTTCAAAAGCCGATGTTCATGAAGATGATCTGGATGAAGTGCTGGATTACGCTAAATATAAGAAAATCTCCATTGGAGATGCTCTAAAATCAAACGTTATCAAGACACTTCTAAAAGACAAGCAAGATGAACGTAAGACTGCCGCCGCTACTAATACAGGCACAGCCAGACGTGGTTCGGTCAAAGTATCTGATGAGGAGATTGTCGATAAAAGCACAAAAGGACAGCTCCCAGAAGACCCTGAGGCACTTGCTAAGGCACGTTGGAACCTTAAGAAGAAGAAATAGATCGGTGGGGTTATCAGTTTATAATCCCTCGTTGCAGAAAAGTTAGGTGGGTATCTCATATGTGATGGGTTACTAATATTAATACTATCGGAACAGGAACCGTATCGTTTGTATACCGTTCCAAGTACTTCAAAAGTACTCTCGAGACAGCTCTAAGAAACATGCTAGTAGCAGAGAAAATCTGCACAGTAGATCGCACTGAATCAAAATACATTCAGAACCCTTATCAGACAGCTCCTACAGCGGTCGTTCAAGCCGTAGTCGGAACATACGCAACAGCCGCTTTCACAACGACTGAAGATGCTCTTACAGTAGCCGATGAGGTTTACTGTGCAGAACACATCTACGATTTTGAAGCCGCTCTTGCTCACTTCGACCTTTTCGCCGCTCGTGTAGACGACATGACTGCTTCGGTTGCAACAGCAATTGATAAGTATGTCTTGAACGTGCTCGTAGACGCTGGTACAGGTGCTTACACAACACTAACAGGCGGATTTACAACAGCCGCAAACTGGAATGTTATTCTCGCTAACTTGCTTTCAAAGTTTGCAGGTTATGCCGATAACTTCCGTGGTATGTACTTGGTTGTAGAGAATACCGACTTGGTAGGTATCGTGCAGTCACAAATGGCTTCTGGCTTTAATTTCGCCGATGCCGCTCTCAATAACGGTTTGGTTTCAAATCAAGCTGGTATAGAGATTTACGTTGTCCGATCTGGCACGTTTGCTAGCTACACACCGGGTTCTTACGGTGCAGTTACAAACTCTGGTCACAGAATGGCAGGTATAAAGGGAATCTCCATTTATGCCGCTCCTCGTGGAATCCAGTACGAAGAGAAGTCTGTTAGTGCCAAGACTGGAAAAGAAGTAGTTGTCTGGGGCTATATCGGAGCCAAAACATGGGCGCCTAAGCTCGGTTTGGTCATCGACATCACAATCGCCTAACCAATCCACCCCTCGTGGGTGGGCTTATGGAGGTGAATATTCCCCACCGAGTATCTCGCCTTCATAACCACACCCATAAGGGGATTACCAGCTAATACACACAAATGGCAGAAACAAAGAAAAATCGAGCAGTAGAAATCATCAAAGATGAGAAAGCACCAGAGGTTGTGTCTTCACAAACACAAGCCGATGCTCAAGCTCTTGTTGATGCCTATGCAAAGAGAAGTCCAGCAAAGTACGAATTGAAGAAGGAAGCTCTAAAGGCATGGGTCGCATCGTTTAAGTAAGGTCGAAAACATAATTACAAATAATAAAATGGATTCAAAAAAAATATCAATCGGTGCGCTTCTAGTCACTACTCTAGTTTTTGGAGTATTGGCTTTCAAAGCTCCCTCGGTTGTAACAGTTCCAGGACAATCTCTTGGTAACTCAAGCCCGGTAGTTAACGTACCTGCTCCAGTAGTCAATGTTCAGGTTCCTGAACAAAAAGCTCCTGTAGTAAACGTCAACGTACCAAAGCAGTCACCAGTATTGGGTGCTATGGCAGGTCCAGATGTATTCTACCGATCTTCATTCCATAAAGGTTTGACAGTTGGAGGTTATATCGCAACTACATCAACAGCGGCTACATATACGACTAATTCAGCCGATTTTGCTGCTATTCCTACGGTTGTTTTGTGGACACCAAACGTAAACACTACTGTAACCTTGAATGCAACTTCTACTTTCTACTACGTTCCCGATGTTGGAGATGTAGCAACTGTATATTTGCAGAACGCTTCAAGTACAGCAGGTGCAACCATTACTCTAGCGGCACAGAACGCTAGTGTTGATCTTCAGTTTGCTGAAGCAACAGGTGGTGACCTCGTATTGAGCGGTCTTGATTGGGCAAAACTCACTTTCATTCGACAGTCAACAAATAAAGTCACAGTCATATTCGATGAAATGACTGAAGCTGACTAGTTGATCTCACTCTTTTCTCATGTTCAGAAGCTATCGACCTGAACGTGGGAGAGATAGTGCGATTAAATAAAAAAATATGTCAATACAATTTAACCAAACAACCTCACCTTATAAAGGTCTAGTTCAATTCTATGAAAAAGAGATAGGAGTTAATTATGGAGATGTCTCAGGTAATGCAGAAATGCTTGGTGAATTTACTGCTCGTGTCAGCGTAGCCCTTGATAATTACTTACTCATCTGGGCAAAGAATGCAAATACATGGCAGGGTGACGATATTAATCATTCTGATTTTCAGATAATCACCACTAATATAGTTTCTGGTCAGAGAGACTATCCATTTACGTCAGATCAAAACTCAAACCGCATTATTGATGTTTCAAAGGTTATTATTCTACCATCCGCTATTGCAACAGATTACACAGAGATAACGCCTGTCGATGAATTGAAAGTGTCAGCCAGCGAAATTTTGGTGAATACTAATACGGGGATACCTCGCCAATATGGAAAGATGTCTAACGCAATTTTGCTCGATGCCATACCAAATTACAATGCTACTAACGGCATCAAAATGGTAATTAATCGTGAAGGTTCATATCCAACAACTTCCGATACTACGAAGATTATAGGTGTACCAGTTTATCATGAGTATTTTTATAAGAAACCTGCTTTTGAAAAAGCCAAGATTCTTGGTTTGGCTAATATGTCACAACTTGAGAAGGACGTAATTGACCTTGAAGGAAGCGAGAGACTCAGAATCAATGGACGGATTGCTGACTTCTTTGGTCGACGAGAACGTGATGTCAGAAAACGTTTTATTCCTAACATCGAATCATGTAGATAATTAACAAATTAAAAAAATAACATGCAAAACACAATCAAAATAAAAGGGACTGTTGAGATAAAGCAAATTAGAAATGGAGAGGTCATTAAAAGTTTCAAGGGTGAGAACATAATTACAAATGCAGGGAAAGCACAGATAGCTCTTCTTGCAGGAGATGCTACTGCTGTTCCGTTCACTTATTTAGCAGTTGGAACAGGGTCTACCGCCGCCGCTGTGACCGATACTACGTTAGTCACCGAAATAACCGATACAGGTCTTGCACGTGCCGCAGCAACAGTCTCTCGTACAACAACAACAGTTACAAATGACACTTTATCTTTGTCATACACATGGACAGCAACAGGAGCAAAGACGATAGCAGAAGTCGGTATGTTCAATGCTTCTTCATCGGGAACGATGCTAGGAAGAAAACTAACGAGTGCAATAACAACCGCAAATACAGACCAAATAGTAATGACCTACACAGTAGCGTTCGCATAAAACAATGGCTATAGCAGTAGATACAACTTCAAATTCGGCAACCGCATCATGGTCTCACACGTGTACTGGGGCTAACCTTATTTTGATTGTAGCTGTTCGTGCTAACGCTTCAGGAGCTAGTACCTCTTGTACTTATAATGGCGTAGGAATGACACAGCTTTCAGCTAGACCGTACAATTCCTCAAATGCACACCTAGTTACATTTTATCTATTAAATCCTGCAACTGGTGCGAATACCATTACTGCTACTACAGGTAGCCCCGATTATGGCTGTGCGGTGTCTTATACAGGTGTAGCTGGTATTGATAGTTCAGGTAACAGTGCCAGTAACCAAAATAATGATACTGCTTCTGGTTCGGTGACTACCGTAGCAGATAATTCAAGAGCAATAATGACTGTTGGACAAGGAGGTGGGGCGACACAAACGGCGGGTGCAAGCACAACTAAAAGAATAGCTAGTGCAACAAGTGATATAAATGCCATCTTTGACCCAAATGCCAACAAAACACCAGCTGGAGCAGTTACTTTAATTTCTACTTTTACAAGTGGAGTTAATGCATGGCAGACATTCTCGATTAAACCATCAATTACCTATACAGAGAATATATCAGACTCTATAGCTTTAACTGAATCTGTTAGTTGGGGAAATAAGATATCAGAGTTGATAACAATGGTGACTGTGAATTTTGAGAATGTATCAGATTCGATAGGAATGACTGACACCATACAAACGTTCAACAGATTGTGGAAAAATCTAGTTAAATCAGTAACCACATGGACTAATCAAGACAAATCGTAATGCAAGAACAAATATTACAATTAGCTAGACGAGTTGAAGTTCTTGAAAGAGAGAATAGACTTTTGAAATCTTCAAAGAGTATTCCTCTTGATATTGATCAAGCGTTTAGAGCAAGATTTCTTTCGGATATACCAGACCCTATATTAGCTAATTCAAAGTCTGCCAGTAGTGAAAATCAGGTAGTAGATGAGGGTGGTTCCGCAACTTATAGTGTTTTGCAACCACCAGATGCGTTTGCTTCTACTATTATTGGGACGACCACAATTTATTTACCTTATTACACTTAACATGTCATATAAACTACCTCTAAATGGGCAATGGACACAGCCAAATCTTGGTGATAATCAAGGATCACTTTGGGGTACGTTTAATGTAGATCTAACAAAAAAGAAAGGTTCTATATTTGGTACTCGCATGATTTCAAATGGTTCGCTTTCCAGTTATAGTGGACTTACAAATTTGGGTCTTGCCACAAGTTTTGCAAGAATAGATATGGGAGATGGTATTCAATATTGGACTGTTGCAGGTAGTAAAGTGTTCAAATCAGTGGCGGCAAGTTTCCCTACCACGTTTATTGAAGATGATTTATCAGGAAGCCCAACAACATGTAGTTCTCGTTGTTCGGACATGAAAGTATTTAACGAGTCATTGTATGTTACGACAGCATCAAGAGTTGTGTACAAGTTAGGTGGAGCTGGTTGGAGTAGTTTTACTGCAGGTAATGTTAACAGCAATTCTCATCTTTTGGCAGTTTATGGAAATAGATTGTATATGACAACTGAAGTTTGCAAAATTATTTCATGGGATAGTGCTGATACTGTGGCTTCCTCTGGTTCGTATACTATCAATCTTGAATCAGCTGGTCTTGGTTCTGAAACTGAGAATATCATCACATTTCTTACTCCCGCTTCAAATGGGATATGGATAGGTACGGTCAATCGCTATGGACTGAATGCTAGGGTGTATTTTTGGGACGGGGTTACGGCTGATACATTTGAAAACGCATATTCAATAAACTCTACTGGCGCAATGGCATGTGTCATAAAAGATGATGTCCCTGTTATTTTGAATAATGATGGTGTGCTTGGTCAATTGAATGGTGCAACATTTGTCGAAATCGCTAGATTCCCCATCAGAAATAAGAAAATGCTTACAAATGCTTTTTCATTCTATAATGATAGGTGGGTTCACCCGAATGGGATTGGAATAGTTAATGGTCGTGTCAATATCCTCGTTAATCTAGGGGAGATGTCAAATAATTCTCAAAATGAAGAAAACTGTCCTTCTGGTATTTGGGAATACGACCCTGATATTGGCTTATATCACAAATATTCTCCTTCCTATTATGACATAACATCAAGTCCATCGGTGACTGATTATGGACAATCAAGACTTTGTGAAGTGGGTGAGGATGTCTCAGCTGGGGCTGGTGCGATAGTCTCTATTAAAAATCAATCTAATGTAGCTGATAAAAATGGTTCGGTTTTGGCGGGGTTTAGATTTTATACCGATGCAACAACAGCAAAATACGGGATATTTTCTGATGATAGTAATTCAACGATCCAAACATATTCACACATAATTACTTCACGATTACCAGCAACATCTTTACAAGATATTTGGAATAACGTATACGCATTTCACAAACCATTTCTTTCTTCTACTGATAAAATAATAGTTAAATATCGTACTACTGATTTGGAACCAGTAGAGACAACTATTACTTGGTCAAATACTACAGGATTTACAACAACAGCCGATTTATCTGATTATGTTATAGGTGATGAGGTTGAAATTCTCCAGGGAATCTGGGGTGGTAGGACTTCTCATATAACTTCAATTCAGGCAACTGATTCAGGTTATATGGTGGAAGTTGATGAAACTTATACGGGTGCTACAGGTACTTCTATTGCTCGATTTCAAAAATGGATAAAGGCAGGAACAATTACAAGTACAAATCAAGATAGTGATGATTTAGGTAAAACTTTAATCGGAAAGACTAGGACTGATATTCAAATTAAAGTTTGCATGATTTCAACTGGTACAAACGAAATAAAAAGTATCGGTATAGTGAATAAAATCCATACTCAATTACAATAATATTAACAATATGCCTACACAACAAGAACAATTTGATACAGCTCTAAAAGGTTTAACGCCTGATGAACGAGCAACCTACACGAAAGCTAACCCGTCTGTAAATGTGGGCGGTGTTAATCAGTCATTAAATGGCTCAACTGGGGGTTATCAAGCGATTACATCAGAATCCCTGCAACCACAATCTCCCATGAAATTGCCAACCCCAACGCCTTTAACTGGTGCTGTGGGACTTCAAGGTGCTATTGAGCAGGGTACGGCTTCGTATACGGCTTCTAGGGACGAGGAAAAGCGTCTAGCTGAACAGAACGCCGCCTTGAAAGCAAAGGAGACTGACATGACGACTTCTAAGCAAAGTTTGATGGATAAGATACTAGGTAGAGAATCAAAAACAGCACTTGAAGATACTACATATTCAGAAACTGTTGATCCTGCTAGAAAAGAACTTGATGATATAAATAGTCAAATATTGGCATCCCAACGTGCACAACAGAACGAAATTAAGTCTATTGAAAGAGAAACAATGTCAGAAGGTCAAAAGGCTGTAGTAGAAAGAGATATAAATAGAAAGTATATCTCAGAACAAGCTGATCTGGCAGTCATTCAGTATGCGCGACAGAATAACTACGCCCGTGCGAAAGAAATTGCTGATCGAAAGATAGCGGTAGTGTTAGAAAAAGATGCACAAGACATTGAATTATTAAAGTTTGCTTATGAAGAAAATAAGGAAGCGTTTAACAAGGATGAAACGAGACAGTACAACGAAATGATTACTGAAAAAGAGAGAGCTCACGAGGAAAATAAGACTGCAATGAAGACGTTGAGTGATACTAAACTCGATCTGCTTAAGTCAGCGAGTGAACAAAGTGCGCCAAATTCAATACTACAAGCTATTCAGTCAGCAGAGACACCTGAACAGGCTTTGATAGCGGCTGGTAAATTTGGAGGAGATATATTAGAGAAAGAACTAAAGCGAGCACAAATAGATAAGGCAGTTGCAGATGCTAAAGAAGCTCTCAATGGTAAAAGTGATGTAAAGTTAACAAGTGGACAGCAAGCTGCTTTGGGTTACGCAAATCGTGTTGCAGATGCAAATAAAATCATCAATGATATTGGTGGAAACTTCACTGGTCTAGGCAGTATTGTTGGTGGAATGATACCGAATACGTTAAAAACAAGCGAACGACAACAGTTTGAACAAGCACAAAGAAATTTTATAAATGCGGTTTTGAGACGAGAATCTGGTGCGGCTGTATCACCCGATGAATTTGATAGCGCACGAAAGCAATACTTCCCTCAACCTGGCGATCAAACAGAAGTGCTTGAACAAAAGCAATTAAATCGTGAAAGAACACTTGAAAACTTGCTAAGAGAAGGAGGTCAAGATGTTGATACTCCTGTTCAACAAACAGTTGTAACCATAGGCAAGCAAAAAGTATTATCAGGTACTATAATTCAAAATGCTTCAGGACAAAAAGCTCGTGTCAATCCTGACGGCACAGTAACACCAATATGAAGCCAGAAGAATTTCTAAAGGGAGGAGAAATGACAGTCTTAACCGCAGATGAATTTGTCGGGGATAGCGGTTTTACTGTTCTGGATCAGGACACTATAAAACAACCTAAATCGACGAAACCTAAATTGGTTCAGTTTGCGACAGGTGTAGCTAAAAGCACTATCACACCATTAGTTAATGTTGGAAAAGGAATTGCAAATCAGACTGTCGGGCGTGCTATCAATGCTATTCAAGGTGAAGGATTTAAGCCAACAAAAGACAATAATCCTGCAGTTGACGCATTAAATGAAAAATCACAGTCAAGACTTGAAACTGCTGGAAAAATATCAGGTGATATTGTATCACTGGCAATTCCAAGTGGGGCAGTCTCAAAAGCTACAAAAAGTCTTGGATTTATTGGTAAGACAGCCGCTCGTGCTGGAACATCTGGTGCTATTGTCTCTGCTCAAGAAGGTGAAGTTGGAACTGGTACAGGAATCGCTGTAGGTACAGAAGCAATTTTGCCAGGAGCTAGTAAATTGACTGGTATCGTTCTTGCACCTGTAAAAAGACTTATCAAGTCACTGGCGTCTGGTCTATCTGGCGTGTCTTCAAAAGCGATAGAGTCAATTGTTGCTGAACCTAGCGTAGCAAAACAGATTGCGAAAGAGGTAGATGTCAGTGGTGTATCCAATGTCATAAAGAAAAATGCTGAAACTATCATCAATGGTGTATCGAAAGTACGTCAAGATGCTCGGAAAGCCTACGGTGAAGCGATCGGTGCTCTCAAAGCAGAGGACATTAAACCAGACGTGTTTCGTAAATCAGTTAGTGAAACTCTTGATAAGTATGGGTCAGTTGTTAAGAATGGAACAAGGACTCTCACAAATGCTGAATTCGAAAATCCAACTCTTATAAAGAAGGCAAACGCATTGGTAAATAAGCTCTCAACCACGCCATTAGATGGACTTTCACTAAATCGTCTTCAAAATGAAATTAATAATGCCGCTTTCAAAACTACGGGAAGTGATGCTGAAAGATTAGCATTCAACGCATTCGTAAAAGACTTATCATCGTCTGTAAGAAAAGCAATAAATCAATCCACTGATAAATTGAAAGATATAAATAAAGCATATTCTACTGATCTACAACTTACTGAGGCGATCGAAGGAATATTTGGTGGAGTAGAGTTTAAGAGTTTAGATGAAGTAAGAAAAGTATCTCAACAACTTGAGACATTGTTTAACAAAAAAGGAATTTCACCAGAAATAATTGATGATTTTCTTACAAAAATTGGAGCAAAACCAAGTGAGTTCCGTGCATCAGAGGCAGTTAGACAGATAACTGATGTCGGCGAAAAAGCAAATCCTGTTGGACTTACACTGTCAGAGGTAATGAGAGGTCTAACAAGTTCTATTGTTACACCAAAAATAGTTAGAGATGTGTCAGTACTTACCGGACTGACTGAACAGGCATTACTTCCTGTGCTTGAAAAACTTGCACCAGCCGCTAGAGCGACATTTATCGATCTTATCCTTCAAGGAAAAGATAATTGAAGCTAGTCCGCCAAAGAACCAAATACACACGACTATAGTGATGATTAGAAGAAATAATATTGAGGCGATCAAGAAGGCTAGAGCAATCATATTATTTTAGTTACAAGGTGTGATACTAATATCACCTTCAATAGAATCACCCACTTTGGTTCCATACGATTGATTACCTCCTGTACCGATATGTGTACCAGAATAAGCTGTTAGGACATAATGAAGATTAGCTGTTTCGACTGGTAAATACGCATAGTGACTGTAATTCTTGTTTATTACTTGACCACCATTATAATTAAGGTTTCGCTGTCCTGATTCAGTATTTTCTAATACTGTGCCCTTAAAACTGGCAATAACTCTATCAACAGCAGACCAATTAGCCCCTATTTCTGCCAAATTACCTTCCTTTTTATCACATACTAATGATCCAATACTCAAGTTAGGTGAAGTGTTTACTGCAGGTATAGAAGTAGGCGCAGGTGTACTTATTACTCCCAATACAGGCTGTTCGGTCTGAATGAACGCGGGTTGCACTACCGGCGTACAGTTATATCCCACCGGACAGACAATGCTTAAGGGCTGTTCATGTTGTGGTGTAGTTGTACCAGTTTCTACGATTGCTTCTACCGTAGATGATGCTGTGGCAGAGACCACGATTGAGTTTAGGGCACCTCTTGTCAACATCCCAACATATCCAGTGTTAGGTATTCCATTTGCACTCTGAAATGCTTTAACAGCGTTCAATGTAAGCAGTCCAAAGTAGCCAGTAGGACCGGAACCGGTCAGGTGACCTTTTTCGATTAACACATCTTGCAATTCAAAAACACTTGAACCTTGCATTCCATAGGCAAGATTCTGTTCAAAAGAAGCCGCAACAAATGAAGGGAATAGGGCTAAAGCGCATGCAATAGATAATAGTTTTTTCATATACCCACCGTTATATAATAATACCTAGACAATATACCTCATGTATGGGGAAGTCAAGAGTGGATAATAATGCTTCAAGTAGCTTTTATCAGTAAAATGTGATAGAATACTAAACACGATATCAATAAACAAGGGGCGAAATCCATTTTTCGCCTCTTTTTATTATCTAAATCAACGGTGGGATCATTCAATGAATAATTCTATAAGCAATCGTCAGTTAAAAAAATTGCAGTCTTTTATGGAAGCAATGGATAGTGGTGCTCTCACTGTCGAGGAGTTTATACAAGCGTTTGAACTGATAATGAGTGTCTTCAAAGAGTTGAAAGTTAGTCTTGAATCTGAACTTTCTAAAGGACAGGGTGAAATGTCAAAGACTTGTGAAAGCCTCTATTCTGATATGGTTAGTCTTGAATCACGGATTGAAAAGATGATGAGAAATAACGAGGAAGGTGTCAGTTCACTCTACAAGGAAGTCCGCACTCAAATAGATGCTGTGAAGTCATTGATACCAACAATGCCGGACTTGTCGAAATACGAATCTAAACTAGCTGAAATTGAAGCAAAAATCCCTGTCATTAAAGATGCAATTCAAGAAACGCCTGAACAGTTAAGAGATAAACTCGAATCAATAAAAGTAGAAAGTGAAAAACTTGATATTGATGCCATAGGGTATCTACGAGAAGAACTAGACAAATTAGAAAAGAAAATCGGTAAGGCAAAAGGTGTCACCATATTTGGTGGCGGTTCTTCTGGTGGAGGACGTATGGTCAAAGCGTACGACCTAACATCTAGTCTAAATGGTGTACTAAAGACTTTCACATTGCCGGCTTTTTGGAAAGTTATATCTGTTCACTCATCATCATTCCCATACGTTTTCAGACCAACAACGGATTACACGACCGATGCTTCTGCAATGAGTATTACATTTACGAGTGAGATTTTAGCAGATACTACTCTGGCTACTGGTCAAACATTACTAATTATCTATGCAGAATAAATGAAAAAAACACTATTGGTTCTTTTTGGTCTAGTCCTGTTGGGTACAACAGTAGTATACGCCGCACCATATACCACATATGTCGGTACACTTTTACCTGTGAATGGAGATAACGGAAACGACATCGGAACTTCAACTATGGAGTTTCGTAATTTGTATCTTCAAGGAAACTTCACTAATTCCTCAATATCTGACGGCTGTGCAGAATGGGCTAGTGGAGTATTAACCTCAAATGGAACTGCCTGCGGATCTGGCGGCGGCTCTGGCGATTCCGTCTGGTCTCGTAACTCCACTACTGGTCTCCTATATCATCCAACCACGACAGACGACACTGCTTTCGGTTCTAACGCTACATCTACAGCAGAATTCTGGTTCTCACCTACAAAGAATAAGTTTATTGTAGCTTCGGGGAAGGTTGGGATTGGTTCTTCTTCTCCGTATTCAAATCTTACTGTATCTTCAAATGCTCAACAGGATGGCACACTCCCACTTTTTACTGTAGCTTCAACGACTAACACTTCATTATTTACAGTTCTTGGAAATGGAAGTATTGGAGTTGGTAATGATAATCCAACTGGTATCTATAAATTAGATGTTACAGGCTCAATCAGAGCAACAACGCAAGGTGTATTTCCTGCAATATATACAACAAGCATAATAGACAGTAATTCAATGTCAAATGCGACTATTGTCTCAGGCAGTACGAATAAGACATGGACATTTACTACTGATAGTACAGCTCGTCTATTCATCGGAGCAACCGGGAATGTGGGTATTGGCACAACAAGCCCTGCAGCTAGACTTGATATAGCGGGAGGCAATATCTACCTCGGAAATAACTATAACTACTATTCATACGACAGTGCTGGAACAGTACGTACTCTCTTGGGTATAAATTCATCAAATTCTGTCTTGGTTGGTTCTTCGGCAGGAGGCGGTGACATGTATATTAGGTCTGCACCTAACATGGGTATCAACTTTCAACCTGGAGCGGCTACTGCTGTAACGATGACAGCCGCAGGTAATATGGGTATTGGTACATCTTCGCCATACGCCAAGCTTTCAGTCGTAGGCACTACGGTCGCCTCAAACTTTGTCGCTACGACTACAGCAACATCTACTTTCGGAGGTTCTATTGCCGTCACGGAAGCCAACGCTACATCAACATTCGCAGGAGGTATTGACTTATCAAATGGTTGCTTTGCGATAAATGGAGTGTGCGTAGGAGGCGGAGGTGGTACTGGTACAGTCACTTCGGTCGCACAAACAGTCCCAACTGGATTCTCAATATCAGGAAGTCCTGTAACAACGTCAGGAACGCTTGCTGTAGGATATACGGCAGGTTATTCGCTTCCGCTTTCGGCTTCAACTACAGAGGGTTCTACAGCTTACACATGGGGCAATCATGCTACAGCAGGTTACGACCAAGTGACCACAGCAGGTGACGGATTGACTAGAACAGCCAATGACTTTGATTGTGATACTGCTTCGGGTTCTGTGTTCGGATGTTTGTCTTCTGCTAATTGGACAACTTTTAACAACAAACAAGATGCTGGTAACTACATCACAGCCCTCACAGGAGATGTTACAGCTTCGGGTCCTGGCTCTGTAGCCTCTACCCTCGCTACAGTAAACTCAAATGTAGGCTCATACACAAACGCTAACATCACAGTAAATGCTAAAGGTCTCATCACAGCAGCCGCAAACGGTACGGCAGGAGGTGGAACTGGTACGGTTTCTACTTCTACAAATGAAACATCTGGTTATGTACCATACTGGTCATCTACTTCCGCTACTCCTGCAACTTTAGGTTCTGATTCAGGACTTCAATTCAATGCGACGGCTGATAGGTTAACAGTACCCTATGCTTCAACTACAGCTCTTACTGTATCAGGAACTGTATATATTAGTTCGTTGAATGGAATACTAAAAGGCACTTCAGGAACGATAGGTACAGCTACTGACGGTACAGACTTTACTCTCATCACAGCCACAACATGTGGAGGTACTGATAAGGTTTCAGCAATTGCCGCCAATGGAGATGTGACGTGTACAGCTGACGAAACTGGTGGTGGAGGTTCTGCCGCTGGCACATGGTCAACTACTACATCACAGGTCTCTGGTCGTCTCATAAACTATTCTAACAATGGTACAGATATAGTAACTATCGGTTCAAACGCTACAACGACCGCAGAGTTCTACTTCGATCCGAATGTTGGTCAGGCTGTAATAAACGGTGGTGGCACAGGAACCAGTACGCTTTCAATAGGACAAACTAGTAATCAAGCCTGTACTCAAACATGGGATACCAGTAACGCCGCCTACTCACACTCATGGTCTGATTTAGGAATACTTTATGTAGATACAGGACCATGTCCATAATTATGAAAAAAACACTTATCACAATTGGAATAATTACTTTATTTACTTCAAATGGAGTATTGGCATCGACATATACGAGTTATCCATCACAAGATACATTTTATGGCACATCATACTTAACAGGTCCAAATGGAAGCGCAACAGTTACCCACATCGGTGGTTGGGGAGATAACTATTATACATTTACTCAATTTGATTTAACGGATTCACCAACTTCAGGAATTACATCGGCAGTTCTTTACTATCATGCAACATCAACAAACACAATTTCTCCCCTGCCTTTAATTTATCGCATTACATCATCTTGGGATGCTTCAACAATGACAAAGACTTCAGGTGTCCCAACTTATGACGCAACTTCATATTCATTCTCTCCTGCATGGGCAAATGCAATAGGTTGGAATACAGTCGATATTACCACTATGTACAATCAGTGGGTGGGAGGAACTTATACTAACTATGGGGTAACACTAAGACATACAGACAACGATCCTAATTCAGACACAATGATTGATTCTAAGGAGAGTTCAACAGTTTTCATTCCCTACATATTAGTCACTTATAGTGATGCTGTAAACCCTTCATCTCTGAAAATAAATTCAGGTCGCATTAACATTAAGTCAGGTAATTTAATAATCAAATGAAAAAAATACTTTTAATCATTGGAATAATATTCAGCATTTCAACAACCTCAGTGTTTGCTGTTTCTCAAACAATCAATCTTTCCGCCCCTTACACTTGGACAGCAAAACAGACGATAAACTATGCCTCTACCACAGCACTAACAACGACTAACGCCTATATAACCAATATCTCAAATCTCGCCACTGGTTTCGTAAAGGTGACGGCAGGTGCGCTTTCGGTAGACACGGCAACCTATGACAGTGTAACAACAGCAGGAGATGGTCTTACTCGTACTGCTAACGACTTTGATTGCGACACGGCTTCAGGTTCAGTCTTCGGTTGTCTCTCCTCTGCCAACTGGACTACATTCAACGGCAAAGCAGAAACAACCTCTGCCATGACTGGTACGTTCGATGGAATAGATTTCACTAATGGAGCACTCGGTGCAAACTCTCTCTGGTACGGTGGTGCAGGTACAGCCCCTAGTGAGCTTGCAATCGGTACAGGTGGATTCCTGCTTGGAGTATCTTCAGGTGCACCTGCTTGGATCGCCACAACGTCTATACCTCTCGCAGGTGATGTAACAGGTACTCTATCCGCTACAGTGGTAGGTGATAACTCTCACACTCACGATTCAACAACCATTTCAGGATTAGGTACTGCTGATATTTCAGGACTAGATATTTCAGACGACACAAACCTTGCGGTAACCTATCCAGTTGTTCTTACTGGAGATACTGTTTCTCTAGCTTTCGGTACTACTACTTCAAACACATGGGCAGGACTTCAGACATTCGCAAACGCTTCTACGACACAGGTTTCGGCTACCAAACTCTACGCACCTATGTCAGATACAATCATTCTTTCCGCAACGACAACAATGGGGACAGGTACTACAACCAGAAGATTCACAGGATACTCACAGGATTGGACTCTAACAGAGATAGGTTGTTCAGCTCTTGGTGGTGGAACATTTAAGGCTCAAATTGGTGACGGGACGGCTTCAACCACCTTAGTAACTTCAGAGACAGACAATTCCACAGCGTTCACAACCATTTCAGCCAATAACACATTCGATCGAGGCGAAGCAATCTTTATTGATTTTGGAACAGTAAGTGGAACAGTTAATACACCATCATGCTCAATCACAAGACTTACAAGATAATACTAGCCATACTGGCAATCTTTTCATTCACATTGCCTGTGAGTGCGATGTTTATATTCTTCGATGATTCCGATTTAGGAACTACGTCTACTCCGACTTTCTCTCCCGCAGACATTTCAGGTTTAACCGCTTGGTGGAAAGCAGACTCACTCGCCCTCTCAAATAACGACCCTGTAAGTACATGGACAGATTCAAGTGGCAACGGACATGACGGTACAGCTTCTCTAACAACTCGTCCTACCTATATCGCTTCGTGGAATAACTCTAAACCTGCCCTATATTTCGACGGAAGTAATGACTACATGACAATTACAAGCTCATTCTACGATTCAGATTGGACACAATTTGTGGTCTTTGAAAAAGACACAGGTTCTAATTTTCCAACAATGACTACGGATTCGGCGGCTAGTCTAGGTTATGGTGTCTTTCCTTCTTCTGGTACGACTTATGTGTCAGATAGAAGTTATTATACCTATGTTAATTCGCAAGATGGTTCAGGAAAACATTACTGGTCTCTAAAAGTCACATCAGCTCATGCGTTTAGTTTGTGGAAAGACGGAACGTCATTAACTTTACAATCTCCGACTTTAGTAACAAATACTACAAGTAATTTTACAGACATTGGTAGGAGAGCAGTAGATTCCGCTTACGCAAATGGATGGATGGCAGAAATGCTTATGTACAATTCAGCTCTCTCGGATACAGACCGAGGGAATGTAGAAACTTATCTAAAAAACAAATATGGACTATAAAAATATCACAACTGGAGTTATCGGGGTAATAGTAGGAGGAGGTCTTATCATGGCTTCTGGTTCTGCACCGATTATCGAGAACGGTACGGTTACATACGAAAGGATAGATAAAGACACTGTAAAAATCACAAGGTACATCGTGAATGACGACACTATAACCGTACCTAAATTAAGTGATTATTTAAATACACTACAGGCACAGGTTGAAAATCCGGGAACGGGCCCAATGTCAAAAGAGGGACTGGTAAAAGTGAAAGACCGTTACATTGAAATCCTGAATGGTGCAAATGAGGCAGGTGTGGAATCCGCTAAAACGGAATTGGACGAGCTTATTATTAAAGGTGAGGTTATAAAATAATGAATGAAACATCGCCAAAATTTATGAAAGTGATTAAGGAGTATTGGTTTATTGGTGTCCTAATCACCTCACTTATTGTTGGTTGGGCTAACCTCAAAAACTCCGATGTTCGTGCCGCAGAAAGAATTGCTACCGTGGAGAGTCAGTACCAAGACCAACAAGCTATACAAACAACGATACAGGTTCAATTGAGTCAGATTCAGACGGATCTGGCATGGATTAAGACGAGGCTAAGTGGTAAATAATATGAACACAGGCTTTATACCAAAACCAATAGAACGTACACATTGTCTTCAATGTGGTTTAGTAATTGTGGATCATGTCTCACGAAAAAGAAAATACTGTACGAGAAAGTGTTTTGATTTACGGGTAATATCCGACGAAACCCGACAAAAATTAAGTGATGCAAATAAGGGAAAGACCCCAAAAAACTTATTATATATGCAAAAAAAGTCTGCGGATGCCCGTAGAGGAAAACATTTGCCATTGGCACAAAGAATTAAAATTGGTCTAGCATCTCTAGGAAAGCATCACTCAGAGGAAACCAAAAGAAAGTTCAGTGAATCGAAATCAGGTACTAAAAATCCAATGTATGGTAAAGGGTATCGTCAGATTGGAAAAAATAATCCATCGTATAAACACGGTTTGAGTAACACCTCTCAATATAAATCGAATATGTCCCATAGATGGCGACGAATGACTACTCGAAATACAGAAGGTTCACATACGATTCAGGAATGGGAAGAGTTAAAAAAGGAATTTCATTATATGTGTTTATGTTGCAAAAGAATCGAGCCGGAGATTATTTTGACACAAGATCACATTATTCCAACGATACAAGGAGGAACTGATTATATTAACAATATACAACCTCTATGTAGAAGTTGTAATTCACGAAAACATGCGAAACATATTGATTTTATAAGTCAGTATTATGAACTATATGAAGCAAAATAATCACGGATTAAACATTGAATTAGAAAGACAGCAACAATCCGAAACTGATTGGAGATTTGGTGGATTTTCTCAACCTTGTATTGCGGTCATTCCCGAAGAATTAAGATTCGATTACTTGCCAGTCGGGGAGGTTCAAAGAGGAATAGAAGACATGATGGACTGTGCAAGTCGTGCACCGATAAATATTTCAGAGACAAAGTTTAACTGGTTGTATCGTAATAATAAGATTTCTAATGAAAATAAAAAATGGTTAGAAGATAATGGTTATGTCCAAGAGGGAAGTGTGACGTTTTCTGATGCCTTTATTGCAATCTTATCGGGTACAACAAGACAAGGTAATTCCCTGAAGGCTCCACTTCAAGCGATTGAAAATAACGGACTCATTCCAAAATCTAAACTTCCTTATAATTCAGAAATGACTTGGGCGGAATACCACGATCCAAACAGGATTACTCAATCAATGAAAGATTTAGGTAAAGAGTTCAAGCGCAGATTCCCGATGAACTATGAAGTGGTAGAAGAGATTCACTATAGCGAACTTTATGAGGGCGACCTGCTCGTTCAAGCAGGTTTTGCTTGGTCTGAACCTATAGACGGTATATATCCAAGCACAGACAATGCACCAAATCACGTTTGGGTAGGTATATCGCGTCCATTACACACAATTTTTGATAACTATATCGACACGGTAGACAGTGATTTTATAAAAAGACTAGCGCCTGACTATGACATGTTCGAGTATGGTTACAGGATATTTTTTAGTGAAGTCGTCAAACCAAAACTCACATTCTGGCAGTGGCTTTTGTTAAAGATTAAAAACCAAATCTTAATGTTCAAATACTTTCAATGAAAGACTTTATCAAACAACTCTATAAATCTCTCTATAAAGAGGACTTGATTCAGACGGTCACAGTTGAGTATTGCGCACCTATTGTGATTCCGCCTAAAACAAATAGAGAAAAACTCTTTGATACAGCTGTGTCATTTCTAGGTAAAGATGCTTCGCCGAAAGACTATGCTAGTGACGAATACGGGTGCATGGAAAGCGTGGATAGTATCCATTTCGCCTGTTTTGGCTCGTATATTAAGTCCACAGACACAATACCGTCCATTAAGACAGCACAGACATATCCAGTGCTACAGAAGACGTTTACAGAGGTCACAGAGCCTATGGAGGGGGATATTGTCATATCTCCTACAGGCTACGGTAATGGAAAGGTTACAAGCGGTCACATCGGGATTATGGGCAGGTCGAACATAATCATGTCTAACAATTCTTCAAACGGAAAGTTTGAGGAAAATTACACGACTACTACATGGAAAAATTACTTTGTAACAAAAGGAGGATTCCCAATGAAGTTCTTTAGAAAAACATAATCGTTCATAGAAGCGGGGAAGCAAAGAGACCAAATCATTTTCAATATTAAATGCTCTGATGCTTCTCCACTCCTCGGAATGAACCGAGATAGTTCTTTGAAAACTTGTCTCCTAAAATCCGCAAGTCAAGTAAAGTCAAGTCAAATGTCAAAATCATTGGTTGGAAAAACTAAGTCTCTTGAGTATGTTTCGATTGAAAGTCAAATTAAGTTTCTACAAGGAAAGGTCTTAACTATAGTTGATGCTTCTATAACCGGTATTCAAAACAAAGCCATTAAAGATTTAATCAATCGGGCTTTTAGTGAACAACTTACATGGATTGCTCAACTCTGTTACCCAGAACTTCCTATAACGTCTCGTGACGCTCTTATTGCTGACGGTGTCGATGTTGATGCTGTCGAAAGAGGTGCAGTTGAAGTGGAATTGTAATTATTAGCCATTAAATTGGCTTGCGGATTTTAGGAGACAAAACTTATGAAAAAATGTCTTGCAATCGCTTGGTATGTTTTCATCGTGTTCTTATACATCGCAATCCTAAAACTAAGGAAATTATGAGCAGAAGTGAAAGAAGATTCGGCTCTAAAGCCAGTCGCCGTGCTAGGAAACTAGAAAGACGACAGGCTCGTAAACTTTTCGATTCTGTGAAGATTCGGAAAGGCGAGAACAAACACCATAAACGGTGTCGTTCTAATGGCGGAGGATTTTTCGAAGGAGGTGTCTGTAACATCTCTATCGTCAAAAAAATTGACCATGACTCATGGCATTCAATGTTCAGCAATCTTTTACCACCAACAATCTGCGAGCTAATCAATCAAAAATGGCTCGATCCACGCTGGCAATTCGTCTGCGTTGAGAGAAAGGAAACATGACAGCTCATTACCAAGAACCACCTCGTTGTACGACCTGTAAGGGGTTAGTCCCACGAGACTGGGTGAAACAAAACCGAAACGGTGCATGCACGATAGCTCAAAACTATTTCTGCTGTACCAGATGCAAAGTCATCTATCAGAAGTCCGCAGTCCAATGCCTCAAAATGGCATGGACACACGATTGAGAAATCAATCAAGAGAGGGTTGACCACGGTTACCCTCTAATTTAGAGCCAATAGCATATAGCTCATTACTAATTTAATTATAATCAAATGTCAGACGAAACAAAAACAAAACTTATATCGTTCGCTAAAACTTTCGGCACTGCTTTCATAGTAGCCGCCGCCACTACTCTTGTAGCCGCCGATCAGATTGAATGGACACTAGCTTTCTGGGGTGCTGTAGGTACAGCAGGACTTCGTTCCGCTATTACCGCTCTCATTGCACCATTCCTACCTATCAAATTGGGTGGAAAAAAGGTATAATACCCTCATCGGTAAGTTTCACCTGCTACCGACATCCGCTTGGCAAGGGCAAGGATGGGGTATGAGGGAACTCGCCCACGGTGTAGCGAACTTGGTAATAATGCAGAAAAGACGAACGTCATAACTTCGTCTTTTTTGTTATTTGACAATAAATACATATCAGCGTATTGTGTTTTTACAGTCGAATAATAACCATTGCCCGAAAGGGTTCTTACCAATGGGGGATAGCCTATACCTATAACATGGTATAATGCAGAAAGCGTATACTTCACTGGGAAGGCACGCTCTAACCCGCACAGCGTAAGAACTGTGCGGGTTCGATATTTATGTTTTTCTTTAACCGACACAAACAAACAAATGATGAAATAGCCCAATTTGTAGAATGGAAACATAAGAGGTGGCCGGACGCATACTGTAATGAAAATATTATCAGGCAATTCTTTTCTGAAAGCCGTATAAGCTCATGGAAAGATATTACGAATGAGATGATTGATATTTTTGTATCAAAACAGATGACGCTGTATTATAGGACGGTAGTTGCATCGACAATCAGACAATTCATAACTTCACAACACGCACAAGTCTTGTTTACCGAATCTAAATGTGATAATATACTGGCTATGAAAAAGAAATCTATCCGAACACGAGTAACCGATCCAAAACCTATTCTCTTGGTAAAGAAGATGCGTGACACACTTGACGAAAATGGAAACCCTACTTCATTTCGACAGATAGGGAAGTTACTACACAGAAATGTATCACTCATTCATCGCTGGTATCACTTCCCAGATGATCGTTTACCGAGAGCAAAAAAGTTATCCACAGTTGATGCTTGATTGACGTTTACCGTTATGCTATATTGATAGGGTAGTAACGGACTTTGACAATATATCTTAGCGAAAAGTGTTTGTAAGCCGTCACCTGAACAAGGTGACTATCATTCGACTTTGTACCCCACCGCAAAGATATATTGTGCGACATGGTATCAATTCGGCCCATATTCATTTAAGGATGCTTCCCTAGTCGGTTCATGCTTTGCTTTGATGTTGTGCAAGTTTGCGTAGTGTACGACATATATTACAAAACAAAGAGGCCACGTGATGATTACATGACCTCTGCTTATATTATTCACTAATTGATCATTATTCGTACTATACTTTAAAAATCTCTTCTCCCCTATCCACATTAAAATAGTAAACCCCCCGAGCCGAATTGCTCGAGGGTGAACTTATAGGCACAATGTTCAAGAGGCCTTTGATATCGAGTTAAAACTTGCGCCGCATGGTGAACACATCGAACACCCCTTTTCCTTCGACCGTCTTGGTTTCATTGCACCACTCGTATCCCTTGGGGAATATCGTAGTATCGTCGCAAAGCTCACCGTCGCCGGTTTGAGGATAGACGTGACTGATGGTTTGGATTTGAGGACTCTCGTAATAGTACTCAAGAAGGAGCGGTCCTCCGTTAGACAGACCACCATCGCTGACATGCCCGTGTCTTTTGAAGTGACCATGGGCACGTTTCCAGACGCGAATCTGGTACTTCCCAGTCTTATGAGGATCATTCCCATGATACGTGTCAGGATCTCGAGGAATGGTGACAACGATCTCCTCAGGACGAGCCAAGAGGCAAACCATGCGCCATTCGGCCAAGAGCTTCTCCTTTTTCAGCCGACGGAACATAGTATCAAGTTTTCCCTCGCGAATGACGTCAGAGAACAATCCCGACTCCATCGCTTTTTGAACCTGCTCCGAGGGAATGTCATTAAGGAATGATAGTATTTTCTGTATCTGCTCGAGGGTAGCTGTTTTCATGCTAGTCCTTGTCCTTGCATTTGATTGACGTCAATTCCGAGGCTATCGTTCATGGGTCAATCGGTTTTGCTCGATTACTTCGCCAAATGGCTTTTCGTCATAGCAGAGAATGGCTCAAATTCGAGCCGCTATCTGCTATGACGAATCGCAATTATTTTCAATCCTCTATTCTGTTGTAAGTATAGCAAATTAGATAACAAATGACAATACCTGTCTAGAGTGACTCTGGCAGTCTCTATTAGAAGCATGAAGTGTTGCACTTACTTGTTGAACTTACTTCTACTAAGCCAAAATGACTATAATTTGAGCAATATTCTTTACAATAATAATTCTGTATTAAAAAAGCCTTCCGTGAATTACCACATCAGGCTTGTGAGAAAGTCGTCCGCAATTTGTTGTTACATTATTCCCTGTTAGGTCTGACCGAGAAATCACTTCCTCTATTATTGTCCCATAGAGTTAACATCATCTAGGTCTGCCCTCTTGACGTATAAGCGTGGAAAGATTATCCGCCCGATCACATACATTACAAATGTTAGAAGCACGAATCCCAGGACAACAAGGATAAGCACTAACGGTAATCGCATCCATGGCCGATCTTCGACCAACTGAACCACAAATGGTCTACACAGAGGTACGATGACTATCGTCGGCAACATGATAATGAAGATTCCTGTTGCAAGCAGAATCAGATTAGCTAATAAGCGCATAAGGATCCTTTCTGCATAGATATTATTGTCAAATATCTACCTAGTCAAGGAGGAGTCGCCATTTCATTCAAAATAAAAAACTCCGGAACAAACCGGAGTTTTTTATTTGGCGATGCAATGCAATGCATGCCACGCTTTTTATTAGAGTTATTTATTAATCGCTATGTCTTTGTTCCAACACTTGGATGAGGCGCTCCATGGCTTTCCGCCGGAATCTCGATAGAGATGCTTAGCGTATTCCACATTACCCTCTAGAGTATAGATGTCTATACCAAGCTTGGTTGCCATTTCGCCGTGATACTTTTCATTGATCTGCATGACACCCACGTCGGCGCTATTCACGCGTCCGCGAATGATAGATCCATTTTCGTCTGTATGACGGAAGGTGGACTCACAGCGAGCAATGTCTACCATGATCGGTGTATCGGCAAATTCTTTTTGCAAATACGCTTCCATGGCTTGCGCATCATTACTCAGATCGTCTGTCAATGTACTCTTGTCTTCGGTAGAGATTTGTTCGATTTTGGTGGTATTATCCACCTTATCCTCTACCGTCCATACCTGACCGTTTGAGTGTCCTGTGCCGTATAGTGATGACATCAGAAACACGACACCTGTTGTGAGTTCAATCATAGTTTTTAATAAAAAAGAGCTTGTGAAGCATGACGCTCACTAGCCCTTCTTTGTATTACAAGTATAGCACCTCCAACATCAAAAGTCAAGCCTAAACATGCCGTAATGTGGCTTAACAGAGCCATATTTCGTCATTAAAATACCCTTATTTTTAGCCATTCTGTCAAATACGCCTAAAATGAGCTCAAGATACGACTTCGAATGACGATCTACAAAGCCTGATTTGCATAAATTAACTACTATGTTATACTCAAAATCTCTTAATTAACCCAATTCCCCACTAATATGGCTCATAAAAAGGCAGCAGGAACAACAAAAAACGGTCGCGATTCAAATCCAAAATATCTTGGAGTTAAGATCAATCACGGCCAAAAAATCACCGTAGGACAGATCATTGTTCGACAGCGTGGTACTACAGTTTTGCCAGGACGTAATGTTGGCGTTGGAAAGGACTATACCCTATTTGCACTCATAGATGGCAAAGTCTCCTTTGGTTCAAAGCGTAAAGTCAGTTTCAATAACGATATAGATCGAAAGAAGATCGTTCACGTACTATAGGATTATTGAGCTTGGTGAACTTTGTTCTGAAACGACTCGCAATGTGATTTGAACCCCGAACAAATTGCCCATATTTGAGTAGTTCCATCTACTCAAATATGGTTGCAATTTGGAGTGGGTGACCTTGCGAGGAGATGAGGAACAAAGTTCACCAAGCTCTTATTTCTCAATCGACGTAATATTCAACTTAAACTTTGCAGTTTTGCCTCCACCCGAGACAGTGATTTCGTGTTCACCAACTTCTTTGATCGGCTGATCGAGGACTATGAAAGACGGATCGATGATAAGATTGTGCTGTTTTGCAAGTTCTTTCACTATCTCTTCTCTATGAATACCGGCGAAAAGATGACCCTTTTCATTGGCTTTACCTGCAATCTCCAAAGTTACATCCTGCAAATCGACGATATTTTTGAGCATGAGATCGGTCTGAACACGCACTTCCCCTTCTTCGGCAGATCTGCGCATATTCATATTTTTTATAGCTGATACTGTTGCCTCTATTGCCAATCCCTGCGGAATAAGCATGTTTATGGCATGACCACTAGAAACGTCTTTGACATCGTATTTCTTACCAAGTTTGGCTATATTCTTTAACAGGATGATCTTCATGTGATTTATTTAAGTATTATACTTCCACTCTCTCCTATTACTCTCCAACTGTCAATATCTTAATTGCTTTTTCCATCTGTGCATCACGCTTGTCGGCAATGTCTTTATCGGTGACCTCTATGATCACATCAGGGATCAATCCTTCATGTGACAAATTGTGACCGTTTGGAGTGAGCCAACGGGCTATAGTGACCTTCAGGGACGTTTCAGGAGTTATGGTGACTAATTCTTGAACAGAGCCCTTGCCGAAGGTTTTAACGCCGACTAGCTTTGCAATTCCCTGTTCGGATAGTGCGCCAGCCAAGATTTCCGCGGCTGAAGCCGATCCACCATCAACCAATATGATCATCTGGAGATTTTTATTGAAGACATTGTAACCCTTACTACGGAATATGTTTGGAGTATCATTTGGTCCAAAATCTTCTGTGACAACAACTTTACCAGCCGGAAGAAAGAATGATGCCATATCCCAAGCTGCATCGAGATATCCGCCCGGATTACCACGTAGATCTAATATCAGTTTATTGCTTCCAGAGTTTACAAATTCTCGAAGTGCGTTGCGGAATAGATTTGGAGATTGGGCTGTAAAACTGAATAGCCTGATAACAAAGACTCCCTCTGGTTTGAGACTGGCATCCAGAGTTGGTATATCTATAACATCGCGAACTATTGATTTTAGGACTGGCTTAGACGCGCCCTGAGTAAAGAAATTGATCTTTACAACTGAACCTTTTGGTCCACGAATGAGCTTGACTGCCTGATCGGTACTCATATCAACCGTAGAAGTTCCGTTTATAGAAATGATAAAATCTCCGGTCTTTACACCGGCTCGATCGGCAGGACTTCCCTTTATCGGTGCCACAACCTGTAGTTGCTTGTCTTTGATGCCTATTTCCATTCCAACACCTTCGAAATTACCGGCGATGTCTTCCTTGAACATCTTCGACTCTACTGGTGGAAAAAATACCGTGTATGGGTCACCAAAAGAAGAAGCTAGACCTTGTATTGCACCCCAAACTTTCACTTCATTTGTAGTACTTGCGGCTGCAACGTATTTTTCATCCAAAACCTGCCAAGCTTTCCAGAATGGAGCAAATTGTTCTTCATTTAGCATTACTGAGTTATCTCCCCCATCATTCGGAATAGATTGTACCGAGCCCGACTGTTGATTGCCGATATAAATACCAATGAACAATGAAAAGACTATCGCCGGTAAACCGACGAGCAAATAAATGTATTTCTTATCTTCCATCTTCATGGTCAGGCTATTATCGCATAGATTCAAAACAGAACCAAGGTCAATAGTATTGTATACTGTTGTAATGCCCCGATCACAATCACCTCTCAATTTATTTTTAACAATTCTCCTGTATGCTGGTCTTATATTCATCATCTATACGAATCATGAAAGAATATTTGCATCTACTACAAATCTGTACGAGATAATTACGCAAGGAAAACCTTGTTCGAAACCTTTGACCTATAAGCTTGGCACGGTGGACCGTCGCTTTGGTCTTTCAAATCAACAATTGCTAACCTATGTCGATGAAGCATCCAAAATTTGGGACAAATCAGCTGGTAAAAAATTGTTTCAATATTCCGAAAAAGGCAAAATCACAATCAATCTAATGTATGACTATCGTCAAGAAGCGACAGATGAGATGGCCGTTATAGATTATAAGATAAGTGACAAAAGATCTGATTATGAGAATCAGAAAAAAGTCTACAATTCCCTTCTTTCGACTTATCAAACAGAAAAAAGACAATTTGATAATATAAAATCGCAATACGATCTGGCACGAGCAAACTATGAAGCCCGACTTTCATATCTAAATCAAAAAAGCGGTGCAACCAAGCAAGAAGCAGCGGAACTGGAAACAATGAGACAAAATGTCAACTCTCTCGCCGACAAACTAAACATTATTCAAACAAAACTAAATAAAGAAGTCGTGGAACTCAATCGGATGGTAAATATAATCAACAGTCTAGCCCACATTCTCAATATAGATGTCAAAGATTACAACACTATCGGAGCATCTACAGGTGAAGAGTTCGAAGAAGGAGAATATATCGAGAAGGACAATAAGAAATACATAAACATATACCAATTCGATAGTAATAACAGACTGACGCGCGTTCTTGCCCATGAATTTGGGCATGCTTTAGGTCTTGATCATGTTACTGACCCTGAGTCACTCATGTACAAAATCAATTCCAGTTCAAGTCTCAAGCCTTCAAATGATGATGTCCGTGAACTCATGAATGTCTGCGGTTTATAGTCTTGGAAAGTTTTGTTTGCGACTCAGTTCGCATGGAGAGTAACCCCTAACTACACCATGTCAAACGATTAGCCCCCCCCAGCAACATGTACCTCCTTCTGTACGTCTGCGGGCGCTTCGCTGGTCCCAATCCTCGACGTACATAAGGAGGTACATGTTGCTGGGGGGGCAAACAAAAGGACATAATGTAGTTAGGGGTTACGTTTGGAGTTATACACACATTAATAGTAAGTATCAAAGCGAAGTTACTGATATAATAAGGTCGCAATGATTGATGAGTCCCCTAAACCTTATCGCGAAGAGCGACCCTGGGGAGAGTTTGTGAAATTCACAGAAAACTCTCAGTCTACGGTCAAAATAATAACCGTAAAAGCCGGTGAAGCTACCAGTCTACAATTCCATCACGGTAGATCTGAATTTTGGCACATTATCTCAGGTGAGGGATCGGTAGATATCGACGGCACAAACTATGAAGCCTCTGCTGGTAAAGATTTTTTCATTCCAAAGGAAATCACCCATCGAATTTCTGGCGGTCAAACTCCTTTAGTTTTACTGGAAATCGCTTTCGGAAATTTTAATGAACAAGATATCGAGCGTATAATAGATAATTACGGCCGAATCAAATCAGCATGATCAATACCATACTCATTATTTTAGCAATAGTATTTGCATCAGTCTGTCTAACTTTTATTGCCTTTTTAGTAACATTTTTTTTCACGTCCAAAAATTCCGAAGAGCACAAGCGTCCCTTCTTTAAATTATTGAGACATCACAAAAATCCTGTTATCTCTCCCCTTCCTATTCGTGAATGGGAACTCGGAGGAACATTCAATCCGGCCGCTTTCAAAGACGATGAAGGAAAAGTTCACCTCCTATATCGTGCAGTCGGCGCTGACGGTCTATCACGAGTCGGATATGCTTCGAGTCCTGACGGTTTTCATTTCAATGATCGTTCCATTTATCCGGTTTATGAACCAACCCACGGATATGGCATGCCGGATCCAAAAGACATCACAGGTCCACACAAATACGATCCGGTTTTCTACGCTTCAGGTGGTGGTTGGGGTGGTTCCGAAGATCCAAGAACCGTAGAGATAGAAGGAAGGGTCTACATGTCATACGTCGCTTTTGAAGGATGGAATTCTGTGAGAATTGCACTCACATCGATTAGCACCGAAGATCTCAAGAAAAAGAGGTGGAATTGGCGCAAACCGCAGATGATGTCATCTCCTGGTACGGTTAGCAAAAACTGGGTTATATTCCCCGAAAAGATCAATGGCAAATTTGCTATTTTACATACGATCACCCCGGACATCAAGATCGATTATATCGACAGTCTAGACTTCATAACCAAGCACATAGTCAGTCCTCGTCTGCATGGTCCACAACCGGGACGTAAAAAGTATTGGGACAATCGCCTTCGCGGAGCAGGTCCTCCACCAATCAAAACTAAGATAGGTTGGCTATTGCTCTATCACGCTCAGGATATTCGTGAACCAGATAAATACAAACTTGGAGCTATGATTCTAGATACGAATGACCCGACTAGAATCCTATATCGATCACCTCAGCCGATACTTGAACCTGATGCTCATTATGAAAATGATGGCAAACCCGGAGTTGTATATGCCTCTGGAGCAGTGATCATCGGAGACAATCTAATGGTCTATTATGGTGGTGGTGACAAACATGTCTGTATCGCAGAGACACCGCTAAATGGATTATTAAATTGGCTAGTCACTTACGGCAAAGTGTCTTAATATAAAAAATTAAAATGTTTACAGTCAACAGATCTGAATTCAATCCACTCCTTTCTCCTCTTCGCGAACATCCATGGGAAGCTTCAGCGGCTTTTAATGGCTGTCCGATCATACGTGGTAAAAAGACTGTCATGCTATATCGGGCCATGTCCGAAGCCGATCTATTGCGAGATCCACATGTGAAGATGTCGGTAATCGCTAGGGCTGATTCTATAGACGGAGTCAAATATGAAAATCGCCGCGTACTCATATCACCTGATCGGGAATTTGATTTTTATGGCTGTGAAGATCCTAGAGTCACCAAACTTGGCAAAACATATTATATTTTTTATACCGCTCTTGGTGGTTATCCATATTCTGCCGATAATATCAAAGTTGCCGTTGCTCTAAGCGATGATCTTGTAACAATCAAAGAAAAACATCTTGTTACACCATTCAATGCCAAAGCCATGGCCTTATTTCCAAATAAGGTGAACGGCAAAATGGCCGCTTTGCTCACGGTCAATACCGATCGTAAACCCTCAGACATCTGTTACGTAGAATTTGATAAGGTCGAAGATATGTGGTCAGTAGATTTTTGGAATAATTGGGCAAAAAAACTGGAAGCACACAAGATCAACCTTCGCAGATTTCCAGATGACCAGCTCGAGCTCGGTGCTCCGCCAGTACTTACGAAAAAAGGCTGGATCATAGCTTATTCCCATATTCAACGTTACGGCAAAAGCGATCAAGTGTTCGGTATAGAAACAGCTCTTTTGGATATCGATAATCCCCGCCATGTCATAGGCCGTACCAAAGGTCCATTCATGGTTCCTGATGACTACTATGAACATACTGGACAGGTTGCCCATGTCATATTCCCTTCAGGGGCGCTTATCCGTAATGAAAAATTGGAGATATATTATGGAGCTGCCGATACTCATGTGGCTATGGCCTCTATACCGCTCGACAATCTACTCGAGAGCATGACCGGTCTTCAAAAATCTTTACTAAAACGTTTTCCTGGCAACCCTATCCTATCCCCTCGTCCATCGATGCTTTGGGAGACTCGAGGGACACTGAATCCTGCCGCCATTGATCTCGATAATAAAATCCATATCCTATATCGAGCGGTTTCTGTCGATAATATTTCAACGGTTGGTTACGCTGTTTCTAGCGATGGTCTGTCTATCGATGAGCGTCTAGACAAACCGATCTATTTTCCTCGTGCTGACTTCGAATCAAACGGTTGTGAAGATCCGCGCATCATGGAAATTGAAAAAAGAGTCTACATGACCTATACCGCTTATGACGGTATTACACCTAGAGTAGCCGTTAGCTCCATTCCGACGACTGATTTCCTAAAAAGACGCTGGGGTTCATGGGCAAAACCGGAAATTATCACTCCCCCATCAGTAGCCAACAAAGATTCAGCTATATTGCCTGAAAAGATCAAAGGAGGATATCTAGTATTTCATAGAGTCAATGAAAGTATTTGCGCCGATTTCGTGGCCTCTCTCGATTTTTCCAAACAAAAGATTACTCAATGTATAGAAATTATCACACCGAGAAAAGGCATGTGGGATGGAGGCAAAGTCGGTATTTCATCACCACCTATAAAGACAAAACAAGGATGGTTATTGCTCTATCATGGCGTATCGTGGAGTACAACATATCGGGTTGGTGCAGTCCTCCTAGATCTCGATGATCCGACGATAGTCCGTGCCAGAAGTGCTATACCACTCTTTGAACCAGAAGAACAATATGAATGCAAAGGCATAGTACCAAATGTTGTATTTCCTTGTGGACTGGTCTTTCGTGGTCAAATGGCCTACATGTACTACGGTGCCGGAGATGCGGTCGTAGGCGTGGCCACTATGAAAATATCAGCACTCTTGAAGACCTTGGAAATCTAAAACCAATGAAGAATGAAGATAAAAAACTAATTATCTGTGATCTCGACGGGACACTAACTGTCAGCAAATCACCGATCGGTGCCGATATAGCAACCATCATAGTCAAACTTCTGGAAACCAAAAAAGTTGCAGTGATTTCGGGTGGTGGTTACCCTCAATTCCAAACCCAATTTTTGTCTCGACTTCCCGGCAATGTAGACAATCTATCCAATCTTTATTTACTACCTACGTCTGGAACTCGATTGTATGTCTGGAAAGGCAATTGGTCCCAAACCTATGCCGAAGATCTGACCACCCAAGAGAAGGAACAAATATTGACAGCGATGGATATGGCTCTCAAAGCGGCCGAATATGAAAAACCACAAAATATTTTTGGACCAATAATCGAAGATCGCGGTTCGCAAATCACTTTTTCGGCACTAGGACAATCGGCTCCAGCAGAGATCAAATATGCTTGGGATCCGACACGTAAGAAAAGAGAAAAGATCAAGGAATTACTAGAGCGTAAAATCCCGGGCTTTGATGTGAGGATCGGAGGTGCCACATCCGTTGATGTTACCAGACGTGGCATCAACAAAGCCTATGGCATTCGAAAACTGGAACAATATCTAAATATAGAATCCGATGCTATCGTTTTTATCGGTGACGCACTATTTTACGGTGGCAATGACTATCCGGCTCGCGCTTCCGGAGTAGATTGTATCGAAGTTCGTGGACCGGAAGATACCCTAAAGATTCTTCAAGGATTTATCACTTGATCAATTTTTCGACTTCAGTCAATAACATCTGAGTATCAGACTTGCGATCATCGGAGGCAAGTACAACAATAGCTATAGTTCGATCTGCGACCTTGAGTATGGTTAGCATCGTATCTTTTGCTGCTCGAGTATGTCCGGTCTTACCACCTATAAAATCTGGATGATTGACGAATGGATGAATACTAACGAATTCATGAGCTCCATGATCACTCGTCGTTGCTAATGAAATAGTTGGAATCCTAGTAATTTTCAATATATCAGGTCTATACTCCAATAAATAGCGGGCCAAAGCAAAAAAGTCCGATGCTGTCGAAACATTTTGAGGACTGAGTCCCGATGGATCTGCGAAAAATGTCGAGGGCATACCGACTTCCCATGCATAGCTAGACATCAATTCCAAAAACTTACTCCTATCCGACGATGATGCCAGAGCTTCTGCGGCGAGATTTGATGAATTTAAAAGTAAAGGATACAAAAATTCAGAAACGGTAAAATTCTCACCAGCCATAAGACCACTGGTGTCTAAAGTTGAAGACGCTTCCTCTCTAGTTATGGTGATCTGGGTATCAACGGGCAGATGATCGGTCACGGCAAAAGCCGTGACCAATTTTGACATTGAGGCCACGGGCAATCTTGCCTTCATGTTACGACTGATCAATATCTCTCCACTTACAACATCTCCAACCAAAAATGCTACAGCCGTAACGCCCGGTTTCTTTGGTATAACAGTCGGTTTTGGAGTTGTTGAAATCTCATTTTGAGCTTTATATTCTTCTTCTCCATAAAACTCATCGCTTACGACGAGTGGTGTATCTACAGACTGGATTACATTACCATCATTTTTCACTGCCGGATGATTTTGTTCTATATAAGAAGTAAAAGCCAAGACGATTATCGCCAGACATATGCAATCCAAAGCTATGAGGTAGTTTCTTCGCATCTACCTCTTGATTGTATCACGAGGTCATATTTGAACAACACTCTGAATAACCTCGCTCATTTCTGCACCCTGTTCGTCACTATCTTGTAACCGATATACTCGGCGTCAACTCTCCCGTTGAACTGGCAGTTATGCGACCATTTGTATCTCTCGAAATTTCATATCCTGTATTATACGATGTCACACTCGTATAACCAGCACCTGCCAATGAGGGATCAAATGGTAATGCGGATACATAATCCGGAACTAAACAATATGCTATGTCCCCGGCATCGGGTGGTGTCGAAGAGCTCGATTGGACTAAAGTCGGAGCCGTCGGTATGATTTTCGGATCTCCATCACAAACAAAGACACCTCTATGCTCTGCCATATTTTGATGAATGGCATTCAGAATAGTATTGACATTGCTCACTCGCTGAGAATCTCGTGCCAATTTGAACTGACGAGCCGGATTGACAGCAACCAATACAACCGCCGCTAATACGGCTATTATTCCAATAACGACTAGAACTTCTATCAAAGTAAAACCTCGCCTCAAAACGAAAGATCGCTTCTCCCCTCCCAATAGATCTGTCTTAGTTACTTTCATATTGTTAGTCTAAAATTAATATAATAAACGCAGTTACATATCACATACTCCCCACAAACCTTTTTTCGCCGAGCGAGCTATGTTCTCCAATTCCTTATATCGCGACTGAAAATCATATGGGCTACCATATGTATATTCTCTTGCTAGACCATTTGTAAGTAGCCATTCATTGACTGCTGTGCCATCGACCAGATATACATAAGCCAAATATCTACCATATCGATCGGTGATTTCCCTATCGATGTCTTGGATCAGTCTGACTTCTCTTCCAGCAAGAAATTCCTTCATAGATCTTGAAGCTTCGGCCCCATAACATTCTGGTGGTTTGCGTGGATCGACAGTTTCTGGGGTATTGACCCCGAGCAGGCGCACTACAGCTATGTTTCGATCTATACGCACCTTTATCGTATCTCCATCTACAACTTCGGTGATTTGATACGTAGCATCTGGGTTGATCTTTATCGTATTCGCTCTAGCATATGCGTAAAAGACGATAAATAAACCGAGCAGAAAAACAACGATCATTATCGCGATTAGCAGACGTTTCGATTTTATTTTCATGGCACAAAGACATACCATGACGACGCACCTTCCTTAGGGACAAGAATATCAAAAATAATTTCAAAAATCAATACGTACTTTTTATCTGGAACGGCTGGCGATTTGCAAAATAATGTCGAAATCATCTTGCTCAGACTTTTTATTTCTCTTTTCGTATCCGCATTTTATGCATCTGTGAACGATGATGTACTCTCCATTTTTTGATTCGATGGCAACAGGATCCATCATTCCACCACACTCCGCCTGGCGATCGCCTGGATTGATGTCGACATGTTTGCTCCATAGACAACGAGGACAATGATTTGTATAACCATTACCCTTCACCTCGAGACTGCAATTTTCGCATACAAAATCTTCTACTAAACGTTGAAATTGTTTTGTTGGGTTGGTGTCTTTATTCATAATGCACTTTGTTCTGCACTGTTTTGAAAAACAAGAGACTCTGATCATTCGTAGGATCATAGTCAACGCTGGTTGCGTAAATATCAGTTATCTTGCGGTAAAACCTCTTTTCACTACTGCGAATATCTGCAATAGCTCTCTCCAATTCCTCGAAATAATCAAATGGCAGATCTGGATTCTTCAATCGTTCACTATCAATCACAAAACCTTTGACGATATATTCAGAAAGTCTTTCCGTTGCCCATTTACGAAATGCGGTACCCTGTGAAGATTTTACTCGATATCCTACAGCGATAATTATATCTAGATTGTAATAATTAGTAGGTTTTTCTAGAAAGTCGGAATTTCCGATTTTCTGAATTGTTAGCCCTTCTGCAAGCTCTCCTTCCTTATATATGTTCAAAACATGCTCATTTATGGTCGATTTTGCTTTATTAAAAAGCTTGGCCATACTATCTAAGGTCAACCACACAGTATCACCATCAAAACGAACATCGATTTTGACACTTCCGTTTTTGTCCTTATATATGATAATCTGTGAATTGGGACTTTCCATGCCAGAATTTTATCATGACAATGGATCTTGAAATCAAGAGCACAATCGTGTTGCAAATCTCGTTTGCCCTCTACTTCACTCAGTATAATATTTCTAAATATATTCCACCTCACCTTCGCGAACTACTTGCGGATTGCATCCGCCGTAGCTCGCTTCGGCCTAGCGAAGGCGGAGAGGGGGAGATTCGAACTCCCGAGGAGGTTTCCCCCCTGCCACTTTTCGAAAGTGGTGCATTCGACCACTCTGCCACCTCTCCAGGTGAAATCACAATAACATAATTTCTAATTACCCGACAATATTCATGTCCTTGACAATGACACCACAAGTATGATAGTATACTACTAGGTGAATTCGAGCAAACAGTCGTCACGGGATGATTCCCGAGACATCGATCGAAAGATCGACTCCGATTACTGGAGCTGTGTCAAGAATGGAAATGCGACCGTGTGCAAACAGCAATAGTGCTGTTGCAGATCCATTCATGATTTAGAATTTGCCAAAGGACTGACTGTACGACACACGTCTATCAGTCCTTTTTTGCCATTTTCCAAAATAATGTTAGTATTTCGATACCCCTTCGTTTTTCGCATCTTGCATTATCCGGCTTTACAGGGCTTGCCCGACGAAGCTCCGGAGCGAAGCGTAGGAGCGAAGTTGGGCCCTATCGTCTAACGGTCAGGACACGGCCTTTTCAAGGCTGTAATCGGGGTTCGATTCCCCGTAGGGTCACAAAAGGGGATAAAAACTAATTTTTTCAGAACAGAAATTATTTTGTCTTTATTATTCAACGTATCTTGGAAAAGGAAAAGTTCTGAAAAATCAATACTAAAAATTTGATAGTTTTTACGAACTTATTCAAAATATCAGTTAAATTATAACTAAACTGTGAGTTCTGAAATTTATCGACTACAGGGGTAAAAAATGGTAAAGTATTGTCAAAATACTTATGAATCCTGTTGCATGGTGGTCAGAAGAATACGGATTTTTCGGAGAACACTACCTCGAGGGTGATAACTCGAAGGAAGGATATCTGATGGCTGCAAAGCAAAGTCTTGAAGAAAGAACTGCTACGGAAGTAGATGGAGTAATTTGGCTTGCTGGTTTGAAAGGAGGAGAAAAGATACTGGACATACCTTCTGGTTATGGACGGCACAGCATAGCCCTGGCAAAGAAAGGATTTTCTGTAACTGGAAGCGAGCTAAATTCCGTTCACTTAAACAGAGCTATCCAAAATGCAAAGAGCGCAGATGCGGAAGTGAAATTTGTTCAAGAAAACATGATTGATATCACGTATCAGAATGAATTTGATGTTGTTATTAATATGTTTTACTCTTTTGGCTTTTTTGATATTGATGAAGAAAATAATAGGGTCCTAATGAATTTTTATAACGCTCTCAAGCCAGGTGGTAAGTTTCTTTTTCATACAGACGTGAATATTCCTCGTGTTTTATCTGGAAAATATCGAGAAGATGAAACTCGACAGTTGGTTTCAGGAAAATCGCTAAGAATTATTGATAAATATGATCCGACTGATAAGAAGATTCATGGTACTTGGATCATTAAAGAAAAGGATGGCAATGAAGAAAAGAGAGATTATGTCGTAAGGGTTTACACGAGGGAGGAATTTATGGAGATCTGTAAACTAGTGGGTTTTAAAGAATTTCAGACCTATTCAGATTGGTCAGGTGCTCCTTACTCTGAAGATTCAGAGGATATGATAATTATTGCTGAGAAATAATATGGATATAGAAGATCTTAAGAAAATTGTTGATGGGAAACCTGCAGATCTTATTAAATTCGCTGCTGATAGAGGAATTGATTTTAGTGGTTTAGAAAAAGATATTGCTAGGAAAATGGTTAAAAAAAGATTTTCTCTTTCAGATGAACAATTTGATGCAGTTGATTTCGTCTTTTGGATTGCATACTTTGTAGAACGAGAAGCTGAAGATTTAATAATAGAGCCCGAAGTTCATGCTGGCGTTCGTAAAGAAGCTATGGAAGCGATTATAAGCAAACTTCATTTTGGCAGCAAGATTACAATTATCGAAGAACTGCATTGTTCTAAAAATGATCCGTTTATTAAAATAATGAGGCAAATTCAGGATTTAAGAAACCATGTTGCACATGGACGTTTTGATAATTTGAAATATAAAGGTTACTCACTTAATGATAATAGAGGAAAATTAACACTCATTGCTGATTTGCGTGATGCACTGCTAAAAAAATAATCATCCTAATATTTCTTCTAAATTTTGAATCGTCAATTTTAAATAAATTCTGTGCTCTAAAAGTCCTGAAAGTCACCCCCGTAGGGTCACAAAAACTGGTATGATATCTGAGGCTAAATCGCACATTAAAAAATAAGACAAACGTCTTCACAAACAAAACTCAACAGATAAAGATTATGAAAGGCGAACCATTGCCTATAGTTATCCAAGGTGGAATGGGATTCGCCATCTCCACTTGGAAACTGGCACGAACAGTCTCCTTAAATGGAGGATTGGGCACATTATCAGGGGTTGCCCTGGACAAAGTGCTTGCATTGCAATTGCAAGAAGGAGATAAAGAAGGTGATCTTCGTAGAGCGGCTTCACACTTCCCCTTTCCGCACGTCGCGGATATGGTGTTTAAGGAATTTTTCATTGAAGAAGGAAATCCTCGAGGCAAAAAACCTCGCGGTATTCCTGTATTCACTGTAAGTCCACCACCATTGCTTATTGCCCTGAGCATTCTCGGCAACTTCATCTATGTCTGGCTTGCAAAAGAAGGACATGAATTTCCTATAAGCATCAATTATCTGGAAAAAATCCAGATGCCACACATATACTCGATAGTCGGCGCCATGCTGGCAGGCGTAGACTATATCACTGTAGGTGCGGGAATACCGCGACAGATACCGAAGGTGATAAATGCTATTCTCGAAGGTAAAAAGGTAGAGTATAAAATCGCTATCGAGGGAATCAAAAAGGACGACTATGTTACCATGTCTTTTGACCCTGTTGCATTCTTGGGTGGAAAGTTACCTTGCATGAAAAAGCCAAGGTTTCTACCGATAGTCGCATCTAACACATTGGCAGAATTGCTTTCAGTCAGAATCCCCAAGGATGATCTCTTCGGTTTTGTAATCGAGAAACCCACAGCCGGAGGCCACAATGCCCCACCCAGGGGAAAACCAATCTTCAGTGAAAGTGGCGAACCGATCTACGGCACAAGAGATATCGTAGATTATAAAGAAATACAGCGTCTGGGCTTCCCATTCTGGATAGGTGGATCTACAGCTTCTCCTGAGTCTCTTCTTTCAGCAATGGAAGCGGGAGCCGAAGGTATCCAGGTAGGCACGGCTTTCGCTCTTTGTGAAGAATCTGGACTGGATCCAGCACTGAAAAGAATCGTGAAAGCCATGGCCTATAGAGGAGAACTCGTAGTCCGGACTGATCCGCTGGCTTCACCTACTGGATATCCCTTCAAGGTAGCACAGATACCGGGAACATTATCGGACAAATCTGTCTACGAAAATCGCAAACGCTCATGCGCATTGTGCGTACTACGTACACTGTACAGACGCAAAGACGGATCGATAGGGTACCGGTGTCCGAGTGAACCGGTAGAGTCATACGTCAGAAAAGGTGGCAGAAAAGAAGATACTGTCGGCCGACAATGTGTTTGCAGTGGACTGATGGACGCAGCCGGTTTCGGACATTCGCCAGCTATAATCACCATAGGAGATGATGTCAATCGTCTCATGCCGATATTGATGCGTCACCCTTATGATACTTATGCCGTGAGGAACGTATTCGAATATCATGGTCTTTGATTGCTAGCTGGAACGCGATCTTGAGTTAATTCCAAGTGTCTCACAGCCACTGATTGATTTCGGTGGCTTTTTTGTTTCCATTTTCATATGGAAACTTCGATAACCTATTTATTAGATATCCAGTATGATTTGGGTATCATTTATTGCTAGCTAGAACGAGAGTTTAATGTAATCTATCAATTCTGCTATACTTACAGTCATGGATGATGAATTCAATTCATTCAAATTTTCTCACGTAATAGTTGGAATATTTCTACTGATATTTGGTTGGGGTCTATTTTGGGCTGGAAGCCAAGGGATCAAAGTTGCTTGGAATGAATTCGGCTCGATCAAGTACAGCTTCACATCGACCGACTCCGTCGCCGCACCATTCCCTGTTACTACCAAAATGATCGAGGCTGACAATACAGCCGATTCGAACCTATCGATCATGATCGGTGGTGATGTCATGTACGATAGAAATATTCGAAAGATCGCCGAGAAGGTCGGTTATGACACTTTACTTTCATCTGTCTCTCCCCTTTTCAAAAAAGCTGATATCGCCGTTGTAAATGTCGAGGGTCCAATCACTTCCAATAAATCAAAAACTCTCTTACCTGACGGCAAAACCACAAAGATATTATCATTCACATTCGATCCAGCTACTGCATCAGCTCTCCGAGAATCTGGAATAGATGTAGTGAGTCTGGCAAACAATCATACCGACAATATGGGCATTGCCGGATTTAATGAAACAAAAAAATGGCTGACTGAGGCTGGTGTCAAATATTTTGGAACACCCTGGAATAGCACCTCGACCGAAGTCGTCATAACGAAAAATGGCATATCGGTGGCTTTCGTCGGATACCATGCATTCCAATCAGGCTTGGACAGAGTTGTTAAGGATATAAAGAGACTTTCATCGATGGGTTATTTCGTGATAGTAATGCCTCACTGGGGCGAAGAATACGTATCCAAACCATCAGCCGATCTCATAGCAAAAGCTGAAACGTTGACCAAAGCCGGCGCCGGCGCCATTATCGGAGCACATCCACATGTCATCATGGATCAATCATGGATCGGTAAAGTTCCAGTCCTTTATTCCATCGGCAATCTATTGTTTGATCAATATTTTTCAGCCGACGTCATGAAAGGTCAAATCGTTGAATTGAGGTTAAAGAAAAGTGGCAATGTTGTAAGTATCGATACTCTAAAAGTTCATGCCACTGCCCTAGATCGCACAAAAGGTGTGATTCTTGTAGATCCAAAGTCAGCGGAGTAGTTCTGGATTTATTTCCATTTTCTGATATAGTCTGAGTGTAATAAATGCGCGGCTAGCTGTTTTGGTGGATAACATAGCGAAGCAAGTACCATAAAATATATAAATGCGCGGTTAGCTGTTTTGGTAGGTAACATGTGTAACTTAAAAATATATGCGCGGTTAGCTCAGTTGGTAGAGCATTCCCTTGACGTGGGAAGGGCCAGGGGTTCGAATCCCTTACCGCGCACACATCACAACATATTATTTATTTCAATAACAGATTGAAATTCTTTTGTGTTTTTGAGAAAAATATTTGCATGCAAAAAGATTTTGATTCATGGAATGATAAGAAAAAGGATATACATATTGAAAAAAGCAACAAAAATTTTATCTCAAATGCGAGTCGTTGACACAAAAAGATTTTTAGATAAAGTCTGTTATTTAGATCAGGCAATGTTTGAGAAGACAAGAAAAGCTGCCAAAGATTTTCTTTGACAGCTTTTCACTTATTTCCCCATTTAAGGGGCAAGCCCGAAGGCACTTATAATCCAATCATATACGATATTGAACTAAAGTCAATCTCGCTCACTTTTTTGATTAATTTACCACTAATGCTATATTTGACCTATGATCATCCTCGGCATAGAAACATCTTGCGATGACACAGCTTTGTCACTAATCGAGACTCGTGGGGTAAACGAGACTTTCGAGTGTCGAGTGATCTCTTCATTGGTGCATTCTCAGGCCGATCTACATAGCCCATACGGCGGTGTCTTCCCTACTCTGGCAAAGCGAGAACATGGCAAAAATATCGTGCCTCTATTCCAAAAATTATTGTCGAGTGTCGCAGAGGTAGAAAACACTCCAATAGTCACAAAGAGAAAACTTTCCGATAAAGAATTTGATGCGTCCGTACAATCATTTCAAAGTGAAATCCAAGGACAAAATCCGGAACTTTTTCTTTCATTTTCCTCGGCAGATTTTCTGAAAGACATACCTAATATAGACAGGATCGCTGTTACCGAAGGTCCTGGTCTCGAACCTGCGCTGTGGGTAGGCATCAATTTTGCCAGATTACTCTCCAAGATATGGGATATCCCTCTTTATCCCGTAAATCATATGGAAGGCCACGTCGTCGGTTCACTTCTCGATTCCGATATTGCCCTCGGAGTTTGGCAAAAATTAGAACCATTACCGCTCCCTGCTATAGCTCTTCTCATAAGTGGTGGCCATACCGAACTGGTGAAAGTAGACAAGATCGGTAAATACAAAATCATCGGAAAGACCAAAGATGATGCTGTGGGAGAAGCTTTTGATAAAGTCGCTCGACTACTTGGCTTACCATATCCAGGTGGACCGCATATATCAAAATTAGCAAAAAACGGTAAACCTGGAGGTGTGGCGCCACTGCCTCGACCAATGATCCATAGTGGAGATTTGAATTTTTCTTTTTCCGGACTCAAGACTGCCGTCCTCTATGCTGTACGTGCGAATTCAGGATTAGATAACATTTTGTCCGATCCATTCAAAAATGACATGGCTTTGGAGTTTGAAATGGCCGTGACAGATACACTCGATGCCAAGCTTCGTATGGCCATAGACGAGACTAAAGCTGGATGCATCATCATAGGTGGTGGAGTTTCAGCAAATGAACGTATAAGAGAACGCCTCTCTGTAACCGCAAAGGAATATAATATTCCGATCTTGATGCCATCGAAACATGTATCCGGCGACAATGCCCTTATGATCGCTCTTGCATCGGCCCTAGATATTGATTCGAATGAGCCAGAAACCAAAACGCCTCCAAGTTCATTGAAGGCGCATGGTACTAAGAGTTTTAGTTAGTTTACCTGAACAAGTTGACTAGGAAATTCCAGAAGCGAATGAATATAGATGCTCGGCCAACTGCCGCTACATTTGTATTACCATTGTCGCTAGTAGACGAAACATCGAGTACCAAACCTGTAGAAGAACCGTTTGCCGTACTACCTATCGTTCCATCTGTTGTGAAGTCGCCGTTAGCATCGAGATTGTTCTTATATGCCTCGATAATTGCCAACTCAGATGCATTCAAGACCAAAGGAGTTTTGCAGGTCAATTGATTGATCTTCTTCAATGTCGTGATGTACACGAAACCAGAAGGTCTAGTAGCATCCCAAGGACCCATGATATTCGAGAGGTATTTGCTCTGGAATGTTTTTACTGCATTCAGAGTCTTTTGATCGAAGATACCATTGACATCGACATTCATTCCTTCAGAAGTTTTCAAGAATGCCTGAAGTTTTGTGACTTCTATAGGGTTATTATTCAAACCGATCTTCATGTAGGTTGTAATAAGAGGACAAGAAGAGATATTTACTCCTTCAGAATTCGAAAGGACAATAGATCCACCGCGTCCACTTGATCTAGATCCAGATCCTGATGAACCAGTGTTATTACCTCCATCATTTGGAGTTCCGCCGTTATCTATAGTTCCTCCGTCACCTTGAGGAGTCGTGTCATCACCACCGTTTGAGACGTTACCTGTGCCTCCTGTATTACCGGTGACATCGTCTTCTCCATTAGAAACATTTCCTGTACCTCCAGTTACATCATCACCACCGTTAGAGACACCGCCTGTGCCTCCTGTAGTGTCATCGCTACCGTTTGAGACATTTCCAGTGCCACCAGTAGTATCGTCGCCTCCGTTTGAGACACCGCCGGCACCTGAAACATCATCGTTACCATTTGAGATATCACCGGCGCCACCAGTTACATCATCACCACCATTTGAAACATCACCGGCGCCACCAGTTGTGTCATCGCTACCGTTTGAAACACCTCCAGATGCACCGACACCATCATCACTTCCATTAGAAACATCGCCGACATTTCCAGTAGAATCATCACCTCCGTTTGAGACAGAATTAGCGACAACAGCACTCTCTATTGAGTCATCGTCACCATTTCTTACCTCGGCACTTGCTACCAGCGCAAAAGAAGCGCAAATAACCAATGCTAGGACGAAAATGAAGTATTTAACATTTTTATTCATATAATATATGGCTATAATCAATAATAATAATCTACCTGCGTATTTCGCCAAGCTACCACATTTCGCTTTCGATGTCAATGGATTTGGCAATTTACATGTACAAAGTAAAAGGCGGTCTCCTGAAGAGAACCGCCTTTGCGCATTTAACCAACTCAATGTTGGTAAGTCCTAAAGAAGTAACTAGGCCAACCCAAGAGAGGAATTTCTTTCTTCCTGTCCATGGCAGTAGTCATTTCGCTGAAATCTTCCCATTTGGAAGGATTGAGAGTCGGGCTCCATTGGAGACTATAGGTGGCCGAATACTGTCCACCAATCAGTTCCAAAGTAAGCATGTTTGGCTTACTGACATGAGGCGTTAGCCGAAGCCGAGGCACAGCGGCTTTAACGCTGTACACTCCTACTGTTTGGCCACCGCGAAACAGCTTCGCCGTTATTGTCTGATTTGTACGAGCAAAGTCAGTCTGTACTTGTCTCATGGCAGATACACTTGTACAGGTTATGGCATACGTTGCTCCGAATCTGTACCAAAAGTCAACATTTACTTGTGATGGCAGTTGGCCATTGTCATAGACAATGTCATCACCCTTTTGGATCAACCTTCCAGTAATCGAATCAGGAAGCGAATCCTGTTGATTGTTTGGACCGTAATTAATCCCAACGAATTGGGAATTGTACGTGATTTCACTTCCGGTCGAGGTGTTTGTAGACACCCAGAATCGACTTCCCATGATTTCGCATTCGTACGGTCCCGGCTTTCCGACACCCGCAACGGAGATTATCAGGCGATGCCCGAACTCCTGAAAAGGAGTATTGGTCATCCCCATCCATGATCGAAACGTGGTAGTAACCATATCCGACCATTGTAGTCCGCCGCCATTCTGATAGCTGACTACATCATCCGTATTCGGAACGATATGATAGGCTGCAGGATTATTCATCCTGTTCTTGTCGACATTCATGCCGAGTAGACCCGCCATCACGTTTGCCCTGAATGGCAAAGTGTTGGTCGAGGACTGCGCTGGACCTGAGTGAATTATGATTCCGGTCGAAGCCGGTTCAAAATAATCACTTGCGAATACACTCCAGACGTTTGCGAAAACAAACGTGCACACCGCCGATACTACTAGTAGACTTTTATTCATTTTTCAATCCTTTTTTCAAAGCCTGAAGGTCATGTTTGACATCTTTCATCAGGCAAGTTTGGTGACTTTTCTACCATTAGTTCTAGCAAACTTTGCGTATTTTGTCAATAGGGTATGAAATATCATTGTCCTGCTATAATATAACGATGTCACTCGGTACTTTAGTATATGCTTTGATCGTCGGCCTCATCCCTTCTCTCATCTGGATATTATTTTGGCTTCGAGAGGATGAACATAGCGAACCAAAATGGTTATTGATAGCTGCATTCATGGGTGGTGTCGTAGCTGTATTGGGAGCAGTCTTTGCCGAAAAATACATAGCCGATATAGTGAGCAACCAGTCCCTCCGTTATTCCCTATGGGCAGCCGCTGAGGAAATACTAAAATTCGTAGCCGTAGCTGTTATCGCTCTACATACAAGATTCAACGATGAACCGATCGATGCGATGATCTACTGCATCATCACCGCTCTTGGTTTTGCCGCTATCGAAAACGCTCTCTTTGTGATGCAACCGCTCGAATCCGGCTCGATAGCCACTGGTCTCATGACTGTCAATATGCGTTTCATCGGAGCGACTCTCGTACACATAGTCAGTTCGGCTCTGGTTGGTTTTGCTTTGGGATATGTTTTCTATCGTGGAATCATCACAAAAATATTTGCAGTCGCGATCGGGTTATCCCTAGCTATCATATTGCATGCGATGTTCAATTTGTCTATAATAAATGGCACGACAGGAGACACTATGAAAGCATTCGCATGGGTCTGGGGAGCAGTCGTTATATTGATCGTCTTATTTGAAGAGATCAAAGCCGTACAACCAAAATTTAAATATTAATACCTTTACAAACAAACATGGCAAAAGACAAAAGATCATTTTTTGAGAGAATCACAGGAACTATCCGTATGGAAGATAACGATGAACCTCGAGAGGTCAGTCGCATTCCTTCAAAAAAGACTTTAGGAGAGAGATCTGAGCCTGTTTGGAAAGAAGAAGATACGGAGCAAGAGGGTGAATTGACTGTTGACGTCTATCAGACTCCAGAAATGATAGTTATAAAGTCCATGATTGCAGGAGTCAGACCTGAGGATCTGGATATTTCTATTACTAGAGACATGGTCACTATCCACGGCAAACGTGAAGAGGAGCGTATAGCGGATGATGACGATTATTTCACGAGAGAATTGTATTGGGGATCATTTTCAAGAAGCATTTCCCTACCAGAAGAGATAGATGTAGACGAGGCAGAGGCCATAGAAAAACACGGTCTTCTCATCTTGAAATTACCTAAGCTCGACAAAAAGAGACAGTCAAAACTCAAAGTTAGGACGGCATAAAAGACGATTATTATACGATAAATCAAAAAATATGGATCACAAAAATATAACAACAGCTTTTGATATTCCTGGTAAGAAAATAACCGCTAATTTCGGTATTGTGAAAGGTATAATTGTTCGATCAAGATCGATATTTGGAACGATTGGCGGTTCTCTGCAGACCTTGGTTGGAGGAAATATCTCTCTATTTACCAATCTTTGTGAAAAAACTCGCAACGAAGCATATGAACTCATGATCAAACAGGCCCAAGACAAAGGTGCAAATGCTATCATCGGTATGAGATACGATACAACAGAATTACTCCAGGGTGTGACCGAAGTATTGTGTTACGGTACAGCTGTAAAAGTCGAATAACATAACTAATCGCTAGCTACCCATCCTCGGAGCACGTACGGGAAGTTCTTTCTGGAAGGTTCTAAATGTCCAGCGTTGCCAACTTTGCATTTGACTGGATGAATGATTTTCTGGCTGGCACATCATCACCCATCAACATATCGAACACCTTATCCGCTTCTTGAGCATCTTCAATATTGACCTGCTTCAATATTCTTCGGACTGGATCCATCGTTGTATCCCACAATTCATCTGAGTTCATCTCTCCAAGACCTTTGTAACGTTGGATTGAAATCTTAGGATTTCGTGCTTCAACTTCCCCACCATCTTCGGTCGTCGTAGGTGAGCTTTCGGCTATGACATCTTTACTGGCACCTGAAGCTGTTAGCATGCGCTCTTTTGATTCTTCAAGTCCAAAAACATCAGATTCGGATTCGGACCCCATATTTACTTCATCGAAATCTTTACCGAGAGCCTTGTTCTTGCTCTCATCATCATAAAAATACATGATCTCTTTGCCACGTTTTACTTTGTAAAGTGGTGGTTGGGCTATGTAGACATGACCACCATCAACCAGAGGTCTGAAATATCTGTAAAGAAGTGTCAAAATCAAGGTTCTGATATGAGCACCGTCCACATCTGCATCAGTAGCCAGTATGATTTTGTGATATCGCAGACGACCGATATCAAAAGTATCACCGATAGCTGTACCAAAAGCCAAAACTAGATTTTTTATCTGCTCAGATCCAAGCATTCGATCGAGACGTGCTCTTTCTATATTTAGAATCTTACCTCGAAGCGGCAATATTGCTTGAGTCTTACGATCACGACCCTGTTTGGCTGTACCTCCAGCCGAATCTCCCTCTACTATGAACAGTTCGGATTCTGCTGGATCTCCAGACTGGCAATCCGCCAATTTACCCGGCAATGTCATACCTTCCAAGGCGCCTTTACGCAAGACTGAATCTTTCGCGGCTTTGGCAGCCTTCCTAGCCTTCATAGCCAATATGACTTTGTTTACGATAGAACGGGCATCGTCAGGATTTTCTTCTAGGAAAGCGTTGAAGGCATCGCCAAACACAGTGCTTACTGCTCCTTGAGCTTCCATGCTACCAAGTTTTGCTTTGGTTTGACCTTCGAATTGTATTTCACGGAGCTTAACCGAGATGACGGCAGTCAAACCTTCTAGAGCATCATCTCCGGTAAAAGTATCATCGCCATTCTTGGCTATATTGTTGTTCTTGGCATAAGTATTCAAAATACGCGTCAATGTGGTTTTGAAACCTGTCACATGAGTACCGCCTTCTGGAGTATGGATATTGTTGGCAAATGCCAAAATCCTAGAAGAAACATCATCGGCGTATTGGAGTGCTACTTCGACCGACTCCACGCCTTCGACTTTTTTCTCAACATAAAATATATTCTTATGACCAGGCTTCAAGAGTTGATTGCTAAACTTGATGAGAGACACGAGACCTCCTTCAAAAAAGAAAGTGTATGATGGCGCATCGACTCCGGTTTCGCGAATATAGAAAAGCTCTTCATCAGAACCAAAACCGGCAACCTGGCCGCTCGCATCTATAACACTGATTCTCAATCCCCTCACCAAATATGCCTGTTGGCGCATATGCGAGACTATTCTATTCAATTCAAATATGATTCCTTCCTTGAAAATAGCCGGATCTGGTTCAAACGTCACTATGGTGCCATGAGCCTTTGATGAAGCGATCTTTTTCACTGCCGCTTTGCGTTTACCTTGAGAATATTCTTGCATGTAAGCCGCACCATCACGATGAACAACAACTTTCATGTATATAGACAATGCATTTACTACCGATGCTCCTACTCCATGCAAACCACCAGAAACTTTGTAACCTTCACCGCCAAATTTACCTCCAGCATGTAAAACCGTCATGATGGTTTCTAGAGCGGAGACCTTTGTCTGTTTGTGTATATCCGTAGGAATACCTCGTCCGTTGTCCGCGACTCTGACTCGATTGCCCGGTAATAGGGTTATTTCGATATCATTTGCAAAACCGCCCATGGCTTCATCGCGGGAATTGTCGAATATTTCCGTTATAAGATGATGCAATCCATCCGGACCAGTGGTACCGATGTACATTCCAGGACGCTTTCGAACCGGCTCCAAACCTTCTAGGACTGTAATGGATGAAGCATCATAACCACTAGAAGAAGCCGCTTTTGAGACGGTTGATTTATCCTTATTATTCTTGGTTTTTTCAGCCATATAATAAAAAAGAAACTCTTCTTTTATGGGTTAATTATAGCATTTTAGCTTCATCAATGGAAGCACATTTTTTCACATTATTATGTCTAATGGAGGGTAACAATGCCTATCTTTCTTTCGATCTTTCTCGTACGTTCTTTGAGGATTTTATGTTCTCTCATGGTCGTGTAATTGAGATAAATGTTGTCGAGCTGGTTTTGCACACCATTGAATCTATAGTCCATTCGATTTTCCAAATCACCAAACCTCTTTTCCATTTTATTTTCCAAATCACCAATTCTCTTGTTTATACTAGTTTCTAGACGCAAAATCATTCCACCTAGATCGTCAATGGTTATTCTGTTTGTTTGAATCTTGGTTTTCATCTGAATGTTTCGCCAATTACGATATAAGGAAATACGTCTAAATACTTTCTTGATTATATTTTATCAAAAATTTAATAATCAAATCAAGTTACATAGATTCAAATTATGTCTCGTAATGAAGTAGATTACAAAAAAAGTATTACAATCGTAATTTTCATATCCCGAATCATCTTAAAACCTAATCATTGCACTACCTCACTTCCCAACCCTCTTTTTTAATACTTACATTTATAGCATTCATAACTTTTGATACTTCATCGTCTGTAAGAGTTCTATCCATCGATTGGAAAACCATACGGAAAGCGTATGACACTTTTCCTTCTTTTTTGAAAGTATCGAATAACAAATGCCTGACTAATAAATCCGATGCATCGGCAGATTTTATTGCTCCTTCTATTGTATTCCATACACCATTCGAATCGATAGATTCAGGAACAAAAACAGCAATGTCTCGAACTATAAAAGGATACTGTGAATATTTCGTATATCTCTTATCAGATAACGCTTTGAATTCAAGATCTATAGCCGACGTAGATGTGACTGAAGAAGATTTCGATCCTGTATTTGATACAGATCGAACGAGACTTAAAATTTCACTAAGATCAATTTCACAAGCATAACTTTGATTTTGCGAGATAATTTTCGGAACGGAAAGTCCTATATTCAATCTTGCGAAAATTTCTTTTATAGCATTTTCGATAATAACTCCTCCGTTTACACCTTTCATCTTTTTGACTTGAGCTGAACCGAGAGAAAGCACTACATTTTCTTGATTATGAGTAAAGACTCGACCGATCTCAAATATCTTAATTGAGTCGAGACCGAGTAGATCTGCATTTAAAACATTTTTATGAACGCAAGAAAGTATACCTTCAGTTAAGTTTTTTCGAATAAACGCCTTATCTTTGGCAAGAGGTTTTAAAGTCTCAATATCGCCTTTTTCAACAAGTGAATAGAGGCTGACTTCGGAAAAACCGATACCGGTTAATATATTCTTCAATCGTTCCGAAACAGAAAAGTTCAATTCTGTAATCGGATCCGTAGTTGCTTTCGCTGGCAATTTTCCGGCAATCTTTTCATAACCATATACACGACCGATCTCTTCGACGATATCTTCACGAATTCTCAAATCTAATCGTTCGTGCGGTATAGTCAGAGACCATATATTCCCTTTTGCGACGACACCCATGTTCATCTTCATCAGAATATTTTTTATTGTATCTGCAGGAACTTCTATGCCTAATCTTTCTTTTACATACGCGGGATCAAAATCAACAATCACGTCTTTGGATTTATGCTGATATTCATCAACAATCGGACCAAAAACAGCATTCGGATATCGTTCTTTTATAAGTGCACAAGCATTATTCATCCCATGAATAGCCAATTCCGGAGTGATCTCATTTTCAAACCTCTTTGAAGAATCGCTTCGAATATCGTATTTGGTGGAAGTACGTCTCACTGCCGTCGGATCAAAATTGGCGGATTCGATAATAATCCTTTTTGTGGATTCCGAGACTTCAGCTCTCTTCCCTCCTTTGGCTCCAGCGATGACAAGTGGTCCATCTTCATCGGCAATGACATTGTCATCTGAAGTCAAAATGATCTCCCGACCATCGAGAAGTACGATCTTTTCTCCTTCTTTGGCGGACCTTACCGTGATAGGACCCTTAACCTTATCTGCATCGAAAGCATGCAAAGGCTGACCGATGTCATACATCACATAGTTTGTAATATCAACAATAGGATTTATAGAACGTTGACCAATAGATTCTAAAGCACTTTTCAAATATGCTGAAAAATTATTTGATCCTGCCTTCGCTAAAGCTACGGCAGGCAAGCCTGCTTTCGGCACGGCTACTGGAGGCAAGCCTGCTTTCGAATTTATCTCGATACATCTAGCTATATATCTTCGGCAAAATTTATCATTCTCCAATTTTACAATAGGACAATGATCTGCATTGGCAGATAACGCCTCCACATATCGTTTCTTTGGCAACATATCAGTTAAGAATGATATCTCATCAGCGATACCCTTATGTGACAAAGCGTAGTGGGCTCTGTCAGGCAGAACCTTGATATCCAAAACTGAATCAGCACTACCGTCAGTATTTTTTATATCCTCGACTCCTTCAACCTCAAAAGAATGCATAGCAAAAAGATCAGCGAGCGTATCCGCATCTGGGATTTTTGCATCAAAATATGTTTGTAACCACTTGTGAGAGACTTTCATTAGAATTGATTTATGAGACGCAGATCACCATTATAGAGAGATCTTATATCGTCTATGCCGAACTTGAGCATGACTAGTCGATCTATACCAAAACCAAAGGCAAAACCTTGCCACTCGTTTGGATCGAGTTTCACTGCTTTGAAAACCTCCGGATGAACGAGTCCGGCTCCACCCATTTCCAACCATCGACCCTTCCAACGCATATCGACTTCGACTCCCGGCTCGACGAATGGAAAAAAACTCGGTCGAAAACGTATTTCCACATCATCTCCAAATATCTTTCGGAACATAAGTTCGAGGACACCTTTCAAATGTGCCAAAGAGACGTTCTTGTCCACATACAAAGCTTCTATCTGGTGAAATTGGGCCTCATGAGTAGCATCAGTAGCTTCGTTACGATACACCTTACCGGGAACTATGATCCTAACTGGTGGTTTATGAGCTTCCAAATATCGAATCTGTACCGATGAAGTATGAGTACGCAAGACATGTTGCTTGCTTTCATTTGCATCTTTTTTTATCCAAAAAGTGTCCTGCATGTCTCGAGCAGGATGATCATGAGGTACATTGAGAGCATCAAAATTATGAAATTCATCTTCAAGCTCAGGTCCATCTGCTATCTCAAAACCCAGATCACGAAAAGTCCCGTAGATCTCTCGAACGATCTGGGTGATCGGGTGCAATGAGCCGATCTTCTTATCTCCAAGCATTTCCGTATTTGACATATTGGCTATACTCTAACAAAAAAGCTTCAAATATCCAAACGATAGTAGGGAGCCACCTCCCAGACTTGAACTGGGGACCTTCGCTTTACAAAAGCGTTGCTCTACCAACTGAGCTAAGGTGGCAAATCATTTGTTAAATAACTTTCAATAATGAAAGATTGCGATACAACTTCGCAAGTAGAAAAAGAATAGCTTATTTAGCAAAATAACGCAAAAGATTATTTGTCGTTAATTCTGCGTAGATAGAATGAAGCGCCATGATGCTTAATATCAGCACGTCCACGGACAGCATCTATGACTTTGCGACTGTGTGGATTTGCCAATGCTTTATCTTTACCTTCGACATATATCTTACGTATGCGTAGTAAAACATGAAAGGCCAACCACTGAGCTAGGGTAATGAAAGTTTTTCTATTGAGATATGCTATAGCTCGACGGACCCCACTAAAAAGTTTATGGAAAGCATGGTCAGTACCTTTTCCTAGTCTAGCAACCAAACTGGGTCGTCCAGACTTTATCTCACGTCTCTTTAAGAGAATCATAAGAATGATTCCGATCAAAGATATGTAAAATATTGTAATGATGCTGTACATATTCTTTTTTCTCCCAAATTACTCCAAAACCTTGAAACGACAATAACGAGCAACGGCTATCTTTTCACCAAATTTTTGAGTAGCCTGATCGATAAGTCCCTGAACAGTTACATCACCATTTTTGATGAATGGCTGAGCCAAAAGGACCATCTCTCCAAAATATGCATTGAGCTTTCCTTCCAAAATAGCTTTCTTAACAGCCTCAGGCTTGTCCGCCATAGCCTTGGCGGAGGCGGGATTTCCTTTTACTTCTTCTTCAAAAACTTCACGAGCGGCTTTCATATCGGACTCCTTTATGTCATCGGTCTTCAAGAATTTTGGATTTGTCGCTGTTACATGCATAGCTATATCTCGAGCTAAGGTCTTGAAATCTTCGTTATTTGCCACGAAATCTGTTTCGCAGTTGAGCTCCACCATGGAAGCAACAGTACCATTTGCATGAACATAAGTCTGGATGGTGCCAGCACGAAAAGTTCGGTCGCTTTTCTTGGAAGCAAATTCACCGCTTTTCTTTCGCAATATGACCAGAGCTTTTTCGGCATCTCCACCGGCTTCTTCTAGAGCCTTTTTGCATTGCATGATTGAGATTCCGGTTTGATCGCGAAGTTCTTTGACTTGTTCGGTTGTGATTGTAGGCATGTTTTTTATTGTTTTGATATTCTCTTTCTCTTTGTAAGCACCCACACTCTCACGTGATGAATCTGGGTGATCCGACTTACTTTCCGAAATGAAAATAATTGGTCCAATCATGGGACTCTTACTAAACCGTCTTCTTTACGTTAGCTGAGTAGGCCTTGGTTATTTCATCGACAAAATATTGGATACTCATCTTTGAACCGTCGTTACCGACAATAGGATAATTGATATTGGCAATATTACAATCTGAACCTGACAAAGCGATAACGGGAATATTGAAATCCATAGCTTCTTTTATAGCACCAGCTTCATGTCGAGGATCGATAACAAATAAAGCATCAGGAGCTTTCTTTAGGATCACAATACCCAAAAACATCTTTTCCAAAGAAGCGATCTCTTTGTCGATAAGCATCCTTTCGCGTTTTGTATATTTTGCTAGTTCACCCTTTTCTCGATCAGAGATGAATTTTTCGTAAATATCAATGCGTTTTTTGATCTGAGGAAAGTTTGTAATGGTTCCACCGATCCATCGTCCATCTACATAAGGCATATTGAGGGACATAGCTGCGTTCTTTATGGTCAAAGAAGCCTCTTTTTTTCCGCCCACAAACATAATAGTTTTGCCTTCTTTGGCAAGAGAAGCTACGAAATCTTTGGCTTTTTCTAGGCTGGCCTCGGTTTTTTCGAGATCGAAGATATCGGTATTGTTTTTTGTGCCGAATATATAAGGGACTATCGTCGAATGTCTGCGAGATCGAACCATGCCGAAATGAGCGCCGACTTCAAACATCTTATCCAAGGTATTTTTGATTTCCATATGTGGATATAAACTATCAAAAATAGGGTTATAAGTCAAATCAAACATATAAATTGGACTTGCGTAAACATCGAACCTTCTTTTATACTTATGCCAATATGAAAATCCTGATTATCGAGGATGATCTTAGAACCGCAAACGTTGTCCGAGACGGACTAAAAGCCGATGACCATACCGTGGAAATAGCCAGTGACGGAGCCGAGGGTTCTTTTATGGCTAGAACATTCGAGTATGATGCCATAGTCCTAGACTATTCATTACCAAAGAAAAATGGGCTCGAAGTCTGCCGAGAGGTACGTCTAGCCGGTCGAACCACCCCCATATTGTTCTTATCGATAGTAGATGATTCGGATACAAAAATCGCCGCTCTCAACCAAGGAGCGGATGATTATATGACCAAACCTTTTCAACTGCTAGAACTTTATGCCCGGATACGGGCGGTAACCAGACGTCCAGCAATCATAAATAAGACCTGCGTATCTGTCGATGATCTCTCTATCGACACCGATCGACACATCGTACTCCGTGGTACCACTCGTATCCGCATGACACGAAAAGAGTTCAATCTGCTTGAATACTTGATGAAGAACACCGGTAGAGTTTTATCGCGAGCCCTACTCATGGAACATGTCTGGACAGCGGATAGTAATCCATTTTCAAATACAGTCGAGGCTCATATTCGAAATATTCGTAAAAAGATCTGTATAAATCACAGACCTGACCTTATCGCAAATATTCCAGGCCGTGGCTATGTCATCGATACTCTGCAAAATTTAAGAAAGCTCTAAGAGTTAATTTATCCGAAATTGAATAGATTTTTAATAGGATTTTATCGCCTATTGTTATGCTAATTGCGGTTATGAGTCGACATAACCCTTATGAACCTTATTGTCCCATAGTATGATGCACGCAACTTCCCCGGTTCGGAAGCCTAAGCCCTCCCGACCACGTGCTCCGAAAAAATAGCAAAACTAGTCGAGACAAATCAAACGAAGATCGTATATCACGAAAGCTGGCAGGCCTATCGTGCATATATGAAAATGTCATGCTCATTCCGACGTTAACACGGAAAGCATGACTTTTTCATTTGTATGAGAAGTTGATGTTGTGCCAAGGACCAGGATCGAAAGTTACCCCATCCCGCAAGAATCGCAACTATGTGATTTCTAATAATGCTGTGCCAAGGACCAGGATCGAACTGGTGACCCTTCCCTCTTCAGGGGAATGCTCTACCAACTGAGCTACCTTGGCGCATTTTGGCTTACAGCTTACCTTGGTTACAAACCTTGAAGCATACTTTGACCATCAGATATTATATCTGTCATAGACATAACATACGGCTGAATAGCATAATACGCACCCAAGCCTAGACCAATAATGACAACCCAATACAACACTCTAAAGATAATCGCATACCTATTGGCTCTGCGCATCTTGCGGAGAATGGCGTTATTTTCCTCCGACATTTTGTAAGTACGCTCCAATAACGACTTTTCTTCGGGTGTCATGGAAACACTATAACAGATTTATATCCGACACGGAAGTGTGTTAGGATTTCTAGACGCCCCCGTAGTTCAATGGATAGAACAGTTCCGTCCTAAGGAATAGATGTAGGTTCGATTCCTACCGAGGGCACTACTTCGCAACCCTGTAACGCACAGGGTTGCTTCGTAGTGCGAGGCACCTTGTAATATACCCTTTAGTGTTATATAATGATTGGGTTAAAAAATCTTATCAATTAACAAAGATCTATGAATAAGACATCTGTTCAAATCGCAATTGTAGCAGTAGCAGTCATCGTTGGTGGTGCTATCTATTTTAGCGCCCCAAAGACCGAGAATGTAGACGATCAATCAGCAGCAATCATATTATCTACTGACCCAAAGATTCAACGCCTATACCCTTATGAATTCACCGCTTACCTCCAAAGCGGAGATGTAACCGTGATTGACATCAGAACTCCTGAAGAATTCGATGGTGGACATATTGAGAATGCAGTAAACCTCGATTTCTACTCTCCTGAATTCAAGGACAACCTTTCGACTTTGGACAAAAACAAAAAGTATGCGATCTACTGCAGATCTGGCGCCAGAAGCGAAGAGACTCTCACAATCATGAAAGACCTCGGCTTTATGGATGTTGCCGATCTTATTGGCGGACTAGAAAGTATCCAACAGTAACAATTATTCTTCATCGTTCCCTGCCTTTCCAGTCTTCTCATACTCGTGCAAGGCTTCGATGATCGGCGTTAATTTTCCAGACATGATGATTGGAAGATTGTGCCATGATTGCTTGATCCTATGATCGGTAATACGGTCTTGGGGATAATTGTACGTGCGTATTTTCTCTGATCTATCACCAGTACCGATCTGACCTTTGCGATTCGAAGCAAATTTCTTGGCTTCCTCCTCCTCTTTGCGGGCCGCCAATTTCGCGACCAAAATCTCCATTGCCCTTTCGCGATTGGCTGATTGACTACGCTGAACTGTCGAGCGCACATCTAGACCGGTCGGTATATGAATGATTCTAACGGCAGATTCGACTTTGTTCACATTCTGACCACCCTTTCCACCCGATCTAGAAAATTCCATTTCAAATTCGGCTGGATTGATCTCAAAAGCCACTTTCTTTCTGATTGGCATAATGGCTATCGAAGCCGTTGAGGTATGTATACGGCCTGACTTTTCCGTCTCTGGTACACGTTGAACACGATGCACACCTGTCTCCCAGCGAAGATCGTCATAAACACCAACACCCTTGATCTCAAGTGAAGCGTCTTTGTAACCGCCAATATCATTTCTCGATGATTCGGTTATTTTTGCTGACCAGCCTTTCGATTCGGCATATGCCTTGTACATCTCCAACAGCTCAGCCGCGAACAAAGCGGCTTCATCGCCACCGGCTCCGGCTCGAACTTCCAAAATTATTTCTTTGGGATTTTCTATCTCTTCTTTCTCACCTTCAACGATGGCTGATATTTGTTCTTCCAAATTTTTCTTTTGCTCCAAAATAGAGACAAGATCACTTTCTACCAACTCCTTTAGTGAAGGATCCTTTTCCAACATAGCACGAACTTCATTCTCGTCCTTAACGAGCTTTTCATACAAACCGACTAGAAAAGCGGTTTTCGGGTTTGATTTATGGAGTTCAATATTCATCTACTTCTTTGCTTTTGACTGTCTAGTTTTGAATTTCTCAACACGTCCGGCTGTGTCGATCGTCTTGTCCTGTTTTGTGTAGAAAGGATGAGAAGCACTGGAGATTTCGATGCGATGAATAGGATATTCTTTGCCGTCAGTCCACTTTTCTGTGCCTTTGGTCACGATAGTCGAAGGTATCATAAATTTTACACCGCTAGAGTTATCTGCGAATATGACTGGCCTATAGTTTTCCGGATGAATCTTTTTCTTCATAATGTTAACAAATTACCATATTCTGCAGTACTTTTGCAAGTCTGTTATAATATAGGGACGAATATGCACATTACATCTACAAGAGTTTCCCGCTCTCATATTATTTACACCATAGCAGCAATCGGTTTTATATACGTTCTACATTCAGCTATTCCTATATATTCGAACTCTAGTTTCCTACAATTATTCGCTAATGAGTGGACTGTCGGCCTCATATATATGGTCGGCTCGGCTTTTTCGATTTTAGGTTTTATCATCGCGCCAACTATGATTCGCCGTTTTGGCAATTACAAAACCGCCATATTTCTAGTCTGTCTACAGATATTCCTAATGTACGGACTTATAAGTTCGATCAGTCCGTATGCTATTGCTTTATTCTTTGCTTTACAGATGGCAGTCATTTCACTTATTGGATTGACTATAGACATATTCCTTGAAGTTTACACTGACGCTTCATCTGTAGGAGCTGTCCGAGGATTCCATACTGCTGTCCTAAATGCATCATGGGTCTTGGCTCCACTTATCGGCTCTCTCTTGCTAAACGGCACCAACAATTATCACAGTACCTATGTTGCCGCTTTGGCCATGCTCTTCCCTTTGCTCTATCTTATTTATCGAAATTTCCCGAGGTTCAAAGACCCAAACTATACACATCTCTCGCCTTGGCAATTAATAAAACATATTTCTTCAAACACAGATTGGACTAAACTATTTGCAGCCAACGTAATTCTCCAAACATTCTATTCTTGGATGGTCATATACAGTCCGATATATCTAAATAAGACTATCGGCTTTGGTTGGGCGGAAATCGGTATTATATTCGTGGTCATGCTCATACCTTTCCCACTCATCCAATATCCACTTGGACTCTTGGCTGATCGAAAATACGGCGAAAAAGAAATGCTAGCAATCGGTTTTGCTATTATGGGTATAACAACGATGTTTTTGTCCTTGGTCACAGTGAGTTCCGTCGTTCTGTGGGCATCTCTACTCCTGCTCACTAGGATCGGTGCGGCATCGGCCGAGATAATGATGGAAGTTTACTTTTTCAAAACTGTTCCAACCCGAGATTCGTCTGTCTTGGGTTCGTTCCGCATCACTCGACCAGTTTCGTATTTTCTAGCACCTTTGATCATGATGATCGGTCTTCTATTCACAACTGATCAATACATGTTCGTGGTTATTGGAGCAATGTGTCTAGTCGGACTGATCCCGGCACTTACGATAAAGGATACGAGATGAGAGTATCGTAACCCCCCCCCACCACACCTTAATTTGTTTTCCTCGAACTCTACTCACAATATACCAACATTTTCACAAAGGACTCTCTACAGGGATTCGCGAGTCCTTTGGAAAATGTGTTGGTATATTGTTTCGCAGATTATTCTCGGAATACAAATTAAGATGTGGTGGGGGGGTTAATTCACATTCAATAGAAACAAACCTCATGCTATAATAATCGCTATTAAATCATAATTCACAATCATGTCAAAGATAAAATCCGTAGTGGCCAGAGAAATCTTGGATTCGCGAGGCAATCCAACCATCGAAGTTGATGTCACATTATCCGATGAATCACTGGGACGAGCATCTGTACCTTCCGGAGCATCGACCGGCAGCCATGAGGCCGTAGAATTACGAGACGGTGACGCCAAAAGATTTGGAGGTAAAGGTGTTGAAAAAGCCGTCAACAATGTAAATGATACTATCGCAAAAGCCATAAAACATAAGACTTTTGACCAGAAGACTCTCGATCAGACCCTGATAGACCTTGATGGCACATCAAATAAGAGCAAACTGGGAGCCAATGCGATCCTCGGAGTTTCAATGGCTTTTGCCAAGGCCGTTGCAATAAGTAAAAAAATTCCACTCTATTCGTATTTTGATACCATAGCAGAAACAAAAAATCATTTGAGATTGCCCGTACCCATGATGAATATCATAAATGGTGGTAAGCATGCCGAGAACTCCGCCGATATTCAAGAATTCATGATCGTACCTACTGGTTTTGATTCATTCAAAGAAGCGCTCCGATGCGGTGATGAGATCTTCCACAGTTTGAAAAAATTACTACATGAAAGCAATCTACCAACAACAGTTGGTGATGAAGGCGGCTTTGCGCCATCATTATCATCGAACGAAGCAGCACTCGACATGATCATGAATGCCATAAAAGGCGCTGGCTATTCTGCTGGTAGTAATGTCTTTATCGCTCTTGATGCCGCGGCAACGGAATTTTATAAAGATGGCAAATACAACTTGGTCCGCGACAATAAAGTAAAAACGACAGATGAAATGATCTCTTGGTATGAGGAGCTTGTTTCAAAATATCCGATAATCTCGATCGAAGATGGCTTGGCTGAAGATGATTGGGATGGATACGCGACATTGACCGCCAAGATGGGACGCAAAGTCCAACTCGTTGGTGACGATCTATTCGTAACAAATATCAATCGCCTCTCTCAGGGTATAGAAAAACATGTAGCCAATTCAATCCTAATAAAGCTCAATCAGATCGGCACCATTTCAGAAACACTCTCCGCTATGACGTTGGCCGAGAAAGCCGGTTACACCTCGATCATCTCTCATCGATCTGGCGAGACTGAAGATACGACAATCGCAGATTTTGCCGTAGGTACTGGTGCCGGACAGATCAAGACCGGTTCTCTCTCTCGCACGGAGCGTGTAGCAAAGTACAATCAGCTTCTTCGCATCGAAGAGGAGCTCGGTTCAAAGACAAATTACCCGGGACGAAAAGCGTTTCTTATTGCATAAATCACAATCCACAACTTATACCGAGTTATGAACAGTTTATCCAGAGAATTATCCAGAATTTTTGTTTGACTTTTTATCTCACTCGACTAAACTGACTACAGGCACACTTACAGGAGAGGATCCTAAATATCCATATAGGAGTCCACAACAATGCGACCTAGTCGCTTCAGGACACCACCTACAATTTCGCGATTACTCTCCATGTACCGGTGGCCATTATGGCAAAACATCCCGCTTCGGCGGGATGTTTTGCGCACGCACCAATTTGCACTAGCTCGCGTTAACCTAAAATACTCCCAATACTACACTGTTGGAGGAGTTTCGGGTGTTGTCGGCTGTGTTGGAGCCGTATTTGGCTGTTTTGCCATGTTATTAAAAGCGGGTTGATTAGCTCCCGCACAGTCGCGCCTAATTGCGCAACGGAGATGATTATATCATCGGGTCAATATGATCCAGCTTTGCCTCAGAAAATTGACATCTCGTCAAAACGATAGTCCAATTCTGGCTTCATTTCGTACTCCTACGGCATGATGTAATTTGTCTAAAAATTTCGACATGTCTATATGGTTCCAGTCAATAAATAACGATGGAATATTTATATATAGACCCCAACATAATGTTCCCGCCACAATCCTGCGTAATCGCTTCTCAAATTACAGCCGTGTTTGGTTCCAGGGCTTCACCAAACACGGGTAATTTTTCGAAGCTCAATCGCAACTCGGATTGTTTCGGGAACATTATGTTGGGGTCTTACGATAACCAATTACTTGACCTTACCCTGATTCTTAACTGTCTCCATCGCCTGTTCCAATACAGCCTCGTCGGCAAGATAGTGTTTTGATATAGGCTTCATATCGGCATCCAATTCATAGACCAAAGGAATACCAGTAGGAATATTTAGTCCAACAATATCTGTATCGGACATATTATCTAGGTGTTTTACAAGAGCTCGTAGACTATTTCCCGAAGCGGCGATGATAATCTTTTTGCCACTCTTTATCTCTGGAACAATTTCATTATTCCAATACGGCAATACCCTAGTCACAACATCTTTCAGATTTTCCGAAAGTGGTATGTCTTTTTTATCCAAATCTTTATAGAGAGAGTCGTTGGCAAAGAAATATTGACTATCGGGCTTCATAGGCGGAATAGCTGTATCATATCCTCGTCTCCAAAGTTCTACTTGCTTCTCACCAAACTCCGATGCCGTCTCGGCCTTATTGAGACCAGTCAAAGCTCCATAGTGTCTCTCATTTAGTCTCCAGGATTTACGAATCTCGATTCCCTTTTCATCGAGTTCTTCTAGAACGATATCGAGTGTCCTTACCGCACGCTTCAACAATGAAGTAAAAGCCAAGTCAAAAGTAAATCCAGCCTCTCGCAAGGATCGTCCGGCTGTATGTGCCTCACTCACACCCTGTTCTGTAAGATCGACATCAACCCAACCAGTAAACCTATTCTCTTTATTCCACTGACTTTGTCCGTGGCGAATCAAAATTATTTTATACATATAAACATATTACATATTTATTATTAATTTTCCAAGCTGTAAGTACTGCAAGTACTGTTGCGAAGATCGTTGTACGAATCAGTCAATTCTCCTGATTTGTCTTTTCGAATCAAAAACACACTTACATATCTGACTATAAGTATCGACACGGTAGCCATGAGGACACCTAGGGCCCAGCCAGCCAAAACATCTGATGCAAAATGGACATTCAAGACCAATCGAGACAAACCAATGACTATGATCGCCAAGGCGGCAATAACGGTAAGTAATTCCCTCCACAACTGTTTGTTGATTCGCGGTGAAAAGAGATAGGCAAAAACAACAAAGAAACAAGCAGCCATAGCGGCATGACCAGATGGAAAACTTGGATCACCAAGAATGATTCTCAAAGCATTGGCTGGACGGTCAATGTCAAAAAATGACTTCATGAGCCCCAAAGCTATGCCGGTAAGATCGATAGCCAAAAACATGATGACGGCACTACGCCACTTCTGACGAAAGATAAAATACAGACCGATTATGATCCCAAGACTTCCAGTAACGATCACTCCACCTACAGTCGAAATAATATTGGCTATGTACACTATAGGAGGCCAAAATGTTTGGAGAGCAACCATCTTTAGATTGACCCAAACATCAAAACCAAGATGAAATGATGTCTCCCTAAGAACATCTATAATACCAACTAGTGATATGAGCGAAGTAATACAGAGAATAAGCGTAAAAAGTTCATATCTTCTGAATATATGAATACGGGCATTCACAAATCTATATCCCCATATTATAAGAGCTACAAAGATGATTGCCACCAATACGAGGCGCCCAACATAACCGGATATGGCATGGTATCCAGCACCAAAAATATATCCTATCAAAACCGAAGAAATCACCCACAATAATGCGCCAATAATATTAAAAAACCAAAATTTACCAGCTGAAGTTTTGCTGGCACCAACCATGAATGGCAAAATAGGACGAGTGGCAGGCGTAAAACGTCCAATGATCATTGCCTTGCCTGTATGTTGATCTAAAATCTTTCGAGCTTTATCTAAATGCAGATCTGTAATGCCGAAATACGGACGAATCCTGTCTATAAATGCCATTCCGTACTTTCTTCCAATAAAGTAACCGATAAAATCCCCTATCATTGCTCCGATAGAGGCCACAATGATGACCGTCCAGAAATCCAAAAGACCAATTTTGACGAAAAAACCGGCCATCATTATAAATATTTGACCAGGCACCGCCAGACCGATAATTGGGATTCCTTCGATTATGGATAATATAAAAAGTAAAAAATAACCTCCATGGGAGATGATAGTTTCTATGTTTGAGACAACGGAAACGAATAAATGGGCAAAAGGCATTGCGCTATTATAGCACGGCATGATACAATGCGAGTGATTAAACAATCACAATTTAGATTGTATGTGTTTTAATAGTAAAAAATAAAAAAATAATGAAAAACGTCACTATTTATTCGACTCCAACTTGTGTCTACTGCAATATGGCCAAGACTTTCTTCAAGGCCAACGATGTCGCCTTTACCGAATACGATGTCGCAAGTGATATCACCAAGCGCAAAGAGATGATCGACAAAACAGGTCAGATGGGTGTGCCCGTCATCGATACCGGAAGTGAGATTATCGTCGGTTTTGACGAATCAAGACTCCGAACCATTCTCGGGATTAAGTAAAGTCCGCAATGATCCGTATCAAAAATTGCCTAATGTGGGCAATTTTTTGGTAGAAATGAAAAGAGCCCGCAAGGTGAGTCGTAAACTCTTTCCTTGCAGACTCTTGATTGTGGCTTAGGTTGACGCCTCAGGTTTACTGTTCAAGAACTTTTGAACAGTTAGTCCTCGAGCTTTCGCACAATATTCAACATCCTTCGGAAACAGAGGTTCCTCGCGCCTGTCTACAAAGGATGAACCTACCCATACCATTTTAAATTCGCCGACGACTGTATTGCAAATGTGAGTGGATGAATCACTGCCCACTCTCACTACATCAGCCTTCTCGAACGAACCGTAATACCATTTTTCTTCAAGCTGAAACTGAATTCTGGCGAAGTCCGTAATTCGATATTCAATATCGAATTCATCGTCTCCGGCAAATATTCCTGCACGTCCCGTATTCATATCCAATTGGTAGAACGAGACGCGCTTGCCAATTTGGACTTCCAACGCTCTACGAAGCATCTCCATATGGATGCAAGATACTTCAGTAAGCACAGGGAATATTTTTCTCATATTTTCTCCTAATTCAAGGTGAAGGAGATTGATTTCTCCTAGTATCACGTTCTGTGATTCCGAAAGTACTATAGCATATGCATGAGTGGGTTGTCAATACTTTGACGATTCCGTCAAATATGTGCCATGGTATGGCTCTGTTAAGACACTCTGTAAACCACGGTCGTGATTCGCCTACTACCAATTATATTTACCATACGCAGAAAACCCACACGATTTCGTCATGTGGGTTTTGAATGTCAGCGGCTCATTCCATGCCGAGTGGTTAAACCACCAGATTTTTAGGGCTAAGGTCACAGTACACAAAGTGCATAGTAACAAAACCCATAATGCTAACTTGCGAAGCGCAGAGCCGGGCTGGCGTCGGGCCAGCGGCTGATAAGATCGTGCCAGCCTTGGACGACCTTGTCATCGAGCTCGCAGAGATACGGGACTTTGAGGTCGTCATCGTGGCGACTCATCACAACTCCCTTCCAGCCGCAGACATATTTACTCTTGAAGTATTTCCGAAAAAATACGATGCCTTTCTTTTGGATTTCTTCGAGATCGCGCAGTCCCAAACAGGTCTTGAGTATGCCGTTCTTTTTGAGGTAGACATAGAGTTGGTTACCTCCTATTCGCTTATCTTGTTTCTGTTTGTCATGGAGCCACTGCTCCGTTTTGGTAATGTCAAACTCGGCAGGACCGGTGTTTTCCAACTCCGGATGCATAACCGTCTGCACCCAAACGGGATACGACGGACGAATCGATCGATCTACGCAAATAATGGGATCGTTCATTGACTTATCCTTTCTTTGGTTTGTTTTGGTTAAATCTAGCTCTCAAAAGACAAATTTCTACCTTTTCGGAGCTAGACTTAGCCGTTCTCAATGACCTGATCTTCTGTAATAAGTATAGCATTTCTAACACTATTTGTCAATACTTTGACGATTTCGTCAAATACATGCGGTATGGCTCTGTTAAGACACTCTGTAAACCACGGTCGTGATTCGCCTCCTCTCCACATTCTCAATTATTCAAAGTTCTGCAAGATCTCCTTTTATTAAATATTTTTCAATCTTGCTGACTTCTTCTGAGACTTTCTCTTTTCCTAACTCTGATTCCATCCAATTATTTCTATCAAAATCATACTGAGGTGACTTGTACGGCGCAGCTTTGAGTATTATATGATTTGGTACATGCTTTTTTAATGTCATCAAAACCCTGCGAGAATGATAGTTTTTCATTATAGCCGTGATCGCATTTACATTCTCCAAGCCAAGCTCTTTATCGATAAGGGCAAGTGAAAATAATACATTTTCGAGAGTGTTTGTTGATCTATTTTCAATGTAAATATCCTCAGATGCAATGCCTGATTTTATTGCTTCATTTGCCATTGACTCGCTTTCAACCATGCCTGAATTCTCATTAAGCCCACCACTAAAAATAATCTTTGGAACCAGTCCCCTTTTAAATATTTCTACAGCTTTCTCAACAGCACTTTTTTGCGCATTCCATGTACCAAATACCAAAGCAATATTGGCGGTAGGGTTTTCATCATCAATAAATACATATTTAGTTATTTCTTCATTTGTCATGATTTGAGTATAACAATATTAGAGTGCCCGCACTACTTCGCAATTTGTCCTTTTAGACAAATTGCGAAGTAGTGCGGGTTGTGGTACGAAGTTGGATCCTTTTTGGCATTGAAGACTTTAGCATAAAAGGAAAACCGCATCGATCGAGATGCGGCTTGAAGATTTTAGCGAGTTCTTCAACTCGGTAGATAAACTACTTGCGACGTTGGAAAATCCAACGGTCGTCAAACCGGGCAGACTGCTCGCTTGGACGAACAAAGGGTTGGTCATCCTCGTGTTCGAACCTGATGAGTTCGAAAACACTCGGACGCCGAATTTTGTCGAACAAGGGCTCCATCGCAATCCGGACACACTCGTTTCGCGGCTGATCCATGTATTGGAGACGCAATTCCAGTCCAATCTCGGCAGTGCAGAGATCAAGACCCTTCTTGGAAGCCGCCGCATAAAACTGTTGAACAGGGATTCTCTCGTTGCGGAAGTCGAGACCGACTTCAAGCGGCGAGGCCGAGACCAGTTCGACACAGGTCGGCTGCTTGCACATGGGAAACCGTTTGAGGGTAACCATGTCGAGCGCGTCCGATGTCAGGCCGCATTTGGCGAAGTTAAGGGCCGCGAGCAGTTCGCCAATGGTCTGAAATCTGCCAATCTTGACGTGGCGTCCAATACGGTCCCACAAGGACCATGCGGGTGCCGGAAAGCTATCTGTTACAAAAGCTTTTCCGGAAAGGAGTTTCTCAACTCCTTCGAGGCCGCCGATCATATTGATGACCGCTTCCATGCAACCCCAATCCATTTTACCGTATTTCATCTGCATCCTTTCTTCACCTGATAGGTGACGAAATTCGTGCTGCCCGCACGTTGAGGGTGCCAGAGGACTAACACGTCAGTGTGTTTCGTCATAGCAGAGAATGGCCCAAACGAGCCGCTTTCTGCTATGACGAATGTAAGTAATTTCAATGACCTATACTGCTACAAGTATAGCATTTTTAACACTACTTGTCAATTCTTTGACGATTTCGTCAAATGTGTGTCGCCATAGGGCTCTGTTAAGCCACCTTGTAAACCACGGTCGTTATTCGCCCCCACTCGACTATCTTTGGAGGTTAGTTCCTTCTTCGCTCTTCGCAAAGCTCGGAGCTACGAAGGACAAGCACCTCAAACTAACCTCTTTCTGCTAAAAGCAAAGCCAGATCCTTTCTTCAAGTATTTTTCAAACTGTAAAGCTTTTGTTTTGTTATTAAAACAGCAGTACCACGATAGTTGCACAGGTCTTCTATCTTTTGTTGAATCAACTAATCCTTTGTTGTGATAACTTATTCGATTCTTCAGATTATCGGAAGAACCAACATAATAGGAGTTATCATGACATTTAAGAATGTAAACGAAATGTGACATATTAAAATATTAACAGATCGTGTCCTTCTACGCTAAAGCTTCGAAGGACTACTTCGCAATTTTTATAATAATCTTCGTGATACTCATTGTGCCTGCACTTCGAAGCAATTTGTCCTTTTAGACAAATTGCGAAGTAGTGCGGGTAGCGAGAATCGAACTCGCGTCTCAACCTTGGGAAGGTCGCATTCTGCCACTAAACCATACCCGCTAAAAACCAAATTTTTGAATCAGAGAACTCCACCAACCAATATCTGCTCCGATGTTGGATTGCAAACTCGACGTTGATGATACGGATGATCCATCCGACTCAGATCGATCCACGATAACTGCCACAGATTCCCCATCTTTTACGGCACGATACCTGGTGCGCAACTCTGACTCTATTCCCATTTCAGTCGAGAGATATGAGACTCGATAACTGAGATCAGACCTTCTCTCTTCCAATTTATCTATCTCCTGTCGAGCCAGAGCCAGTCTTTCTTCACTAATATTATTTTTTGCATTCATACTCCAGGTCGCTTTTGCCAGAATACCAACCAGAACAACCAATACCACAACGAATATTGGTGAGGAACGTATCTTGACCCAAACTGAACGTTTGCCGTATTTCATCTCTCACAGTATACTAGATCTGTCATGTTATTTCACGAAAAAACAAAAAAGGTTGCGGGTGTTGGATTCATAGTAGTCGGTATTTTGGTCATCATAAGCATGGTGCTTATGTATTTTCCAGTCTGGCAGTAGATCAACCCTGTCTCATCATTTTGACGAAGACATCTTGAGGGATATTGACTGAACCGTGAGCTTTCAAACGCTTACGACCTTCTTTTTGCTTTTCTCGAAGCTTCATTTTACGGGTGATATCACCTCCGGACAACGTGGCGGCGGCGTCTTTCTTTTTACCTGAGATAGTTTCTGATGAAATAATTCTACCAAAAGCGCTTGCTTGGATTTTGAATGTAAAGAGTTCTCTAGGCATGACTTCATACAATTTCTTGACCATTGACTCTGCATCTTCTGGTACTCTCCTCCTCGAAACTACCCTACTAAAAGCCGGCACAACTTCATCAGCTACCAAGATATCCATCCTCACCACATCAGCCGGTCGATTTTCGGAGATGTCATACGAGATCGAAGCATAACCAGAAGATATGCTTTTTACTTCATCAAAGAAATTTCGCATCAGTTCTCGTAGTGGCATGATGAGTGTGACCAATGATCGATTGTCACCAAAGTTTTCCGTAGCCAATACCTCTGCTTCATGTTCATAGAGTGACTTCATGAGACCACTCAAATATTTTGGTGGGGTGATGATCTTCATAGTGACCAATGGTTCGAATACTGCTTTTATCTCATGATCATCTGGAAATAGAGCCGGTGAATATATGGTAACTCGACGATCATCTTTCATTACGACTTCATAAGTGATCGATGGTTGAGTAACTACCAGGTTGAGGCTGAATTCCCTTCGCAGACGTTCGGTGACAATCTCCATATGAAGCATACCTAGAAAACCACATCGATAGCCTTTACCGAGTGTGCCAGACGCTTCTTCTTCATATGTAAAAGACGAATCAGAAAGTCGCAAACGTCCCAGAGCTTGTCTCAATAGAGCTAGATCATCCTGACTTTCGGGATAGAGTGAAGCCCAAACCACCGGTCGTGGTGTCTGATAACCAGAAAGTGGTGGCAAAGGATCACGAAGAGATGAAACTGTATCTCCAACCGAGGCGATACCAGGTTCCTTGATGCCAGTTACGATATAGCCGATCTCACCTTCGTCTAGAGAATCAGTTTCTGTATTATCAGGTTTGAATATTCCAACTTCTATAGATTCAAATTCTTTTTCGGCTACTTTGAAAATCAGTTTATCATGTCTTTTGACACTACCATTCATAACACGGATATAAACTATAACTCCAGTATGATTGGAATATGAAAAATCAAAAATTATTGAACGGAAAAATGGCGAATCGGCTTTCTCCGGATTTGTATCCGGCGAAGGCACTCTGTTTACTATTTCATCGAGCAAATGACCGACACCCTCCCCTGTTTTACCGGAAACTTTGAGGACTTCTTCGACCGAACAATTCAATAACTGACAGACTTCGGTTACGACCTCATCTGTTCTAGCCAATGGAGAGTCTATCTTTGAGACAACCGGTATGATCTTTAGTCCGGCATCACGAGCCATATTGAGCGTAGTCAAAGTTTGAGCTTGGACGCCCTGAGTAGCATCTACGAGAAGAATAGAACCCTCAACAGCCTTGAGTGCCCTCGAGACCTCATATGAGAAGTCTATATGTCCGGGTGTATCGATCAAGTTCAGTTCAAATTCGGCACTTTCTGACATGGCTCCATCTGGACCTCTATATTTGGTATTCCATTTCATCCTTACAGGTTGCATCTTGATCGTGATTCCCCGTTCACGCTCGAGTTCCATGGAATCTAGGACCTGTTCCTGCATTTTTCGCTTTTCTATTGTTCCGGTTATCTCAAGCATCCTATCGGCAAGCGTGGACTTGCCGTGATCGATATGAGCGATAATGGAGAAATTACGTATGAAAGCGGGTTTCATTGCTCAATGAATATAGCAGATTATTGTTATTTGTTATAGTCGTAGGCTCCTTTTATTCACTTTTCAGCACAAACCCCCTCGTCCCCTCTCCAAAGAGTCCTGTCCCATACTTTAGTCCCAATGGAGTAAGTATGTAAGGAGCATTAGCTTCTTGGAACTTAATGAGTGCTTTTTTAGTAAGAGCACCAAAAAATGTAGTTTCATTACCTAGGGAACCAGGACCAGTCAGAGATACAGTAAATCCATGAGTATTTAGGTATTGTTGCAGTGCTTTGACATCATCTCCTGTCATACCTAGTCTTAGTGTTCTTTTGAATGGGTATGTGGTTGTCGCTGTTGTGGTAGAAGATGATATTATTTTGAGGTTATACTGTTTAGCCACCTTTTTAGCTTCATCTTTTTTGCCCATAGACAGAAGATTGGAGACTCTGTTCATTGGAGTACTTCCACTACTCGAAGAAATCGGTGATACTGGAGCTGAAGTGTGTTCTACCGTGAATGTATGGGTTGAATAGCCTCCAGTATATGTGAATGTAATGTGTCCTGTACTATCAGCCCTGCATACACCGTTTGTGCAGGTAGTTCCTGTGATACTACTAGATACTAAACTATCTACCTTTACTAGGTAATATTCATTGGAAGTAAGATCACCTATTGTATATACAGTAGTAGTTGCATTTGTGGATGAGACTGTCCATGATTTGAGACTGTCTGTCCAGGTGATATTTGATATGTTGAGCCACTCTGGACGTGTGGTGGAGGCAGAGTAAGTCCATGTCTCTCCCGGTGCAATATTGAGGTCTACTGTCATACTGGATGATGTGGCTGTTGTGTATCTATACTTCCTGTCTCCGTATATGCGTATGTTGCCTGTGGAGTCTAGTTTGTGGGTTCCTAGGGTAAATGGAGGCTGGTATTCCACTGCTCCGATGTCGGGGGTGCCGTAGATGGGGTTGTCGAGGAAGTCGCCAATTAAAGATATACTGGTGCCAGAATCAATTGCTGTGGAAGTCGATACAATCGAGAAATCACTGCTAACCAACCCAGGGAAATATACATCTTCATCTTTACCATTAGTTTCTAAATTACTATCATACAAATTAAAATCAAAAACCCCCGCACCTGTTGTACTGATAGTAGTTGTACTTATTACATTATTTTTCACATTTGAACCTGAAGCAGCATTTATGCTAGTCGTATTACCATATAGAGTATTATTGTAAGCATTCGCATTAGATGATAATACTAGACCCGAAGCTGAATAATTTATTACATTATTCAATGTGTCTACAGCGCCTGTAACTGTTATGCCAGTCCAATCTCCTTTAGCTGGTAATCCTGAAATCGGATAAGCTAATATCCCATTACCAATACTCCAATCTTTTATACTAGTGAAAAATGTTTTAATTGGAGCAACTCCGCTGAAAGTCAACCCTTTATTGGGAATAAATTTTATATAATTTTGAGTGCTAATAAATGGTAATAGTGCGACTGAATCATTTATCGTATCTGTCTTTGCTATAATCAAAGTCTTGCCAACCCAATCTATATCTGCAGGAGTTTCGTAAGTATATGTAATTGTTGAGGTACCTGATACTGTGTCCCCAGGATTCCAAAATTTGTTTTGATAAGTATTTTTGAGTAAGTATAATTTATTAGATCCATTAGATTGATACCCTTCTGCTGTATCCGTAAAATCAAGGCTTACTTTTAAATTAATATTTCCTCCGAAATAATCTAAATGTGAACTTGTATCAGTTGGAGTGCCGATAACCGCTCCAGGTAACGATCCATCACTCGGCTGTAATATTTTTGTATTACTATCGATGCCGTAATATCTAAATTCTGTACTTGTCGGTGCAGAATTTATCTCTGGTGAAAGCGCTCCAATATAAAAACTTGTAGAAGTAGCCCCTTGGTTCTTGAAAGACAGTTGATAACCACGTTTAAAGAATGAGTCAGTCCATTGAAATGTTCTAGTGATGTCTGCAAAATCATCAGTAGGTGAAGCGGTTCCATATAGATTATTGCTTTCAGCTATTGTGATTTGGTTTCCATGAACTACATCTCCAACATTTAAATTACCATCCATAGTGTAAGAAGTGCCATCAATATCAATACTTGTTATCGATCCTCCGTTTTCATGATTAGGATGAGCTGGACCGGGTACAAAGCCATTAAAGCTTCCACTATCTCCTTTTGGTCTCATTGTTGCAGCAATTGTAACCGACGTTCCTTGGTTTTCAATTTGATTAGTATCAGTGGTACCCCAATTTAAATCACCTGGATTAATATCCTGATAGTTCGCATATCTGATTCCAGCAATATAAGCTCTGTCATAACCTGATGAGTTATATCCGACAACCTCAATTTTTACAACATCGCCTCTTCTAACATTTTGACCTATAGCTATAGAAAACACTGCTGTGCTTGTACCAACATTATTTGCTTTTCCAAAAACGAGAGGTGATGTATTCATATAGAATTGTCCACTGGCATCAAGATTTCCAACATTCGATTGAATCGAATCGTTAATTTTTACTCTGATCGTACCGTTTACTGCGCCAGAATACCAATAACCTAATAGCAATATGTCTGCATCTTGTGTTAGAGTTGTCGTACCATAAGCTGAGTATGCAGTATAGGTGGCAGTTGGGTCATACATTTTTACAGTGTAACCTTCTTTAGAATCGTTTGACCAAACTCCATCATTTCCATTCGTCCATACCCATTGTTCCCTCGCTTGAAAATTACTAGTCGACGCAATGTTTAATACTGCATTAGCGTTATTATCCCACGACCCACCTCCACCAACATATTGAAATAGTTTTGTCCTCGCCCATTTCATATTAGTCTGTCCCGCTTGGCTTGGAGCTCCTTGGACTGGCTGATATACATAAAGAATACCAGTTGTTCCACCATCTGTTTTTGCTTTGTTGTATTCCAAATAAACAGCCGCACTAGTAACATTAACAAAAAACAACGATGTTATTATAGAAATAGAAGAAAACAAAACGACGATTCGCAAAATAAAGACCCAACTTTTTGTTTGTTTTATATTTAAATCTTCAATTAACTCTCTCTCTCTCGATTCCTTTAACATAATTTGTAACATAAAAAGTATTTAGGATTGTATAAAATATTTCAGATCAACCACTTCGGTATTATACTCCATTTATCTCAATTTTTACATGTATACAAAGTTGATAAACACCCACATCAGTCCAGCATAATGCGTATTATTTTCCTCAAATGTGTTCCACCTCCGCCGGAGGTACCTGCACCTTCCAGATTTTTCTGTGGAGTGTGTCGCTGACCGCTTCGAGCTCTTTATTCTTCAATATTTTCAATATGCAGATGAGAACAACTAGACCGATGAATCCGGCAGATAGGCCTTGCAGGAATATTCCCCAGACTTTGGTGAGTGGAAAGACTGCGGCGAACAATCGGAGTGATAGATATGTGACGTAGCCCATGATGACCGAGGCGGCGAAGGAGTGATACAGAGTCTCCAGGACTGGTCGGGAGAAACCTGGGAACGATCGTTCGTATATGACCCAATGCATGATCGTGTTTATTATCACCCCAAAAGCAAAAGCCAAAGGTAATACTAGAACCGCAGTGCCGGTCTGACCTTGAACTTTGAGTAGATATTCGATGAAGTATTGGAATACTGGATATGTAGCGAAGACTTTTACCAATACAAATCCAGAGACAATGATGATGAGTGCAGATATTGCATTTATGATAAGCGGTACAGTTGTCTTGCCATTGGCATAAAATGATCTGATGAATAGTAAGACCAGACTTTGCCCGACAACTGACACTACAAATATAGCCAGGGCCGCGGCAGTGAGTCGTGTATCTGACCAGTCAAATGCTCCAGCTCCCAATATTGTTCGAACAATCTGAGCTCGCAAAACAACAAACATGACCGTGATCGGTACCGACCAAAAGATGATATGCTGAGCCGAAGTTATCATTTTCTTTTTGAATTCTGCCGTATTTCCCTTGAATAAGAGATGCGACAATGTCGGAAAGACTGCCGATGAATAACTGGCACCTATGAGTGACAGCGGGACTGACTGAATATTGAAGGCGAAATTGAAGACAGAAATGGAACCGGCAGACATGAGAGAAGCCAGTGAGATCAGAACAAAAGAAGCCAACTGATTTGCCGATAGTGTAAGAGTTCTCGGAATAGTCGAAAACACAACATGTTGCATATCTGACCAATTTATCCGCCATGTGAAGCGTGGCATAACACCTTCATAGATGATGAATGGCACCTGTATTGCCACATGGAGAAATGCTCCCAAAGCGACTCCGATAGCCAGTCCAGATATGCCGAAGGCTGGGTATCCGAAAATAACACCGACGATGATACCGGCATTGTATACGACCGGACTCATGGCATAGACCAAGAATCTGTGACGCATCTGAGTCAGACTGGAGAAGAGATTTGAAAGCCCTAGAAAGAACGGCGAAAACAACATGATTCGAAGAGACAAGATAAGATCGGGCAAAGCCGGATCATTGGCAAAACCTGGAATGATCTTCGGCACTAACCATGGAGCTAAGAAGAATATGATGACAGAAGCTAGAATAATAACCACAAAAAACACAGTAAATATACTATCTGCAAATTTTCGTCCGTGATTATTACCCTTTTCAAATCTTTCTATGAAATAAGGTAGGAGTACCGAAGCAGAAACTAGAGAACCTATCGATACGAACAATAGATCTGGGATTCGAAAAGATGCATAGTAGACATCGAGTGCCCTGTCTGCACCAAACGAATATGCTAATAATTTGTCTCGTACAAGAGCCAATATTTGAGACAATAGTGCAAACACTGCCAAAAGATACGCAGCCTCATGTAGGCCGCGTATCTCTTGTCCAAAAAATGAAAACCAGCGTTTGACCATTAGAGATTATTTGCTTTTTTCCTTTATAGGTAAAGTACTTCTCTTTTCTGGGTTTGGCGTAATCGGTGCCACAGCATCGGTAAAGATCGGTTGACCGGATTTCAAGTTTGATAAGATGAGAGATATCTCTTGATTGTCTGGATTTGTTTTGGATATCTCTTCGAACTCACGAATAGCATCGGTGGATTTGTTTTGACGAGCATAAGATAGACCCAGGAAATAACGAGCATTGGCATAATCAGTCTGATATTTAGTAGCTGCCGCAAACGCCACTTCAGCTGCCGGATAATTTTTCATATTATACTCGAGCAAACCTAACTGGAACAAGATGATCGGATTTTCCGGATTGATCTCTAGAGCGACTTTGGCGGCGATAATAGCGTCCGGCAAATTACCTTTGGCCGCGTAGATCTGTGACAAGAGGAATATAGCGTCGAGATAATTGTTCTTCGTTTGAAGAGCGGCGCCGGTCGAAGTCAGAGCATCGTCCAACTTATTCATTCGAGCTTGCAATTTCGCCAAACCGAGATATAGCGAAGGGTTAAATGGATTTAGTCCGATAGCCTTACCATATGACTGGACTGCATTTTCATAACCGTTTGCCATCTGTAGACCAGCGGCAAATTCTGATACACGAGCTTCGGAAACAAAGTTGTAATAATTCGTAGGATCAAAATTTATAGCATTTCTGGAATATGTAAGTGCCTGATTTGTAGCCTCAACTATCTGAGTCATCACTGTTTCTGTTGTCGAGGCAGTACTCGTATTTGATAGGGATGAAGCCAGTTTGTTTGCATATGCCATAGATGCTTCGGCTCGGGCTTGCCAATATACATCCGACGAATCGATAGCTTGGGCTTTACGGAAATAAGCATCGGCCAAGACCGGATCGCCTGTCACATTTAGTTCACTGATTCCCTTTCCGAAATAAGACAAAGCTAATGTCTTCTTTGCATAAACTACTCCCAGAATAGCCGCAATGACTATAAGTAGCAGAATAAATGCAAACATTGTCTTTGACCATTTATCCCCAGATCTCGGAGTCCAGACCCATGAATTGAGTAATCCGTAAGAAGCAGCCGAACCAAAGAATATTCCAGTCATAACAAATGTGAGGAATATGATGGCGTGTGAAGGAACGTAGATGAAGAGTGTTAACCACAAGAACACCGTGCCAGTATAAGATGACAGAATTGTAAAACGACTTATTTCATCATTCGGCATTCGACGCAATACTCGATATCCAGATATACCTAGAAATACAAAGAATATGAGCCAGAGGATCGATCCGATCGTACCTTGTGCTGAAATCAGTGTTGGTACATATCCAAATCCGCTGTTAAATTCAACATTCCAAGCCGGGGTTGAATTTATAATATTTGGTTTATACGCGAGAAATGCCTGTAGGAAATGGTTTGATCCAACTCCCAATAATGGATAATTCTTGATTGTTCCAGCCGTAACATCTAGGGTCATCTGCCAAGGCAAAGATAGTTCGGAATGACCACCATATATCTTCGAAACAACTGGTGATAATATCGATTCATTTTTCCATGAAAGCAAAGCTAGTAGGATACAAATGACTAGAGGAATCCATGCCAGACGACTGAAGAAAGAACCTATACCTGTTCCTGTTTTTGGTCGCACCGATGTTACATATATGGTGTATCCAACAAAAGTTAGGAAAAGCAATGCCCAAATAAATGGAATATTGATGATAAGTGCACCGATCGTGGAGACAGCCAAAAGTATCCAGTAGAGCATCTTTGACTTCGAAGTCATGGTAAGTGTCGACAAAGCGATAAATGAAACTATAGCGACTACGATTGAGAACAAACCGAGACTATACCAATTACCTACAATACTAGAAGTTGCAGAATTCAAAACAGATAATGTGGCAAAATTTGGTCCAAATACGATTCGAAGCAAATGAAATACAAATAGAATCAGATACGATGTAGCCATGACTGTGTACAACAAGACCGCTCTTTCACTTTTTCGATAGACCAAAGCAAAGGCGACCAGAGCTGAGACAAAAAGCGCGATCAAGAAACCTGCTGTGCCACTTTCAAATCCTTGACCAAATAATGATCGTTCTATATTGATACTTACTAATGATGACACCAAGAGTGATATCACTAGAAGACTAGCAGTCCACGATATATTTTTTGGTGGCAAAGCCAATCGTCTTTCTCGAATAGCAATCACACCAAATAGAATAGCTGAAACCACAGTACCAACAACAATGACAAAACTCTTAACTGACTCCATGGGCAGATATTGTGTCGGCCAAAAAGATATCGGGACCAGAAAAGCTGTGAGCATGAAGATATTGAAAGCCCATTTCTCTAGTCTATCTTTCTTCGTAACAGTTTCTGGAGTGGTGACCTTTGCTTTCGTATCAACGAACCTCACATTCTCCACAGGCTTCACACTTTCAACTGGCTTTGGCGATTGGATCGAATCTATATGAGTATTGTTATATTTAGGCGGTATAGTTGGCATATCAGGATGTGAACGCTGATCATTATTGTATTTATTCATATTTGGATTATTCGACTGCCTGTTATTTTGAAATGGTGAAGCTGGGTTCATACGTTTTATAATTAAGGATTAATTAATGGATATTATAGCAGATATTATTTTAATCAACATAGCAAAAAGTACATAAAATTGGGTATTACCTAAAGGCAAAGATTTTAGGAGATAAAGAAAACGTCCCGGTTTTTGCCGGGACGTCTCCATATTGTCATACCATAAGCCGAATTCTGTGTCAGTCATAGAACTCAATCGAGTCCTTGTGACCTTAACAACCATTTATCTTGTCCGACACTTGCGTGCCGGATCTAGCGGTTCTTCCTTCCAACTTTTACTTGCGCAGAAGTTGAGAGGACACGACCTTGCACCGAGGTAAGGATTTTGCCGTTGCACCCCACGCGTTACCGCGCGGACTGATCCTAACAAATTGTGAGGATCCATGATTCATTTCCAAATCATGCGTCTCTGTTCGCACCTCTGGGCGTTACCCTGACGGGCGTTACCTCATAACACCGTAAGGTGTCATGATTCCGATATAAATCGGAACGCTACCCTGCTATCATCGCTTTCGCGATGCCGGTGTTCGGACTTTCCTCATCTTGCAAAGCCCGAAAGCTTCACAAAACGTAGTTGTTTGGTACAACGGTGGTAAGTATAGCATAAATCGATGTGTTTGACAAGTGTTGCAATTAGGGTGCTAATTCACTTGGTAGGAGCTTAGTGAACATTGTTCCTCATCTCCTCGCAAGGTCACCCACTCCAAATTGCAACCACATATCAGCAGATGGAACTACTGATATGTGGGCAATTTGTTCGGGGTTCGAATCGCATTGCGAGTCGTTTCGGAACAATATTCACTAAGCTCCTATGACACGTACGGAACGCTCACTGATATGCCCTCCTGACGAGCTTATGTCATAGAGTTGTGTTTTTGAAGCGTTTTCCTTACACAATTTCGCAAACTCCTGACACACACGCCAACTCTTTCTTCAGATCCGTCTCGTTTTGTTTTTCGTAAGTTATAATCTTCGAATAATCCACATGTTCCAAGCGCTTTGCAAGCTCTTTATATTTCTTTTCATCTATAGACTCATACGGAGCCAGCTTATAGACAGCATCCTCGCGTGGCAAGAATGACAGACCTCCGCAGATATCCCAATTTTCATAGACCCAGTTTGCAACCGCTATCCATTCATCATTACCTATAGAGATAGTGACTGAAGGATTGTGTTCTGTATAATTTTCCTTGACCATTTTCCAATACTCCAACTGCTGCAATGCTGTCTGATCATCTCGAAAGACCGAACCAGCTGGTGCTTTGACTGGAAACTCTAGAACGTAGGTATTGGCGGACTCGGGTGATTGGCCAACCTCCGGGTTATAAGGTACACCTTGATCTTTGAGCATTTTGAATAACGAATCGGTCGATGAGATCCTGATGCGACGAATATAGAACTTGGAGTGTCTCGGGTGCATACCTGAAGAACAATCAACAGTTTGTGACAAGGTTCCGGACGGTTTTACACAAGTTATAGCAGTTGATTCCCCTATTCCAAAACGTTTTGCATACTCTTTATTTATTCGTATTGCCTCAGCTTTTAGTCTACGCATGACCTCTGGCTTACGGACAGCTGGACTATCCCACTGACCAGTGATAGATACTCCGAGCAATCTTTCACGTTCACAATGATCTTTCCATTCTTTGGACAAATACTGGAAATTTGTAAGAGATGACTGATACGTACCGAGAATGGTCGCGATTCGCATCTTCTTCATGAGAGTAGCTTCGGTATCTTCGGCTCGAGCCACGATCTCGGACAGATTACAGAACTGTTTTGATTGAAGAATAATCTCACCACACGGATTTGTACCGATAGGTCCGATGATATGTTGACCAGTCGAATCGAAATAGCCCTTGTATTCTTTCAAAACTTTTATGCGCCTCTCTGGAAGAGTTTTTGCCAATGAACCGCGATTGAATATCCCACGTTCACCAGACCTACTCTCGACAAGTGCCATCCATTCCTTCAAAAATTCTTCATTTGTCGGCTTGTTGATATATACAGCGGAATTGTTAGCGAGCATTCTGTGAGGATGAGTCATGTAGAAAGCACCCTTCTTTGCATCACGAATGAGTTCATCGCCGAGATCAGACAAAGAAATCATGGCGCTTCGTCTCACACCGCCAGCCACCACACAATCTCCGATCATACAGATGATATCGTGCAGATCGAGCGGGCGTAGACGTTTACCTTGGCGAGCCAACATGATTTGTCTCGTAAATGACAGAAGTCGAATAAGAGGTGCCGGACCAGATGATTTGCCACCCATAACTTTGAGACGCGCGCCTTCAGGGCGTAATTGGGAGAAATCAAAATCGATGTCACTGCCGGAAGCCCAGGTCTTCATACCTAGGACAAGCGAATTTGCCCATCCTTCTTTGCTATCTGGAACAACGTGTACAGGAAGTTTATCGCCATTTTGCATCATAATCTGCGGAAACTTCTCGACATTGGCACTTTCGACTGCCCAACCGCAACCTGTACCATTCATAGAGATATGAATGATCTCACCGAGATCTTGGAATGATTCTGGAGCGATAAAAGAACAGTTATATGCACAAATATTGTCTCTACGTGCTGGAGTGCCAGCAAACTGTAAGAGTCTCATCGACGGCATGGCCTGGTGATTTAGGATAGCTTCTCTAATCTCTTTGTATTCGCTTTCTTTGAGCTTATTGCCGAGATTCTCCTTCATGAAAGTGAGATACCGATCGACAGTCTCTATCCATGTCTCACGACGATTTTCAGAATCTATCCAGCGAGCATAAGAACGATAGTAAACGAACTCACCTAAAGCATTTCTAAAATATTTTTTGGAATCAGTAGCGAGCTTGCGAACATTTTCCGGAACTTCAAAACCTACAGAACGCAGTTTTGCTCGTTCTTCACGATAAATAACGTAGTGTTTGGCGGCTTTGACATAGTCAGAGCGCATTAGCTCGGCCTCAACTATATCCTGAACACCTTCAACTGTAGGGATGAAGTTAGAAAATTTTCTTTTGATCCTAGTAAGCTCATTTTGAACCTGAGTTGCAACAACTCCAGCCTCTTCGATGGATCCTTCATTGACCGCGTTCATGCCCTTCCAGATGGCATTTGTGATTTTGGCAAGATCGAATGGAACGATTCGACCGTCTCTTTTGATAATCGTGGGGATTGAAACAACCTTACCCGCGGTTGTGGCGGATTTTTTCTTCTTTGGCATATGTGTGCGTAGGCGGCTACGCAAGTGCTAATGTCTTATAATTTTTCGATCAATTTAACTGCTATTTAATTTCATTGTACAACCTATGACACTCTCCAACAATAAATTATCCTGTGGATAGTGACTTTCGTCACAATTTTTTCAGTTTGTCTGTAATGAAAAATAATAATTATGGATAAATTGAGTTTTTGATTAAAAATTATCAAAAATCAACTGAGTACCAGTAGCCAGACTCATTTTAGCAGCAGTTCCAGCATTCAATTCTAAAACAAATTTTATCGGGCTTGGCGGATAAAAAGAATTTGGAAAAGAATCGACTGGAATATTCGAAGTGATGCCGACTACCTTCATATCTTCATCGATCCAAATCATATCTAAAGGAAAATTCATATCATTCATCCAAAATCCGGGCGTATTTGGTTGAGTATATGCAAACAACATACCATGATTACTTGCTAGGGTCTCTCGATTACTCAAGCCCAATTGCATCGACGACGGCGTATCTGCTATTTCGACTTGGATTTCTCCCGAAGGAGCGGATATCTTAGTTGTTTTGACGTTAATGGAATCATCATCTCTCGAAACAAAGACAAGACTAAAAATAAATATTGTTAGAATAGCAATTATTATCGAGATCTTTATAGAATTTTTCATGACATTACGTCTTGATACGACCTTATTATCATTGTATTATTGAATATTATATAACAAATTAAGAAATAATCTATGTATTCAATCAATTTTCTGCCAATCCTAATTTCATCAGTGGTAGCTTTTGGTCTCGGAGCATTCTGGTACTCCCCTTTTATCTTTGGTCGAGAGTGGATGACGTTAACAAAGATCTCCAAATCAGACATGATGGCAACTCAAGCCAAAGGTGTTTGGAAATCATATCTTATTCAATTCATCGCGACATTTGTGACATTCGCCGTCCTCGGTTTTTTGATCTCAGCCTCTGGTGCAAATTCAGCTGCTGATGGTGCATTTCTAGGAATAATCGTCTGGATCGGTTTCGTCCTAACTGACGCATCAGGCGCTTTGTTATGGGAACGCAAGCCCATGAAGCTCATCCTCATCAATACCACAATCACTTTAATGACTCTTCTCGTCGGCGGAGCGATCATTGGAGCCTGGAGGTAGGTTGGGGTGATTGAAGTAAAAAATAAATAACGAATTTTTGGTATACTGAGACAATGAAATCTCTGTTGCGATGGTTAAAAAGAATATTATATTTTGTCTTGGCTATTGTAATTCTTGTCGGATGCCTATTCACCATCGTTCATTTTATAACCAAACCATCAAATGATCGTGATTGGAACACAGATCAGAAAACCCTACCTTATGCAGAAATAAACAACAATCTGATATCGGTTTACAATATCAGGAATTTCTCATACGCCTCAACGACAAGTTATATGCCGAATTACTACGATAAAGTGTTTGATTTGAATAAACTGAAAAAAGTTTGGTACATAGTGGAACCATTTTCAGGTATACCTGGTTCAGCTCACACATTTTTGAGTTTTGAATTTGAGGACAATCGGTTTATTTCCATATCAGTCGAAATCCGTAAGGAAAAAGGCGAAGCGTATAGTCCAGTCAAGGGTCTCTTCAATAAATACGAGCTAATGTATGTAGTGGCTGACGAAAATGATGTCGTCAAACTTCGCTCAAACTATCGTAAGGATCTGGTATATGTTTATCCAGCAAAAGCGACAGTCGAAAAGGCCCGCGCTTTATTCTTGGACATGATAGAGCGAGTAAATGATCTTAGAGATCACCCTGAATTTTATAATACGATCACAAACACTTGTACCACAAATATCGTAAAACATATCGATAAAATTACTCCCAATAGAGTGCCTTTATTCAATCTGCGTATTCTCTTGCCAGCGAACTCTGACAAGCTCGCATATGAGCTCGACCTCATTGATACTGACCTCCCTTTTGAAGAAGCTCGTTTGCGATACTTTATAAACAATCGTGCCATGAAATACGCTGACGATCCTGATTTTTCTGTAAAGATCAGACAGGGAAAATAAATTCCGTGATATTTATTCAACTATACACTCTGCCGTAGAATGCACCATTTTCTCTCCAAATTACGTATAATAGGTGTATGAATAAAAAAACATTATTTTTTGGTGCGGTGATAATCATCATTCTTATAGGTATTTATCTTGTCTTTAGGACAGGCGACATTCCAACCGATTCCGCCCTAGATACAAACAATCAAAATAGCTCGAGTACGGAGCAATCAGTTACACAACAATCAGATATTCAGGAATCAGAATACACACTTGCGATTGTCAGTTCTCATAATACCAATCAGAATTGTTGGATGGTAATTGATAATAAAGTATATGATGTCACCTCCTATATTGCATCTGGCCAGCACAATAAAGATATATCAAAAGGTTGTGGCATCGATGCCACATCAATGTTCGATAAAGAAAGAAAACATCAAGACAACAAGGCTCAAAATCTACTGAGTGGACTTGAGATTGGCACTCTAAAAATAAATTAAATGTTTCAATTATCCGATTTGCTTTATGATATTGGAAAATGGATGGGTATTGCCGGTTTTATTCTTTTGACCTTGCTTATTTTTTCTGGAGATACAGCCAGATTTTGGGATAGATATATCGGACTGGATAAGATTATAAAATTCCAAAAGAAATTCTCGTACTTTGTCGCCTTTTTTGTCATCTTACATCCTCTTTTATTTATAATAGCTAGGAAGACCGTATTTGGATTTCTAATTCCGAATTTTTCATATGTACCGCTGGCACTTGGGATCATATCTCTCTATATATTCATCGTGGTCATGATCGCCTCGTACTTTTATAAAAGGATTTCAAATCTGGTTTGGCAATATATACATGTACTGACATACATACTGTTTTTCTTTTCAATCTATCACGCATTCAATTGGGGATCAGACAGGGATGATTTCATCCTCATTTACGTAGTGTCTCTGATCATGATATTAATCGGGATAATATACAGAACTCAATACAAAATTAGAAACAAAATATCAAATGCCTTCACGGTCGACAGTATCAAACAAGAAACATCTGATACGTATACCTTGAATCTAAAAAGCAAAAAACCATTTGATTTCAAAGCTGGTCAGTTTTGTTTTTTGAGAATAAACAAGAATAGACTTTATGCGAGACATCCATTTACGGTTTCAAGCGCGCCGAATGATAACGTCACTTCATTCACGATCAAACATGCTGGAAGGTTCACAGAGACGGCGAGGACTCTCAAGACTGGTGAAAAAATATCAGTCGAAGGACCTTTTGGTGTCTTCATTCCGAAACCTGACAAAGATCTGGTATTTATCGCCGGTGGTGTCGGGATAACACCCTTTATGAGTATTTTGAAAGATAGGATAAATAATAATTCAAATCAAAACATCACTCTCATTTATTGTTCCCGCGGAAAAGATGACATAATCTTCAAAAATGAAATTGATTCTATAAACAAGAGCTGGTTCAAGAAAATCTATGTGTTGAATAGTACGGACGGCGCTCTATTCCCTTGCGAACAAGGATATATCTCCAATAAAATAATAGAAAAATACGTCAACAACATCCAAAATTCCCTTTACTATATCTGCGGTCCTGAAAAGATGAAGAATTCAGCCAAAAAGATTCTTGGAGATTTGAAGGTGGATAAGAGCAGTATTTTTACGGAAGATTTCTTTTGGTAAGATAGTGTTTATTATTGTTTTTTCTTCTTGACCTCGCTGAAAAATGGTAAAATTACTTCCATGAAAGAAACGAGAAATATTATCATGTATGAATCGTCAGACAGCACATTAAAGCTGGAAGTGCCTATTGACGGTGAAACTGTATGGCTATCTCAAAAGCAGATGGCTGAGCTTTTTGGTTGTACATCGGAGAATATCATTATTCATCTGAAAAATATCTACGATAGCGGTGAATTGACAGAAAAAGCAACTACTAAGGAATCCTTAGTAGTTCAAAAAGAAGGAAATAGAAGCGTAAAACGGGATATTCAGATATACAATCTTGATGCCATCATTTCACTTGGCTATCGCGTCAATTCAATTCGCGGCACACAATTTCGTATCTGGGCTACCAATAAATTGAAGGAGTATATTATCAAAGGTTTCGTGTTGGATGATGAAAGATTGGCCGATGGTAAGAAGTCTAGATATTTCGACGAACTTCTTGAACGCATCAGAGCTATCCGCTCCAGTGAGCGAAATTTCTATCAAAAGATCACCGATATATATGCAACTAGCGTTGACTATAACAAGGATGTAGAAACAACCAAAATGTTCTTTGCTACAATTCAAAACAAAATACATTTTGCTGTACACGGACATACAGCAGCGGAGATCGTTTCCACACGCGCCGACGCAGGAAAAAAATACATGGGATTAACTAACTTCAAAGGTAAGATGGTACGGGAAAAAGACATTTCCATTGCCAAGAATTATCTGAATGAGGAAGAATTGAAACAACTCAACCTCATTGTTACCCTCTATCTAGACTTTGCCGAACTGCAAGCGAGTAATCGTCGAGCTATGACTATGAAAGAATGGGTATCCAAACTAGATGATTTTCTGAAATTGAGCGAGAAACAAATCCTCTCTGGTGCCGGCAAGGTCAGCAAGGAAAAAGCTGAAGAAAAGGCGCGGAAGGAGTACGAAAAATATCGAAAGACTGAAGATGCGGCTTATATCTCTGATTTCGACAGACAAACGAAAAAATATTTGAAATAAGATATGTCCACTTTATGGGGTACGGATCAAAGATGGACCGTGTCCGCCGTAGCTACGCCATTACTATAAAAAAGTGACCCTCTTTCAGCTTTCGCTTACTCAAGGGTCACGTGTCTAAAGAACCAACCACTTCAACTGCTACGGTTTATGTAGACAGCTCCCCAGGTTCGAACTTGCTCTCATACTGAGGACGAATCCAAATCGAAGGGACGAGTGTGTCAATGCGGTTTCTCGAAAGAAATTCAACGAAGCTGTGGCGAATTTCAACGAGTGCTGCAGCCTTTTCATCTTCACCAGGGTTGAAAGGTTTTCCTGTGCCGTATTCGTCTTCACCGGCAGTGTATAGGACCTCGATCTGTACGGGTGCCTCATTGGCCGTGTACCGTACATCGAAGACGTCGAATGCGACATCCTCCTTCCCTTCGATACCGAATATGGCTTCGACCGTGGCAATAAGGCTTCGAGACAAATCATCGAATGTCTCATCGATGATCATGTTCGCAGCCAAACGGTTGAGGTATACCTTGATCTGTGGCATTACTGATTCCTTTCTTTGGTTGAGGGTTAAATCCAATCCATGACCGGCGACTTCTTGCGAAACCGATAGACACAGAGTGGAACGGTTATGCAGAAACTCCCGACTGTCATGTAGATTGGCAAAATCAGATTCGCAAGCGTGAAATCGGAAATCGCAAAGAAGTTCAAGCTGTAGGCGACGGAGAAGAATCCCCACGCAAACGGCCTGTCTTGATCCGGCGACTTCCAAAGAAACGCTATGGTCGGAAGACATGCGAAGCTGTCGGCAACTATGGCTACATACAACGCGTATTGAACAAGGTCCTTGCTCTCCCTCATAAACAGCCACATCACTAAAGAAATGATGCCGAAGATAAGACAGACAATATCTAACTTGTTCAACTTTGTTCGCTCGTACTGCCGTTTGAAGGCAATAAGAGTGACAATGAGCGGATTCGTGAATCCGAACACCGCAGCCCAGACGTTTGCTTTTGCGCCGGAGCTTTTGTAAGTCAGGAGCAATGCGAGACCTATGAAAGTCCACAAACTCCAGCTCGTAATGTTCGGATGAACCTTCTTCTGGTAAGTCCGAATCGCGTAAGGTATTACACTTACAACGATCAGAATGCCGGAAATCAGTCCGATTAATTCTTTGTCCAAGGATTGCTCCCTTCTTGGTTAATTGTTTTATTGTGAAGAGCTGAAACTCTTAGGGGCACGACATCTCTGTCATGATCCCAGTTGAGTGGAGGATTGTAAATGGAACACAATCCTCCTTTATGAAACCGAAACGTATCAGTTTGCCCGCACAATGGTATAGGGGTAATAACCAATTGTTGAATCAGTACCCCATGCTTCCAGGGTGCAGTCTCGCAGGGTAGCATTATCGCCGAAATAGAGACAGCGATATTCTTTCTGCATCCCCAGATGGGTCGAATATGGTCCCCAAACGGGAAACTTTCCCTTGAAGACAAACAATACGCCACTGTCGCCGAGTCTCGTAGGACCATTCGTTGAAACAAGCCGTTCAACCTCTTGCTTCAGGAATGCCAGCGTCTCATCGTCGGTTGCAGTCTTGTACCACTCGAAGTTGGTCGTCGTGATATCAATCCTGATAAGGACCCTGTTGAAGTTTTCCACGAAGACCATTTGAAGAGGCCGCCCACGGAAGTTTCCGTAGGTGATGATCGTGTCATCTCCATCGTGTGCAATGCCGTGTTGAAAAACAGCCGGAGGCATCTGGGGGACATTCGGTCCTTTGACACGATTGAATGCTTCCGAACTACTTGAGGTGTCCTCGAGCTGAGGCGGCCAGTGCAATTTTTCCAGAGCAACGTATCTCCGTTCCGATGCGGCCAATTGCCTCTCAAGCGAGTCGGCTCGATTTTTAAATGAGAGTGCGGCACCCAATGACACCGCGATTGCTGCAACGAATGCTATGACTACCAATTTTTGTGTCGTCTTCATAACAATGTACTGAGTACTGATTTTGTCCGAACCTCCCCTTTTCGAGGGTACTAAACGGACATTTGTTGAGGTATTCAAATCTGGCGGTATTGTAACAAATTACGTAATGAAAGTCAACCTCTGTCCAATTTACAGCTTGGAAATCTGTGTCCACTTTATGGGGTACAGATCAATTGCGGAGGCAATACATAGTCGCTATAGCTCCTTGTATTGCACTCTCGCAAAATATATTCGTTCGCGTTGCTCACTCATTATTTTGCGGAGGGTAAGGGATTCGAACCCTTGGTGGGTTGCCCCACACACGCTTTCCAAGCGTGCGCACTAGACCGCTATGCGAACCCTCCATTTACAACATTTACATGATCATTCGTGTGATCAGATTATCAGAGACTACGCACGAAGTCACGCATCATCTTATTAAAACTATGTGTTGTCCTTTGGAGTTACGGTAAGACCCCAACATAATGTTCCCGAAACAATCCGAGTTGCGATTGAGCTTCGAAAAATTACCCGTGTTTGGTGAAGCCTTGGAACCAAACACGGTTGTAATTTGAGAAGCGATTACGCGATCGAGCACGATCGCCTACTGGGGAGGATTGTGGCGGGAACATTATGTTGGGGGTCTATATGTATATTCCTAGTTCATATTCATATCTGTACCTCTTAGTGCCGCAACCCTCTCTCCCACCGGCGGATGAGTCATGAAAAGTTTCGAGATGCCAGAAACTGACTTTGCGCCAAATGGACTCGAAATGAAGAGGTGCGCTGTTGCAGTGTTCGCACGCAACATCGGTGACCCGTAAGCGGAGATTTTTTCTAGAGCCGAAGCCAATCCTTCCGGATATCTGGTGAGGAGAGCACCACTAGCATCAGCTAGAAATTCCCTCTTCCTCGATATAGCAAGCTTGATAAGTTCAGCAACAACCGGAGACAAAACAACAAAAACAATGCCGACCACAAAGAGGATGGCACCGAGTTGTCCCCCGCCACTCCTATTACTACTTCTTCTGCCACCTAATATTCCGCGTGTAAATATATTTGCCAAGATCGAAATAAAACCAACCAAGACTACAACGACAGTCTGCAATAATATATCTCGATTCCCGATATGCGAAAGTTCGTGAGCTATAACTCCAGAGAGCTCATTCGTATCCATCATACCCAAAAGTCCGGTCGTGACTGCTATCGCGGCATGTTCCTTGTCACGACCAGTCGCAAAAGCATTTGGAGCTGAGTCTTCAATGATGTGAATACTCGGTGCTGGCAGACCTGCAGTTATTGAGAGATTATCCACTACACGAAACAATTCCGGATACTGTTCACTACTTGCCGGCTTGGCTCCAGCCAAAGCCAGAGATATTTTGTCCGAATACCAATAGCTCGTAACATTCATCACTAGAGCGAAAATGATCGCAACGTATAGTATCACTTGTGCATCATAGTAGTAAGAGATAAACCAACCCAGAGCAATAACAACGACCAAGAAAACAGTCATGAGAAACCATGTTTTCCTTACATTGCTATCTTGATGTGAATACAGAGTCGACATCTAGAACTTGACTGCAACTGGTTGCTTGGCGGCGGCATCTGCGGCATCCAGCTGATAAAATTCCATAGCACCAAAATGGAATGCACTTGCTATGATATTGCCCGGAAAAACCTGAATAGTCGTATTCAAGTCTCGAACATTGCCATTGTAAAATCTTCTGGCCGCTTGAATCTTGTTCTCAGTATCACTGAGTTCTGTTTGCAATGCCAAAAAGTTTTGATTTGCCTTTAGTTCTGGATAGGCTTCTGCTATAGCAAAGACTGATTTCAAAGCACCAGCCAAAGTGGCCTCGGCTTGACCTTTGTCGGCGATATTGCCAGCTCCCATAGCTGCTGCTCTAGCTTTTGTAACATTTTCGAAGGCACTGGCCTCGTGAGTAGCATAGCCCTTTACTGTACTCACTAGATTTGGAATAAGATCATAACGACGCTTGAGTTGGACATCGATATCAGCCCAAGCTTCCTTTGCCCGATTTATCATGGTGATGAGTTTGTTGTAAGAAAATACAACCCAAAGCACTATGACTACTATTATCGCGATAATTGCGTAAATCATATTAGATGATAAATTATTTCTTTACAGGCGAAGCTTTTGACTCATCGACTCCGACAGGACCAGTGACGAAAGCGAATGATTTGACCATCGTCGTAAATTCCGCGTCAGCGCTATTAACAATAGCGATATTGTTGTTTCTGGCTTGAGTTAGATTTGAACCAGTGAGTTTCTTGCTTTCTGGAGAAAGGGCGATCGAAGAGAAGTGGAAAATGTAACAAATCGATCCTTTTTGCAGAGAATACATTCTGTTTACATATGAACGACCCTGTACCGTGCTCGACATCGATATCATATTTACCGCATTGCCAGCGATGGTCAGAGTTCCACGATCTTTGATTGTGGTGACTGGTGGAAACGCACATTTACCCTGGAAGACGTTGATCTCGGCCTGAAGCTTGGCAACTGTCGAGACTTGGCTCTGATCGATAGGCATGATGAAAGTTACACCAGCATCAGTCGCATTTGCTTCCCATGTATTTGGATAATCGACGGAGAATCCAAGTTCAGAATTCTGAAATTGAGAAATCTTTCCTGTAACTTTTGTAGTCTCCGATACCGGCACTGGTGCGGTCGAAGCTGTACTTGTACCATTTTTATTCGATCCATCTGGAAGATTAGAATCATCACTCGGGGATTTACCGAGTACCAATATGAGTACAATGATAATTACAAGGGCTACTATTCCAATAATTGATTTTTTCATTTTGATTAATAAGAGATGCTAATAATTGCAAATAAATGCATTTGTGGATTATACCACAAGTTCACCCTAGTAATCCATCTCAGGCGCACTTCCATGAGATGCCGTCTTCTTTTCTTCGGGCATATCAGCCACGGCCGCTTCGGTGGTAAGCAATATGGCGGCCGCTGAACAAGCATTTTCTACACCCAAACGAGTGACTTTGACTGGATCGACAATACCAGCTTGTATCATATCTGGGATCATCTCATCTTTTAGAGCATCGAAACCAATGCCTCCTTTACCATTTTTGATCTTATCGACTATTACCGACCCATCATCTTTTCCAGCATTCACAGCAATCTGTTTTAATGGCGACTCTAAAGCTTTAAGAACTATCTCATATCCGAGTTGTTGTTCTTTGGTCAAATTTTTTTTATTTGCCGCCAATTTTGCAACCTCACTCTGAGCACGGATGAGTGCTACTCCACCTCCAGCCACTATACCCTCTTCGATCGCCGCCTTTGTGGCATTGACCGCGTCTTCGATCTTGAGTTTCAAATACTTCATCTCAGTTTGAGTGGCCGCTCCGACTCGAATGACCGCCACGCCGCCCGTGAGTTTGGCTATTCTTTCATCAAACTTTTCCTTATCATATTTCGATTCGGTTGCTTCGCGCTGTTTTTTGAGCTGATCTGCCCTCTCTTGAATATCGGTTTTCTTACCCTTTCCACCGACTATGATCGTATTATCTTTCGTTGATATTACTTTTCTGGCTTTACCAAGAGCGGACAAAGCAGTATTTTCAAATTTCATTCCAACATCTTCAGAGATGACAGTTGCTCCAACTGTGACCGCTATATCAGCCAATATATCTTTCTTTCTGTCTCCATAACCGGGTGCTTTTATAGCTAGGACATTGAATGTACCTCGGAGTTTATTTACTACAAATGTAGCCAGAGCTTCACCGTCGACATCTTCGGCAATTATGACAAGATCTTTTTTGCCCGATTGTGCCAACTGTTCCAAAATCGGCAATATTTCCTTCACAGTCGAGATTTTCTTGTCCGTAATCAAAATCGCTGGATCATTGAATTCTGCTTCCATCCGTTCCGGATTGGTGATCATGTAAGCTGAGACATAACCTTTATCAAATTCTATACCCTCGACAATCTCTGATTCCAAAGTGGTCGATTGAGATTCTTCCACTGTAACTACACCATCTTTGCCGACTTTTTTTATAGTATCAGCGATGATCGCGCCGAGTTCAGGTGATTCGGCAGAAATAGTTGCAACCTGACGGATCTCATCGTCGGATTTGATCGGTTTGGCGATATTCTTCAAAGCCAAAACTACATCTTTCGAAGCCGCTTCTATACCAAATCTGAGCCCCATCGCATTTACACCCATAGATGTATGCTTCATTCCCTCGTCAATGATCGCTTGAATGAGAATAGTAGCTGTAGTCGTACCATCCCCCGCCAGATCGTTAGTTTTGGAAGCGACTTCCTTGGCGATTTCTGCTCCCATGTTTTCGAACTTATCAGAAAGAGTGATTTCTCTGGCTATAGAAACACCGTCATTTGTAATAGTCGGCGAACCGTAACCTTTGTCCAGGACGACATTGCGACCACGCGGTCCGATGGTGATCTTGACGGCGTCAGCTACAATATCGACTCCTTTTTTCAGAGCTCGTCGAGCTTCTTCTCTATAAAGTATCTTTTTTGCCATATTATTTGGTATTTAAAAATCGAAAATGGAGACTACCATTTTCACTGATAATTTTTCTTTCAACTATTTGATGATCGCCAAAATCTCACTTTCTCTAACAATATAATATTCCTCATCATCAATCTTGACCTTATCACCCCACTGAAACAATACTTTATCTCCAACTTTCACAACTACAGGAATAACTTTTCCTTCTTCTATTCGACCAGCACCAACAGACATAACAACTCCCCTCTTGCCTCCCTTGTCTTCATTGACTGTGATCGGAATGATGATGCCAGATGAAGTCTTTTTTTCCTTGCCGTCGATATCTTCTTTGATGATGATACGATCCGAAAGCGGTTTGATCTTTTTTGATATATCTTTCATGGATTTTAGTGGTTATATTGATAATGTATACTTTCTGGAAGGTTCCTAAGTAACGCCATAACTGATTACATTCTCATTATAGTCAGGAACAGCTTACTTACAACTTGACAGTACATATATAGAGTGACCATCTTTTCTTGCAAAAAAAATATGATTATGCTAATCTCAGAACCAATGAAGTCACTCCTTCCCTACATACAAATCATTTTGTCAGTGCTTCTTGTTGCCGCTATTCTCATCCAAAGGACTGGTGCACAAGTCGGAGGCGCTTTCGGAGGCAGTGATAATTTCAGTTCCGCATTTCATACACGTCGCGGAGTGGAAAAAGGTCTATTCATAGCTACTATTATTATTGCTATTCTTTTTGGACTCTCCGCTCTAGTCAACATCATCTAGTACTCATCACACTGTGAACCAACCCATCTCTCCAAAAGAATTTCGCCTAAAAGGCGGAAACAAAATATTGGATTATCTTCGCCAATTCAGTGCAACCGAAAAGGTGGTATTTGGCGTACTCATCATATTGGCTGGTATATCGACTCTTCTTATGACAAATAAGATCAATTCTCATTTGGTTACCGAGATCCCGGGTTACGGTGGCACTTTGCACGAAGGTGTGGTCGGTCTACCACGCACCATAAATCCGGTCCTAGCAGTGACCGATGTTGACCGCGATCTTTCAAATCTCATTTATTCCGGACTGATGCGACAATCCGAAGGCAAACTCATACCAGATCTAGCCAAGTCATACAAAATCTCCGATGATGGACTAGTCTACACTTTTATACTCAATGACCGTATCCATTTTCATGATGGACAAGCCCTAACAGCCGAAGATATCGCTTTCACTATTCAGAAAATCCAGGATCCAGCATTGAAGAGTCCGCGTAAGGCTGATTGGGCCAATGTCACCACAAAAGTTCTTTCGCCAAATTCAATCGAATTTATTCTAAAACAGCCGTATAGCCCTTTCCTTTCAAATACAACGATTGGCGTATTACCAAAACATATTTGGAAAGATGTCAGTAATGATCAGTTTATTTTTAGTGAATACAATATCGATCCTATTGGTTCTGGACCATTCAAAGCAAAGTCAATCCTTCGTGATAAAGGAGGGATACCGATAAGATACACTCTCTCAGTCAATAAAGATTATAATAACAGCATTCCTTTTCTCAAATCTATCGAATTTCATTTTTTTGCCGATGAAGAAAAAGCTCTTTCAGCACTTGATAATGGAGAGATCGACAGTCTACCATCGATTTCATCCGGCGAAGCCGCTCGTTTGGCATCAAATAAAAATCAAGGATACAATATTTTATCCGCCCCATTGCCACGAATCTTTGGAGTTTTCTTTAACCAGTCCCAATCAACCGTGCTAGCGGATATCAATGTTCGCAAAGCTCTAAATCTGGCTGTTGATCGTCAGAATATTATCGATCAGGCTTTGGATGGTTACGGACAAGCTATTGAAGGACCTTTCCCGATCGATCTAATAGAGACTGCCAGTTCGAGCGGATCAATCTCCAATCCAGTAATCTCCAAGGCCGATATTGCTTCCGCAAAGACTATCCTAGAAGCAGGTGGTTGGAAAAAGAATACTTCGACTGGAATATATGAGTTTACAAAAAAAGGTTCCAAGACTGTTCAAACCCTATCTTTTGATATTTACACTGCTGATTCCGCCGATCTCAAGCTAGCCGCCGAGCTGATAAAAGCCGATTGGACCGCTCTTGGTGCCGACGTTAGTATCAAAATCTTCGAGGCATCCGATTTGTATCAAAACATCATCCGAACCAGAAAATATGATGCACTATTATTTGGTCAATCTATAGGCAAAGATCGTGACCTATACGCTTTTTGGCATTCTTCACAACGCAATCAACCTGGATTGAATATCGCCATGTATACGAACAGTAAAGCTGACAAGATTTTGGAAGATATAAGGACAATAAAAACTAATGCCCTACTACAAACCAAATACAAAGAATTCCAAAAATTGATTGCTGCTGATATCCCCGCCATATTCCTGTATTCACCGGATTTTATCTATGCAGTACCAAAGCGATTGAAAGATATCAATCTGACCGCCATTGATATTCCATCCGATCGTCTAAATTCAGTGAGCAAATGGTATATCAACATCGAAAAAGTCTGGAAAATATTCGTAAAAAATTAACACTATGCAAAATCAAAAACCCTATAACAATAGACCAAATAATAATTTCACGAGACGTCCTTTGCCACAACCGCAGACACGCATCATGCACAACGACAATCCATCAGTAAAACCGGCAACAGTGACACCGACGCCAAGAGTCGGCATAGACAATGGCAACGGACACAGGATAGTTCTCGGCAAAGGTGCCCGTAAGCATCCCGAAGCATTGCGACATATAGCTGGCGCTCGTATGAACGTTATTCGCAAAGAATCACGACCAATGAAAAGAGGTGGTCCTTCACGCCCTCTTACCCATCACAAAGGCGAAGATGTCATTCCAGTTTTGGCGCCAAATTCGATCCGAATAGTACCATTGGGCGGAGTCGAGGAGATCGGACGCAATATGACAGCAGTCGAATTTGGAGATGATATCATCGTCATCGATATCGGCTTTCAATTTCGTGATGAAAATACTCCTGGTATAGATTACATCCTGCCAAATACGAAATATCTCGAAGAACGCCAAAACAAAGTTCGAGCGGTTTTGGTCACTCACGGACACCTAGACCACATCGGAGGTATACCTTATATCATGCCTCGAATCGGAAATCCGCCACTCTACACTCGCATGCTCACGTCAGTATTGATCCAAAAAAGACAGGAGGAGTTTCCACATGTTCCCAAACTCGATATTCGAGTCATAGAAAAAAATGAAACCATAACTGTCGGTAAACTCAAAGTCAAATTCTTCGCAGTAACCCACACCATACCGGATGCTATGGGAATCATCATCGAGACTCCTTACGGTTCGATAGTTCATACGGGAGACTTGAAACTAGATCATATGGACGGCATCGTCGATCCTGTCGAAGAAGCCGAGTATGATCGGGCTTTCAAAAATGAAAAAGTACTACTTCTCATGGCTGATTCGACCAACGTTGAAAATCCAGGATTTTCGATACCGGAAAAAGTAGTTCACAAGAACATCGAAGAGATCATAAAGAACATGCAAGGACGGTTGATCATCGCCACATTCTCTTCCCTATTGGAAAGAATCTTGAAGATCATCGACTTTGCCGAAAAATACGGAAAGAAAGTAGTCGTCGAAGGACGAAGTATGAAAAATAACATCGAGATCTGCAAACATCTCGGTCTGCTCAAAGCCAAAAACGAGACAATGATCACAACAGATGACATCGAAAATTTCCCGCCAGAACGCATAGTTATACTGGCAACCGGAGCCCAGGGAGATGAATTTGCCGCAATGATGCGTATGTCAAACAAAACTCACGCCAAGATCAGAATAACCCCACGCGATACGATCATGCTTTCTTCTTCGGTTATTCCAGGCAATGAAAGGGCCGTGCAAAAACTCAAAGACAATCTTTCGAGACAAGGAGCCAAGATCATTCATTATCGTATAGCAGACGTTCACTCATCCGGACATGCCAACCGCGACGAGACAGCCTGGATACACAAAAAGATCCATCCGAAATTCTTCATCCCTTGCCACGGATATCACTACATGTTGCGTGTTCACGGCGAGATCGCCAAGGACGCCAATGGTCTCAAAGAAGAGGATATAATCATTCCAGACAATAGTTCCATAATTGAAATCCAAAATGACGGAGGCAAAATTGTTAAACTAAAAGAAAAAGCTGCGTCAGGACTGGTCTTAGTTGATGGATTTTCTGTCGGAGATGTCCAAGATGTCGTTATCCGAGATCGTCAAATGTTGGCGCAAGATGGTATATTTATAATATTCGGTATCGTCAATGCAGAAAACGGTAGGCTGAAGAAATCTCCAGATATTATCTCTCGCGGTTTCGTCTATCTACGTGAATCTCAAGATCTTTTGCATGAAGTCCGTCTAATAATCAAAGATACTGTGGACAAATCAACTCGCGGTCAAAATCCGATCAATGTTGATTTCGTAAAAGATGCAATCACCGATGCAGTCAGTAAATTCCTACTCCAAAAGACAGCAAAGAGGCCGATGGTTATTCCGGTTATTTTGACGATTTAATAATCTCTTGGAGAGCTCGGTGGATGTTGTGCTGACACAACCAGCAAGGTCACCCGCTCCAAATTGCAACCGTATTAGAGCAGATGGAACTACTCTAATACGGGCAATTTGTTCGGGGTTCAAATCGCATTGCAAGTCATGCAAAAACAGTATGTACCGAGCTCTTCTGGAAACAGCCTAATCGAATATCTGCTATGAGAACTAATACTGCTTACAATTGATCGATCATTGTTCGCTGAATGTTTTCGGCTTTAACCATCACACTATTGCCATAAAAAGCGTTTTTAGGAGCATTCCAATTTCCTCCAGCATAATATCGTAGTGCTGCCGTTCTCTCCGCAGTATATGTCTGTTTGGCGGCACCCAAATCCGTCAGATACATAGCCGAGGCCATAAAAGCATGTTCCGGGAACCAAGGGTTGGGCATACCTGATATTCCCAATAATTTCGCTACCCTATCTGCAACACTACTCACCCATGTCGATGGTATAAATTGAGCCGGTCCCATCGCTCCACCGTACCCACCAGTCGATAGAGGACAAGAGACGAGAGTTGCATAAGGATCGAGACCGAGCTCGTTGGTAATGGAAAGAAACGGTGCAACGTCTCTATCTGGCTTCATAACATTTGCTATTGGTGTTTTTGTGGTAATTTTGATTCCAGCACCAGTGTCTTTATTTGCCAGATAACAAGAACCGACATATTTACCAAAAGTCGCATCTTTATCGAGACTTGATTCTTGAGCAAAAATTGCCAAGAGAAATGCCGGTCGTATTCCTGTCCTCTTTTCGGCTTCAAGAGCATATTTGTACGCATCACCAAAAGGTATTTCAATAGCTCCAGCCAACTGGAACAGACTGGCCCTGATCATTGCCGCTTTGGCCTGTTTTTCAGCCAACAGCGTGGCATATGACTTTTCACTACCCTTACTCAAAGCCAAAAGTTTTTGTTTCTCTTTTTGATTTGCCGCTATGTTCTTTTGCTCCTGCTGTATCTCATATCTTGCGTCGATCTCGGCATTTCTTCGTTTATCAAGATCATTTTTTTCCGTAGTCGTTTCGTCCTGATCTGATCGCAATTGTTCGAAAGTACTTTTGAGTCCAGTTTGAACTGATTCGAAATAATCAATATCTTCGAAAAATTCAGACAAGTCCGATTGGGACAATAACATTTCCGGTACCGAATACTGATCCAACTCATTTGTCTTGCGCAATAAAACTGCCAAAGATTCTTTGCCTTTAGTGATTCGCACCTCCAATTCATCGATGTGACTCTGTTTTTGATTTATGTCCTGACCAAGAGTCTGAATGCGCAGATTTTTTGCTTTGATATTGAGCTCGGCGGTCTTGATTTTGGCGGTCAAAATAGCAATGTCTCGTGATAGTGAGGCACTTTGCCCCTTAGCAGTAGCTAGGTCTTTTTCAGCTTGTTTTTGTTCGGCCAGGACTTGTTCGAGAGCCTCTTCACAGGCAATCTTTTCAGCCGCAGTCTTACAGCTCATCGTTTCCGCATTTGAAATGTTGGCGAAAAATAAGGATGAAAAACAAACAACCAGAAGCCCATACACGAGAAAGGTGGGCTTAAAGAAGTATTTCTTCATTGGATATACTGACATTATGATATTATAACCTATTTGGAGAATGGTTTGTGGCTTTTTGTGGCTTTTCCTGATCAACTACTATTTATCAGCTTTTTTCTCTGACTTTTCTGATTTGTCTGACTTCTCCGCTACTGGTGCCTCGGCACCACCTTCGCCTTCCTTTACTTCTTTGCCCTTGGCCTCTACTTCGATAGCTGACATATCTATAGCGGCTGGAGCTTCTTCGACTTCTTCCTTGGCAACTGAGATAGAAGCCACGATTTCTTCGGCTGGAATCTTGAGTTCAACACCGGATGGAAGTGGAAGATCTTTGACCTGAATAACGTCGGTCAATTCTACGAGTTTGGAAATATCAACAATAATATTTTGTGGCAAATCTCGAGGTGCAGCCTCAATGTCTAGGTCACGGCGAACTTTGACCAAGATTCCACCTTTATCCTTTACAGCTGATGAGACACCTTCGAATACGAGAGGTACTGCAACATTTACCTTCTTGCCCTTTTCTATGACATAAAAGTCCGCATGTCGTGGTTCTCCCGATACCGGATGCACGTCAACATCATGAATCAAAACCTCATGTTCATTGGCTTTATCATCCTTAAGAATAATAACTGAAGATTCTCCAGCCTTCTTCCAAACCTTTTTGAATTCAACTGTAGAAACAGTGATCGAAGTCGAAGGCTCCTTTGGACCGTAAAAAACAGCCGGTATTTTGCCGGATTGTCGCAAAGCATCATTCTTTGCCTTCATATCCCTCTTTTCTATAACCAAAGATAACATAGCGGACATTATACATGTCCAAGGAAAAAACTCAAGGTTTACCCCACTTGATATATCTCAAATTTTGTAATACAATAGCCCATTATGAATCCAGAGCCTGCAGGAGAAGTAAAGAAAAACGGCTTATGGCAGACGCTTCGTGAATGGTTATTTGTCATCGTGAGCGCCATTATCATCTCCATTCCTATACGCTATTTTATCGCCGAACCGTTCATCGTAAATGGCGCCTCGATGGACCCCACTTTCGCGACCGGACAGTTCCTTATCGTCGATCGTTTGTCATACAGATTTGAAGAACCGAAACGCGGTGACGTGATCGTATTCCAATATCCAAATAACCCGAGTACTTACTACATCAAGCGCATCATAGGTCTGCCCGGAGAATCACTTCACATCAAAGATGGTCACGTGACCATAGCATCATCGACTTTGCATGAAGAAATAAATCTCGATGAACCGTATATCTCATCATCTCATCTTTCGAAAGATTATTTGGATGTCACTTTAACTGACACAGAATATTTCGTCATGGGCGACAATCGTACCCAAAGCTATGATTCGAGAGTCTGGGGACCACTCGATCGTGATCTTATCGTCGGCAGACCGATAGTTCGACTTTTCCCTATAACATCATTATCCATATTACCGGGTAAATAATCAGAAAACATCATGTCCAGTAACAAAAAAAATAATTCCGGTAATACTAGATTCATCTCCTGTGATCATCTCGATAAGATTGGAGAGATATCCGTTTATTACGGCTTTGATCCCAAAAAAAGCCCAACCATAACCAAAGAAGACCTCGATGCAGTCAAAGATATCTTAGAATCAGACTATATCGATGATGATATCGAAAAACACGCTCGTCTACCTCTTCATGCAGAAGAAAAGATCGCTATCATACGCACATATCACGAAGAAAATATGTATGCGCTCGCACAACCAGTTATGTTTTACTTTAAGGATCCATGTCGCATGAATTCATCGACGAGCAAAATCGCAAAACATGCTTATCATCGTTATGCCGATCTCGAAATCCTCGGTGCATCTGGACCGATCGCCGAAGCAACACTCATTCAGTCCGCTCGGGCGATGTTATATGAAGAAGGATTTTTGAATACTGCAGTCGAGATCAATTCTATTGGTGATCGTGATTCTATTGCCCGTTTTACTCGTGAATTGACCTCTTACTATCGCAAGAATCTAAATGACATGACTGCCGAAGCAAGACAATTGCTCAAAAAAGATCCATTTGAGCTTCTATCATGTCGCGATGAATCCGTAAAAACTTTGAATGCTGGCGCACCAAAAGCTCTTGATTTCCTAACAGAAGTCAGCAGAAGACATCTCGAGGAAGTTTTGGAATATCTGGAAACCTTGGGAATTCCCTACAAGATCAACAACGGACTCATCGGCAATCGCAAATATTGTGCCGAAACAGTCTTTGTTATAGTGAACAGCGATAAAGAAGAAAAGAAAAATCAGATTCAAAGAATATTGGCGGTTGGAGTACGCTACAATGGTCTGGCAAAGCGACTCGGTATGAAGCGTGATATTCAAGGTATCGGTATATCATTGCTCATCAAAGAGAGCAAAAATGGCATGAGGAAACCTGTTGCAAAGATCAAAAGACCGATCGCTTCTTTTGTCCAGCTTGGCCTCGAATCGAAACTACTTTCACTCGATGTTATCGAGCGTCTCCGTAAAGTGAAGATCCCGTTATACGCTTCCCTAGCCAAAGATCGCCTCGGTGCCCAAGTTTCGACCACAGAAAGATTCAATGCCCCTTATGTGATCGTTATGGGCAAGAAAGAGGCCATGGATCGTACGACCATCGTTCGCAAAAATGACACTCATTCCCAAGACATAGTCCCAATCGAAGATTTGCCAAAATATATGAAGAAAGTTGAGGAACAATTGCAGAAGAAGTAAGTTCATGTTAATATCCTCACATCATGATCAATGCTGAAGTAACTAGAAATCCTGGAGAAAACGCTATGGGCGTTGTTCGCCGTTTTAGCCGTAAAGTCCAAAGCTCGGGAGTCATACCTCGCAAACGAAGTCTTCGTTTCAGTGGTCGCACCCAATCCCATTACAAAGTCAAAATGCGTACTTTAACCTTGATAAAACGTCGAGCTCATATGGCCGAACTCGTCAAATTGGGCAAAGCTCCTATAAAGCCAGTACGCGGTGGACGCAAGTAAAACTCGTGAAAAGAGTAACTGTCATAAATGAAACAAACGCCACGCCTCCGCGCGTGGCGTTTGATCAAATAAAAAATGAATCTTTAGGTGATGAGTATGCCCTAAATGTCATATTCACTACCTCTTCCCGTATCAAACACTTAAATACTATATATCGAGACAAAACCAAAGCGACCGACATTCTATCTTTCCCTATTTCAGATGATGAAGGTGAGATATACATTTGCCTTGACGAAGTCCGTAATGAAGCGAAAAAATTTGACCGGACATACGAAAATTTCCTGTCATTTTTGTTTATTCACGGCTGTACCCATTTGAAAGGTTTCGATCATGGCGCTACAATGGAGAGTGAAGAAATGAAACTGCGCGAAAGATTCAATATCTAGTTCAAGCATTTCATACCTTTCACCACTCATGGCAAGAAATATATTAACAGGTATAGACGTCGGCACTTACCATGTCAAAGTTGTCATAGCTACGACAGCGGAAAAAAATGACAAAGGTCTACCGAAAGTACTAGGCAGTGGCATTTCAGAATCCCGTGGTCTTCGTCATGGCTACGTGACCAATGTTCGCAGTGTAGCGGCAAGTATTCGAAGTGCTGTAGCCAACGCAGAAGAAAAAGCTGGAATAAAAATCAAAAAAGCTTTCGTGGGTGTTTCCGGAATCGGTCTTTCAGCTTCAACAGTCACAAGTACTGTTATGACTTCCCGGGCTGATGCGGAGATCACGGCTCTCGACATAGACAAGCTCCACAAACAGTGTGAAAAAGATATCCCTCATGCGCAGTCCGCAAATAGACGCATCATTTACGACATCCCTTTGCAATACAAAATAGACGGTTTCCCTTCTCTCGGATCACCGGAGGGAATGAAAGGAAATAAAATCGATCTAAAGATGTTATTCATCACTTGTCTCGATCATCATGTCGCTGATCTTATCGCCGCAGTCAACGAGGCTGGTATCGAAGTCGAGGATGTCATGGCCGCGCCTATTGCTGCCGGTTTTGTTACATTATCAAAATCACAAAAAGTCGCCGGATCGGTCTTGGCAAATATCGGAGCCGAAACAGTTTCGATCGCTGTATTCGAAAATAACATTCCCACATCACTCGAAGTCTTCCCTATCGGCTCAACCGATATTACAAACGATATAGCACTCGGTCTCAAAGTTCCTCTCGAAGAAGCTGAACAGATCAAGATCGGCGCTATCACAGGGAGTTCATATCCACGAAAAAAATTGGAAGAAATAATATCAGCTCGACTATACGATATATTTGACCTCATAGACGCTCATTTGAAAAAGATCAATAGAAATGGTCTCCTGCCTGCTGGCATTGTCATCACCGGTGGTGGATCTGGTCTGACTTCGATAGATGAAATAGCCAAAGCGGCTCTAAAACTACCATCCAGAATCGGATCTATGGGTATTCTCGAAGGAAAATCTTCGTTCAAAGATGCTACATGGGCTGTCGCCTACGGACTATGTATTTGGGGAGTACAGACCGAGGAAGGTCCAGAGATCGATCGATCAACAGAATTCGTAAAACATGCATGGAAAGTTGTAAGCCGTTGGTTTAGTCAGTTCCTGCCATAGTCATATCTACAAAATACTTCATGGTTTTACCTGGACACATCGCCGGAGGATACCTCATCACAAAAGCATTGTTCAGTATTGCTCCACCATCTTTGTCACCGGAAGAAATTTCCATTTTATTATTTCTAGGGACAATATCGGGAGAAATACCGGATATAGATCTCATCTTCAGTCTATCAACAAAATATTTTAAAAGTAAATTTTTAAAATTTGATCATCGGGAACACATCACTCATGCTCCAATATTTTGGTTCACACTTTGCTTATTCATGTTATTTGTCGGATATGTATCCGACTCTACGTTTGTAGTCTGGGCAAGTGTAGCTATATTTTTGGGAACAATGTCGCATTTTCTATTGGACAGCATCGAGTATGGTATTCGCTGGTTATGGCCGTTCACCAAAAGAAGATACGCCCTCATAGCAAACCCTAATGCAAATAGACCACGAGAACCGGTCACTGTATTCTATTATTTGAATTATATAAAAACAGAATACATAGTTAGATTTTCCTTTTACGCTGAAATCGCAATCACTATAATAGCCATCATTGTTTTCTTAAGGTAAGACTGAGGATCAAAGTAAGCCCCTCACATCCTTATTTTGTATTCCGAGAATAATCTGCGGACTTTATGTCGTATTACCCCCAACATAATGTTCCCGAAACAATCCGAGTTGCGATTGAGCTTCGAAAAATTACCCGTGTTTGGTGAAGCCTTGGAACCAAACACGGTTGTAATTTGAGAAGCGATTACGAGGATTGTGGCGGGAACATTATGTTGGGGGTTATACGATTATTTGATTTTACTTGTGTCTTCTAACTCCTGTGTTAATATACAACCTATCCAATACTTATATGCCAAACATCACTCCAGAAATCGAAGCATTTGCCCGTATTAAAGTCCTCGGTGTCGGTGGATCCGGAATGAATGCAGTAAATCATATGATCGCGTGCAAAGTCCGTGGTGTCGATTTTATGGCTATAAATACCGATTCTCAGGACTTACATCGCTCTCTCGCAAAGAAACGCATACATATCGGTAAGAATCTCACTCGCGGACTCGGTACTGGCATGAATCCAGAATTAGGTAGGAGAGCCGTCGAAGAAACAAAAGATGAAATTCAAGATGCAGTAAAAGGTGCTGATATGGTATTTGTGACTTGTGGCCTAGGTGGCGGCACAGGTAGTGGTGCCAGTCCGCTAGTTGCCCGCACCGCAAAAGAGCTCGGTTGTCTCACCGTAGCCGTCGTTACAAAACCATTCTATTTCGAAGGTCGCCAGAGATCACGTATCGCCGAAGCGGCACTCGAAGAACTTCGTAAAGAAGTCGACGCTATCATCGTCATACCGAACGACAGACTTTTGTCAGCTATCGACAAGACCACCACGGCAAAAAATGCTTTCGTAATGTGTGATGAAATACTCCGACAAGCAGTCGAAGGAATCTCCGACCTCATCACCACTCCGGGTCTTATCAACATCGACTTCGCTGATATCCGAACTGTCATGGAAAATGCCGGATCGGCACTTATGGGTATCGGCTCAGCCTCAGGTGAAAATCGAGCCATTGAAGCCGCCAAGGGTGCCATCAACTCGCCTCTTCTCGACGTATCCATTGCCGGAGCAAAAGGCGTACTATTCTCTATCGCCGGCGGTGAAGACTTGACCATGTTTGAAATCCAGGATGCAGCAAAGGTCATCACCGAATCCATCGATCCTGAAGCCAAGATCATATTTGGTACCGTGAGAGACGATAAGCTCAAGAAAAACGAAATCAAGATTACCGTCATTGCCACTGGTTTTCCCGAAGGAGTCATAACAAGTAAGTCTTCATCAACAAATACAATCACCGAATCTCCAGCAACTCCACTCATGAAAGGCATGGAGCGAGGCAAGATCTTCAATCCAGCACCGAGTCAAAACCGCGAGGCTGTAGGAGGCCAAAAAGTTGAAGTCAAACGTGATGTTAAGCCAGAAGAAAAGGAGAAGGATGACGATGATTGGGGTGCGATTCCGGCCTTTTTGAGACGATCAAGATTGAAATAGTCTTGCATTATTAATATTAGTTCTTCATTTATGATATATGACCTTACTGTGATCGGCGGTGGTCCTGCAGGAGCGGCTGCATCAGTATATGCGGCACGCAAAAGACTCCGTTCTATTGTGATTGCAAAAGACTGGCTCGGTCAAAGCAATGTCTCGGAAAAGATCGAGAACTGGATAGGCACTGTTGCCATTTCAGGTCTTGAACTATCACAATCACTCGAAAAACACGCCAAGGCTTACAGCAAAGATACTTTGGATTTCAAAGATGGTGAGATGTGTCTAAATATTTCCCAAAATAAATCTGACAATATTTTTGATATCAAAACAAATAAAGGATCATATAGATCAAAGACGGTTCTCATTTCAGCAGGCAGTCATAGAAGAAAATTGAATGTTCCCGGTGCCGACATATTCGAACATAAGGGACTGACTTATTGCGCTACTTGCGACGGACCTATGTACTCAGATCAGAATGTTGTGGTTGTGGGTGGAGGTAATGCCGGCTTTGAAAGCGCCGCCCAACTACTCGCCTATTGCAAAAGTGTCACATTATTGTCCAGAAGCAATTTCAAGGCAGATCCAGGGACAATAGAAAAAGTGAAAAGCAATCCAAAGATGATTGCTATCGAGTATGCAATACCAAAGGAAATAAAAGGTGACAAATTCGTCTCTTCGATTATCTATACCGATACAAAGACAAACAAAGATCATGAATTAAAAGTTACGGGAGTTTTTGCTGAGATCGGATCGATACCAAATACGGAATTCGCAAAAGATCTTGTTAAGATGGATCCGTTAAATAGAATCATTGTTGACGCTAAAAATCAAAAAACATCGATGGAAGGTATTTGGGCTGCCGGCGATTGTACTGATGGACTCTATCATCAAAACAACATAGCTGCTGGTGATGCAGTCAAAGCCGTAGAAGATATCTATCTTTGGATTCATGCAAAATGATTTCTGCATAATTCCTGCACATTGTCTTTAGTCGTTGATTGAGAAAGTCCTGTTTCCTTTCGATATTATGCCCTCCAGATTTGCCGTTGCTTCATAACTGAAATTACCTTCAAGGTCATTGGTCACGTCTGCATGACAGCCAAATTGACGAATTTCTATACTCCCACTCATGAAATAATCTTTCATAGACATTATCTCCAGTGCATCGAGACATGCAGTGAGATTGAGTCGGGACTGAATTCTTAATTCCCTTTTGTTGACACTCTCCGAATATGACAAAATCGCGGACATTGTAATCAAGGAAAATGATAATCCGCCCACAACCAAGACAAGCACCGCGGAAAGCGCCAAAAATCCCGAACTTGCGACTTTACTTAAGGATCTCGAATTATTATTACCGATCTTGTTGTTCATCGATGATCTCGTTTATAAGCTCATAATTTCCCGTGTGCAATTCGGAGGAATATTTGATAAATGTGACCATCAATAAGGACAACAACATGCAATAAATAATGACTTCGACGAGTGTCATGCCTCGCACGACGATGTTTGTTGCGATAAATCCTTTTTTATATTTATTGATCTCCATATGAAATACTATAAATAACAGGTGCGGTACGAGCCAAAATATAGATCGAATCGTTATCACACGTAATAGTTTGCGGAGCTACAGGCAAAGAAATATTATTCGACTCCGATTCCGATTCAGATTCCGATCCTGACGCGTCATTTTTGTATATCTGAAATTCTCTGTCATTTTCTCGACTAGCCAGAAAAAGATGTGACCGATCTCGCACTATTCCATAAACACCACCTCCAATATCCATTGAAACAGGATCTGTGAGTGAATCCAAAGTCGTACTGCCCCATGAAAATATCTCATGATCGGCTCGAATATTAAATCCACCCGATGTTCGTCCAAAATCCAGACTATCTTCAAAATAAGAAATGACTTTGCCTTCTTGTCTGGACCAGCCGGACGGAGAAAATACATTTACAATCTCAGGCAAAACCGGATCACTAACATCCATCACCTGCAATTGATCGGGAGCGGCAGTCGCAATATATGCTTTATCATTTCGTACGAATATGTCGTTGATTTTGCTGTTGATCTCGACCCCGCCCATCATGTTCAAATTCAGAGGATCACTGACATCAATAATGACAAATTCTGGACCTTCTCGCTTTTCTGTTCCGAGAAAGATGATGCCATCGTTATAAAAAATACTGCTTGCCATAGCTGGAGTAGCCGTCGCAAATGGCAGTGGTAGTTTGTACCGATTTTCGAGTTCCATGTTCATAGAATCAGAATGCCCCATCTTTACTACATGAAGACCGAATGCTGTACTTCCTGCCGCGGCGAATATCCGATCTTGGACCAGACTCAGAGACACGATACCGGGACCAGTATTTATTGATGACAATAATTCCGGACCATCCGTACCACCCAGACGAAAAATCAAAATATCTGGATCTGATGCTATTGCAGAATCGGCAGACACATATGCCACACCACCCCTCACTTCAAAATCAGTAAGTGGCAATAGAGGATCTATGGGTAATAAATAAGCAGTAGTCGATAATATCGGATTATTTGGAAAAGATGGATCGTTATCACGCATTAGAGCGATATAAGAGCCTATCGGTCCTTTCGAAGAAAAATCATTTGAACACATGGGAGTACCGACAAAATCTCCTAAAGAAATATCTAAATCTCGATTTACGGAAACAAAAGGCAAATACTCGCTAGTACTGCCAACATTCGCGGCGTCAATATTTACGGAAAATATTTTCTCAAAAAGATCGTTACCAAAAGGTCTTATATCTTCCTCGAATGATCCCGCTTCGTAAGCATCAATATATTGATTTCGATTCTTAGCATCCAGATATAATCGATGAGAATCGATGATAGCCCCAGTCTGAAGAGATACAAATATCGTACTCAGAACTAAGGCCAAAATTATGTCCAATAATATAAAGCCGTTATCTTTGTAGGACTTTCGATATGTCATATATAGGCATCATTATTGATAAAGCGATCGCTCCGACCATGATTCCCATTCCCGCCATCATGACCGGTTCGATCAGTGCCGTCAGACGTTTCAAGGAATTTTCGATATCCCGGTCTAGAATGCTCGCGGCACGACCAATCGAAAAACCCAAAGTTCCGGATGCTTCGCCGGCTACCAATAATGCTCCTATGTATGCGGGTATTTTTTTACCAACGATAATATCACCCAACACAATACCTTGTGATAATAATTCAGATTTTGGAACAAAATATGTTCTGATCGGAATGAACGATATCGATGCACTGGTATCTTGATAAGCCTGACCGACTGAAGAGCCCGTTTCGATCAAGGATCCCATTGATCTCAAAAACACAGTCAAAGCGTAATTGAATATAAGACTGCCGATAATCGGAATACCCAAGAGAAAATGATGGAATATATTTTTGATTTTAATGAATCTTTTATAATGATAACGAGTAATGAAAAACAAGATAGTAATACCGATCAAAATAAAATGACCCCGTGAGACAATTTCCTCGGAAAAAAACATAACTATACGCGTCAGCAGAGGTAAATCCGCATTGAGACTTCGAAGCATCGGTATGATCTGTGGCATGACTCCACGAACGAGGCCGATCATCATAAGTACGGAGAAAATGCCGATGATGACCGGGTATGTCATGGCAGAGAGACACCTCTTCCATAGCTCATCTTCCCTTTCCAAAAGAGAACGACTGTTACGCAGAGCCGAGACTAGTTGTCCCGATGATTCACCGTATTTGATAATATCTGACGTAGTCTGATTTAGACCCCGAAATCTGGACAATCCTTCCCATAAGGCAATACCTGATTCGACTTCTTGCTTTATTTGAATCAAATCGGATATATGCTTCTTTGGAATTCCACGCTTACACAAATCTAAAGCCCTATCGATAGTCAAACCGGCTCCGATATATAATTCCAACCTTTCCAGTAAAAAAATAATATTTCTGCGATTCCATTTTGATTTTCTGACCTTTTTCATTGTCATCTGAATTACGAATTAAAAGAAGAAAATAAAACTCGCGACACCTCGACTTTGGTGGTGATACCCCAATTGACTTTTTCCATTCCATCTTCGATGATCGGTCGAAATCCTCGACTGACTACATATCGCAAACACTCTTCACTCGATGATCTTGATCCTATATGTTGCGACAATCCTGCGTCGACTTCACAGACCTCAGCAATGACAGATCGACCTGAATATCCGCTATATCTGCATCTATCGCAACCATCAGTAAAACAACTTTGACATATGGTACGGACCAGACGTTGAGCGATGATGAGCTTGAGTGTCGAAGCCAAGAGATAATTGTCGACTCCCATATCTATCAGTCTAGGTATGGCCTCTATGGCGGAATTTGTATGGAGAGTCGACAAAACTAGATGTCCCGTAAGAGCTGTATGAATGACAACCTCCGCGGTTTCCCTGTCTCGAATCTCGCCGACCATAATAACGTCCGGATCTTGACGCATGGCAGAACGTAATCCGGCCGCGAATGTTACTCCGTGTGTGTGCCTAATATGTACCTGACGAACGCCGGCAATCTCGTATTCGATCGGATCTTCCAAAGTGATTATGGATAATGGTTCTCGCGCCTTATCTACAAGACAAGTATGAAGTGTGGTTGTTTTTCCTGATCCAGTCGGACCTGTGACTAGGATCAGTCCATGAGGACGTCTCAAAGCAGAATCGATAGATCTAACATGTTCTGCGGTAAAACCAAGTTTTGTAAAAGAAATATCGGCAGTGATTTTGGCTGGCAATAAACGTATAACGGCATTTTCACCATAATATGTAGGCATAAATGAAATGCGAATGTTATAACTCTCTTCGTCAATGTTTGCCTTCCAACGTCCATCTTGTGGGATTGCGTGAATATCCGTTCGAGCACCTGAAAGGATCTTAAGACGAGCAATAATCTCTTCATGTCTATTTTTCGGCAATGAACCAACCTCAATTATTTGACCGTCAATTCGCAATCTCAGCATGATGTCTTTGGTCCGCGGATCACAATGAATATCAGACGATTTCATTTTCACGGCAAAAGATAACAAGGCATCTATGATCGAAGACACTGATGAAGTATTGGGATTGAACCTGATTTCATTCATTCAAAAATCCTAGCAGACGCTGTTAAAATCTTGATAAAAAAATGGTGAATATCTTATTGTTTGTAACCACTGGCAACATCATGTCCCGTAGTAACCGAGGATTGTGATTAGCGAAGCGCCCGCAGGTTACGGAGGGACATGATGTTGCCAGTGGTTACGCTTAAACTTATCCACACTGATCCACATATTTCCCTAAAAATGTAGTAAAATTAGAGTATTATCATATATTCTTCCATTAAAATGAAAAAAACTTGCAAAGCCCTTGTTGTAATAGCGGCCATATTCTTTTCGATTTCCCAAGCAAATGCAGTAACTTATCCAACAGGCACAATTCTAGAAGCTGCCGCTCCACGTCTAAAAACATCAACAGCATCAACCAATAATAACGGTGCTGGGCCATTTACCGTAACTGTCGATTATGACAAATCGATAGCGAATGTCCTCAAAGAGGCTGGCTACAGCAGAAGTAAAGTGCAAGATGACATAGTCATGGGTATGATCAAGGAAAAATCTACCGGATCAAAAGCAGTTACACTTGAAAAAAAGATGATCAAAGACTTTCTGCCTAGCAGTGTGGAAGTTCCCGATTGGCCAGTTAGCGACAGAAGCTGGAGATATCTGAAAACTCAGGTCACATTGGATCAGATTTTCACAGAGATGAAAAATGATGGATACAGACCAGCCACTCTGTATGAAATAATCGCTTTGCAACAGAATTATCCGGAAAGTGCTACCGGAGCATACGGTTCCATAGTAGAACTTTCAAAACCATCTTTAGTACTTAGAACACAAAAGCTATTTACCAACTGGGGTAAGGATCCGATTCTCTCATACAAATCATATGGACCATTCAAATATCTGATGCCCACGATCACAAAGACTAGCATCTCATTGGACCCTGTAGCTCTCGATTCTGGTTATATATCCCAATCAATCATCGCCGACATCAATAAAAACGCACAGCCTGGCATAACGATTCGACCTTACACCAATATCTACGTCGTTAAAGACGAAAGTGCAGCAAAAGCAACAACTATTAAACTTGCAAGTGTACCAACCGAATCTCTAAAAAATGCCCAGGGATACTATGCGGTTTTATTGGGAGAAAAATATACCGTATCAGTCGATTATAGCGCCAAACCTGAAGGTGAAATCTCACGAGATGTTGTGAGCGTTCCTTCTTCAGGAACAAAAGATGTCGAAATCGTCATGGCGGTGATTCGCGGATCTGGATATATCGATCATCTAAACGCGAAGGCAGTCGTTGAAGAAATTCCGGGATATAGACATGCGACCATATCCGAACTCTTTGCCTTATCAAAGAAATTCCCGACCACTTTCATAGGAAAGATTAGAGGATACGGCTCATTTAGCGATCTATGTGGAGCATATACAGCCATGCTTATCTACAGAGGTCAATCACAAGTAGTTACAACTAAAAACGTTATAGATACGAGAAGATGTGAAAAAAATAGTACAGGACAAAATGTATGTAAATTGGGAAATCAGCAATATACATCGGAGTGGAAATATGCCCTTGTAAAGATTTAGTACTTATACACACCTTGTTCTATTTCTGATTTATGATATCTTCTACAACTGGTGCTCTTTTCAGGAAAACGATCTGTTAAGAGAGTGTGTTACGGAAAATGCAGAAATATCATCGTTCGTATGGCTAAATCAATGCGTCCAACTGCGAGCACGGGAAAATCGATCCAAAAATGGCTGATCCCAGGGTCATATCTGTACGACCTAAACATGAGATTAAATAATTGCATAAGGTTCGACCGCACCAACGGCATACCTCCAATCGGCGCGCCCACCGTCTTGCAACAGACGTTCAGAAAATAGGTAATCTCAGAAAGCTCAAGGAGCAAGTTCGTCAAAGACTTGCTTCTTTTCTATTTAACGACAATCACTATTTGACTTTTACTTCCTTTTTATGCTTTACTATTGATGTGAGTCGCCGGCATCGGGCCGGCATTTTAAATCACATTCTCTACGATAAATCAGAGATTCGCAAAGACTTTCAATATCATTATGGAAATACGAAATATAGCTATAATAGCCCACGTAGACCACGGCAAAACTACACTCACTGATGCAATAATGACCCAGTGCGGTCATGGTAGTGAAGGTACGATGGATTCCAACGCTCTTGAACAAGAACGCGGTATTACCATATACGCCAAAAACACATCGATAATGTATCCTCCGGCTACTTCAGGCAAAACACCTACAAAGATCAATATCGTCGACACTCCCGGTCACGCTGACTTCGGTTCAGAAGTCGAACGAGTCCTACGATCCATCGACACAGTTCTCTTGGTCGTAGACGCTCAAGAAGGTCCGATGCCTCAAACTAGATTTGTTCTCAAAAAATCACTAGAGTTGGGTCTAAAACCGATCGTAGTCATAAATAAGATAGACAAACCAGCAGCAAACCCTATGCGCTGTCACGATCAAGTCCTTGAATTGTTTATGGAACTTGGCGCAAACGATGAACAGATAGATTTCCCTACGATATACGCGATCGGTCGTACAGGCGTAGCAAAAAAGAATTTGGCCGATGAATCAAAAGATCTTACACCACTTTTAGACACCATTATCGAACATGTCGAACCGGCCAATAAAAATCCAAATGCCCCACTTACGGCCCAAGTTTTCAATCTAGGCTATGACAATTTTCTTGGTCGTCTAGCCGTAGCTCGTGTTTATGATGGAACTATCAAAGATGGCCAAAATGTCTGGATCAAAGACATAAACGGCAAATCTTTCACTGGAAAAATAACCAAACTATTCACTTTTGATGGAAAAAAGAAAATCGAAGTGGCACAAGCCGAATCCGGTGACATTATAACCATCGCCGGTATTCCGGATATTTATATTGGAGAAACGATAGCCGATGCCGAAACCACTGGAGCTCTACCAGCAATCACAGTTGATGAACCTACGATATCGCTCCAATTTCTAGTCAACAACTCCCCTTTTGCCGGACGAGAAGGAACATTCGTCACAGGTCGTCAGATCCGTGAACGATTGCAATTGGAACTAGAAACGAACGTCGGTCTAAAAGTTGATTTTAGTTCAAACGAATATTTTACCGTGTTTGGGCGTGGTGAACTGCATGTAGCCATTCTTATAGAAAATATGCGCCGAGAAGGTTATGAATTGCAGGTTTCTCAACCAAAAGTCATTATCAAGGAAGAAAAAGATGAAAATGGCAATACTATTATTTTGGAACCATTCGAAGAAGTTATCGTCGATACACCACAGGAATATTCTGGTGCCATCATCGAAACTCTTGGAAAAAGAAAAGGAATAATGACTGATATGAAAACCCACGGAAATCAGGCTCGTCTGGTCTTTGAGATTCCGACACGCGGTCTGCTCGGTTATAAAAACGCTTTTACAATAGATACGAAAGGTGAAGGCATCATGTCTAGTCGCGTAACTGGTTTCAAACCGCATGCCGGAGAGATCGAAAAACGTGAGACAGGCTCGATGACATCCATGGCTTCCGGAAAATCATTTGGATTCTCTCTCTGGAATCTGCAAGATCGAGGAAGACTCTTTATTGAACCGGCAATGGAAATATATGAAGGTATGGTCATCGGAGACACTTCCAAAGGAGACGATCTCGAAGTCAACCCTTGTAAGGGCAAACAATTGTCAAACATGCGTTCTTCCGGTAAAGATGAGGCTCTGAATCTTGTGCCGCCGTTCACTCTTTCTATTGAACGAGGTCTAGAACTGATGCGTGACGATGAATATCTGGAAATCACACCGAAATCCATTCGTCTTCGAAAGAAATTCCTTACAGAACTGGATAGAGCCAGAGCTCGAAGAAAGGATATGTAGATGTGCATAGACCCGCAACATTATGTTGGGGGTCTTATTGTAATCCCCACACACACCCTTATTTTTATTCCGAGAATAATCTGCAAAATAATATACCAATAATAAAAAGCACCTGTTAAGGTGCGTGGTAGTAACGTGTGGTCATAGTCTCGTATAAGCAGTGATCACTATCGAAAAGTTAGTAGTGATCTAGATGTGCGACATTGTTTGGTTGCACGACACCATTTAACGGATGAATTACCGAGATATGGTGATGATTATTTGGGTCTAGCAGATCTTTGGTGTGTTTGAGACTTCCCAAAAGAGGTTCCAAAACATCATGTATCATTTTGAGTTCTGCCCAAACCCATGAATCACGAATCATTATATAGTCACATTCTCGAATGAGTTGATCTAGTGGCGATTTGATGGCTTTGCACAACTCTATCGCCATCAACCCATCAGCAAATTCGTAGCTAAGTCTCGACTCAATGAGCTGGATGTGCATTTCATCAACCCCACTCGCCCGCACAGCTTTTAGGGCTTCTGACAATTCTTTCAAATCATCAGTTGCCTCAATTAGGCATTTATCATTTGTATTCATATATAAACAATCTGAATGTAAGAATACCTTGGAAATTTTCAAAGTCAACACAATCTGATACAATCTATGCATGTCAAAAGATGATAAAAAATTAAGTACCGACGCCTACAAAGGTGTCCGAGATTTCTTTCCAGCTGATATGGCGATTGAAAAAACCATATTCGAGATATGGCGAAATGTCTCTGAAAAATACGGCTATGAGGAATACGGAGCTTCCGTACTCGAACCAGCCGATTTGTATGCCGCCAAAACCGGTGAAGAGATAGTCAACGAACAAACCTACACTTTTACCGATAGAGGCGAACGTCAGGTCACATTGCGACCCGAGATGACTCCGACAGTAGCCCGAATGGTTGCCGCCAAACGAAGAGAACTGGTATTTCCTTTGCGTTGGTATTCGATACCAAATCTATTTCGATATGAACAGCCACAGCGCGGTCGTGTACGTGAGCATTGGCAACTCAATGTAGACATATTTGGCGTAACATCCCTATCCGCAGAAATTGAAATTATAAACATCGCTTACGATATCACACGCGCTTACGGTCTCAATGATTCCGATTTCGAAATACGAATAAATAATCGTAAGATAATGAACTATGTCACTCGAGACATCTTTGGTCTCGATCCGGACAAAGCCAAAAAGCTTTCAAAACTCATAGACAAAAAAGACAAAGTCAGACCCGAATGGTTCGAAGCGGCGGCAATGGAATTGCTAGGAGACCAAACAGCCAAGTTTATCACTCTACTAAATTCAGGAAATTTCGAAGAATTCACAGCCAAACTGCCTCAAACTCAAGAAGAACATCAGGGTATAAAAGAGGTCCGAGAAGTTATGAGCGGTCTAGAGAGACTCGGAATCAAGAACGTCCGTTTTGATCAGACGCTCATGCGCGGATTTGATTATTACACTGGAATTGTATTTGAAATATTTGATAAAAATCCATTAAACCGACGTTCAGTCTTTGGTGGTGGCAGATACGACGATCTACTCGCTTTATTCGGCAATGAAAAAGTCACTGCCGTCGGTTTTGGGGCTGGCGATGTCATAGCACGCGACATAATGGAAACCTACAACACTCTGCCGAAATCACTTGCTCCGGCGGATCTGGGAATCTGCATTGTCGGTGAACAAAATACTCCATATGCTCTTGAATTGGCTCAATCACTACGTAATAAAGGCATCCGTGTTTCTGTGGATCTTTCCAATAAGAAGATCGGAGATCAAATAGGAAATGTTAGTAAACGCAACATTCCATATGCATTGGCCATCGGTGATGAAGAAGTCAAAAATGGCAAACTGCGTCTCAAAGATCTATCTCTCAATCAAGAGACTATGTCGACCGAGGACGAAATCGTCACTCTGATCCGAGGCAATGACACGGTAAAGAAAATTTAAGCGAATATAATAATCCGATGCGTAAGATCACTTTTGACTTGGAAACAAAAAATTTCTTTCAAGACGTCGGCTCGAATGATCCGGCTGATTTGGATATTTCCGTTGTCTGTATCCATGACTCCGAGACAGACAAATATTCTAGTTTTTTGGAAGACGAATTCAATAAACTCTGGCCGATCGTGGAACAGGCTGATATGCTCATAACATGGAATGGTGATCATTTTGACATTCCCCTACTCAATAAATACTATCCAGGTGATCTCAAAAATATTAAAAGTCTGGATTTGATGAAAGAAGTACAGAAAATTCTCGGTCGCCGATTGAAGCTCGATAGTGTCGGTGAAGCGACTCTGGGGCTAAATAAAACCGGTCATGGAGCCGATGCCCTGATTCTCTGGCAAAATGGTGAGATCGACAAGCTCATAGAATACTGCAAAAATGACGTCAAACTCACAAAAGAACTTTATGACTATGCTATTTCCAATGGATATCTCAAATACAAAGACACTGGGATTATGAAAGAAATAAAACTGAATACCAGCCAATGGGAGGTCCCAGCATCAGCAGCAATGACATTTACTTTGCCTTTTTGATGATTATCAGATCGTTTGTGTTATTATAGAGAAATACCAAATAATACTTATTCCTAAAAAACCAATCATGGAAGACAATAAACCAAAATCATCGATTTCTTTACCAGGAGCAATCATTATTGCCGGAGCGATCATAGCAGTAGCGATAATCTGGGTAAAAAAACCTGTCACAAATGTACCTATCGATGATTCAGCCAATCAGAAAAAAGAAGTCAATATCAAAACTATAACTGCCAATGACCATATCCTCGGAAACCCAAACGCGCCGGTAAAAATAATCGAGTATTCAGATACAGCCTGCCCATATTGTAAGGTCTTCAATGGCACTATGGTAAAGATCATGGACAAGTATGGTGCAACTGGCCAAGTCGTCTGGATATATCGACATTTTCCTCTCGATAAACCAAATTCAGATGGCTTCGTATTACACAAAAATGCTGGCAATGAAGCTCATGCTCTCGAATGTGCCGCTTCAGTTGGTGATAATGCTAAATTCTGGGAATACGAAAAACTATTATATGAACGAACTCCATCAGTAACGCAAGCAACACCTGAAGGTCTCGATCAAAATGAACTAGCGAAGATAGCAGTTGAGATCGGGCTTGATGCCGGAGATTTTGGAGAATGTATGGCAAGTGGAAAACACAGGGCACGCATAGATGCCGACTACAATGATGCGCTTAAATCAGGCATAACCGGTACACCATATTCGATCATTATCACCCCGTCCGACACAAAGATACCGTTAGTTGGAGCTCAAAGTTACGAGATGATTTCGACAGCCATCGAGGCACTCATCAAAGAAACGATCTAGCTGATCAATATTTTGCCGAGTTTACAATACTCACAATCTTTTTCTCCGCAACCAGATTCGACGAATGTAAGTTCGGTAATATCGTGGAACATCTTTTTTATGTCCGTTTTTAATCGATCTGTATCTTCCGCGCTGATTTCGAATCGTTCTTTTTTGTATATCCCCCTTTCATTCGGCTCGATGAAATCTATTTCACCGTACTTCATGACAAATTTATCGTCACCGTCTGTCAACAATTTATAAAACGCCAATTGTCTTTTGTAATTTCCATCCGCGGATAGTGTTTTGCCTTCGATTTCATTTCGAGACTTTGGTTTGGCAGTCTTATAATCGACAATTGCCACATTACGGTCATCCAAAAACTCGACTTTATCAAGTTTGCCAGTGAGCATCAGGCTTTCATTTTCTTTAGTACCAATGTCAAAGTGAATCCTTTTTATGGAATATTCGGTCAATATATTTCTATTCCATGAATCTTGATAAGTCTTTATATATCCTTTTATGGCCCGTTCACCTTTTTTGAATGATTCAATCCGATCATCTTTTGACATCGGCTGACTGTCTATTTGATTTTTGAATAACTTTATCAATTTAGCCAAAGACATATCTCTCTCATCACGATACGCGTCGAAATATGCTTTTAAGGCATTGTGCACGGCTGTTCCGTACATTTGATGCTTTGTCTGGGCCTGTGGAATGCGTATCAGATTTACAAAGAAATACTGCCAAGCGCACTTCAAATAATTATTGAGATGTGTTACAGAGAGTTGTTCTCCCAAAAATTTCGATCGCACAAAATCAGGATTCAAGATTGAATGTTTCAACCCTTGATCCTTACTTTTTGCATGTGGAGTAATGTGTGGCAGTTGACTTGCCATCATCGGTTTTTCGAACGAGATCAAGCCCGGGTCTATCTCAGAAATAAACTGACAAGGCATAACTTCTTTATCACCTCTCGATCTAGCATAAGATATATTCACAGATTCTCTGGCTCTTGTGATGGCTACATAAAACAGCCGTCTTTCATCTTCTATTCGTCCGGTATCGCGAGCATGCTCAATGATCGGAATAGAAAAATGATTTCTTTTCGAACGATTACCCCAATTACCATCTATAGCATTCACTATAAATACATGATTGAACTCCAATCCTTTTGCTCGATGAGCTGTCATCAGCCTCACTCCATCGACATGGTCGGTATTATTTTGCTTGACCAAGACTCCGTGATCACTAACAATATCGATATATTCGATAAAGTTTTTGAGATAAAACGATTCGTCTGATCGGGAGACTTTCGTCAGAGTTTCGAGGAATAATTCGAGTGATGAATATCGTGAAAGTGAATCAGGAGACTCGGCAATAGACACGATCATCCTCGTTTCTTCGATAATACTATGTAGCCATGGGATGAATAATGTCACTGAAGCTCTCTCAGACCACTCGACCAGACGATTATAAGCAGTGATCGCCTCTTTGTATCTAGATTCCTTGATCACTTCGAATAATGGTCTTCTCTCGCGATTTGAAAGCGCACAAAGTGAAGCGATCTGCGCAGGATCGCAATCAAATTCTCGGAGCAAAAGTACGCTACCCAATAAATTACTATTAGAGAGATCTGCTACTGCCCGAGATATTAATATCAATTTTGCCGAATCAATATCAAGTAAAATATTGTGATCCGATTCGACACGGTTTATGATATTATGCGATTTCAAAATCCTAGAAATATCTTCAGCTTCTTTATTTTCACGATATAGTACAGCGATCTCCTTTGGCTTCTCCCCTTTTTTCAAAAGTCTTTCGATCATGACTGTGAGATACTGCAATTCATCATTTCGCGTAGCAAATTCACTAATATATATAGGTTTCGTGCCGACCTGCAAAGATTTAAGCCGAGTCCTCTTTCTGTCCGGTATACCGGGATTATTTTCAATGATACTTGCGCCGGCATCGAGGATTCCCTGGTGTGAACGGTAATTATGTTCAAGATCGATCACTATCGCATCGGGATATTTTTTTGAAAAATAAAGAAAATTCTCCAACGATGCGCCTTGAAAACGGTATATGGCCTGTTTCTCATCACCGACTATGAATAGGTTTGGAGAACTGTGAAAATCAGCCAACAATTCCAGTATACGATTCTGAGAAGCATTCGCATCCTGATGTTCATCGGCCAATATGTATTGGTACTGCTCCTGTAAAATCAATTTGAACATTGGATCATCCTCCATTGCCCTTATGAGTTCGAGTAACATATCGTCAAAGTCATAATACTTTTTCTTAGCCAGCTCGGTTTCATAACTTTTATAAACAAAAGCCAATTCTAGATTTTTTTCTTTTTGTTTTTGTAATTTTTCCCTTTCAACTATCTTTGATCTGGATTCTTCTTTACCGGAACCTTCTTGATTGTCTAGAGTCTCTTTTATCACGCTTTGTCTCAACATCTCTGGCGAAATATTCTCGCGTTTCAAAATGTGGATTTCTTGTAAAATAGATCGCACGTAGTAGGTCTGATCTCCATATGGTCGCAAGACTTTGATCTTCTTCGAATGAATTATATTTTCGATTATCTTGTATTGCTCGGTATCTTGTATAGGAGAAGAGCCGATGATTCTGGAAAAATAATCCGGAAATTTTTGAATGATCTTTTCAGCAAAACCGTGGAATGTCTGAATATTAACCTTATAGGCAGTGGGACCGATGATAGAAAGCAATTTGCGTCGCATAGCAAAAGCACCTGACTCTGTGAATGTTAAAGCCAAAATGCTTTCTGGGACGGTATCGGTCTCTCTTAGGATGTTTGCAATCCTAAGAGTCAATATAGTCGTCTTACCCGTTCCAGGGCCCGCAATGACCATTACAGGGCCTTCTATAGCGTCTACAGCCTGTTTTTGAGGCGTATTTAGCACCTTATATAGCAAAGCAAATTCACTGGTATCTTTATTGTTATGCATAGAAAATATTTAGATAATTTCTCGTACCCCACCCTCATCATTCTTTTTACTTCCGAGAATAATCTGCGACACAATATACCAATACATTTTCCAAAGGACTCGCGAATCCTTGTAGTGAGTCCTTTGTGAAAATGCTGGTATATTGCAAGCAGAGTTCGAGGAAGTAAAAAGAATGATGAGGGTGGGGTACGATCAAATCTAACAAAACTCCATTCACTGCTTAATAATTTTTCAATCTATTTATATTGTCATGCTGTCGGATCTTTTCGTGTGCCTTGGCCTCGATCTGACGAATACGTTCCCTTGTCACGCCAAATTCACGACCGACTTCTTCCAGAGTATGTGTGATGCCATCATCGAGACCATGACGCATCTCCAAAATTTTGCGCTCTTTTTCAGAAAGATCATCGAGGATCAAGTTGACCTGATCGCGTAGAATACGACGAGACGATTCTTGATCAGGAGATAGTATCTTATCGTCAGCGATGAAATCTTGCAGAGTAGACTTGCCATCATCGCTATCATCCCCTACTGGATTTTCAAGCGAAACGACATCTTGTTCGATTTTTTCGATCTGATATATCTTTTCCACATCCATGCCCATCTCCATAGCTATCTCATCCGGCAAAGGTTCGCGGCCAAGATCATGCGACAGACGTCTTACGACCTGTTTATATTTTGCGATAGTCTCAACCATATGGACCGGTACGCGAATAGTTCTAGATTGATCCGCCAAAGCCCTGGTGATGGCTTGTCTGATCCACCATGTCGCATATGTGGAAAACTTATATCCTTTTGTCCAATCAAATTTATCAACTGCTCGAAAAAGTCCTAGATTACCTTCCTGTATAAGATCAAGTAGTGTGAGATCTGGACTGCGACCGACATACTTTTTGGCGATCGAAACCACCAAACGTAGGTTGGCTTTTGCCAACAGATTTTTTGCTTCCAAATCGCCGACCTGAATACGCTTGGCAAGTTCCTTTTCCATCCCGGCATTGATGAGCGGATATTGTCCGATCTCCTTCAGATACATCTGGATCGAATCATAAGCGGAATCACTGCCCCCGCGACCGAGATGCGGTGTCGCCTTTTTGTGAGACAAATCTTCCACTTCCAAAAGTCCACCACCTTCCAAGACGTCGACATTGGCATCAGCAAACTTGCTGTACAATTCATCTAAAAATAATATATCGTTTTCGATTTGCGGAAACTCTTTCAAGATCTCATCATATGTCACAAATCCACGATCACGGCCTTTTTGAATGAGTTTGAGCGATTTCTGCTCAAATTCTCGAGCCGCGTTCATCTTGGGCTTTGAAGAGGACGATTTGCCTTTTTTAACTGATTTAGCTTTAGGCTTAACAACCCCCTTTTTTATCGAACGTTTAGGGGATACACGCTTTGCACGAGCACTTTTTTTGTTATTTCTCATGAGAAGTAATGTTGTTTACGTGAAGATGATTGTATGGTATTTATGGATAATTAGCAAGGATATATTTACTTTAACCTTTTCTTATTCAATTCAGCTTTCCTTACTGACATAGCCTGACATTTCTTCGCCCATTCTTCGACCAAACCTTTATTATTTTCCCTTTCAGCTTGTCGAAGTTGGCCCATCGCTTCGATCAGAGATTGGTTCAAAAGATCTTCTTCAAAATTCAAAATAAGTTCATCCATGTGAACCGGCCATTTGCTGGTTTCCGTACCAAAGAAGCTTTCAGCTTCGAATACGATATCGTTTCGGTCTTTTTCCATTCTATCTCTAAGATCTTTATATGAATCACCAGAAATATCTTTGATAGTTTTAGTATAACGGTCTAATGACGGATCCTGTATCGCTTCCATCAAAAACAAAAGTCCGATCATTCTGCGTTCAACAAGGTTGAAACGACTCTTTGTTTGCGGGACACTTCCCATCTTATTTATATCTTTATTTGAATTTGTATTTGGTTGTGCCCCGCCAATATTTGATGCTGTTGAATTTGTTGTACCTGTCACTCCTGACTTATTTTCAGGATTCATTATTCCGTATTTCTTCAAATCTTCCCAAACGGCCAGTTCCGAAAGACTAGTTCTTTCTGAAATAAGTCGAACATAAAGAGCTTTGTCCATCTCGCTGTCTATTTTTATGAGAAATGGAAAGACACGTTCACGCACTGCTCTCGATAGCTTATGCGGATCAGTCACTTCAGACATGACATTGTTCAATTCAAATTCGACGACATGTTTGGCATTCTTCAAAACATTTTTCCAACTCTCCGGATCGATCGTGATGAGATCTGCCGGATCTTTACCACCCTCAATATCGGCGATCTTGACCGACATGCCCATAGAAAGTGCCGTAGCGGCAACCGCTCTCATAGAAGCAGTTTTGCCTGCCTTATCAGAATCGAGAGCTATTATCATATTTGGCGACAAACGCCTGACCATACCGAGATTGTTTATGATGCCTGTCTCATCTTTTGCTTGAGCGGTCAGAGCCGTTCCTGAAGCCGCAATGGTATTTTTTACGCCGACTTGATGAGAAAGCACCAGATCCATCTGACCCTCGACCAATATCGAGTAACCGACGCGTCTGATCTCGGTTTTGGCTTTATCGAGACCAAAGAGTATTGCTGATTTATTGTATAGAGGCGTATCCGGACTATTCAAATATTTTGCCGATCTGCCATCATCTACCAATATCCGACCGGTGAAAGCCACAACTCGCCCACTAGAATCCGTGATCGGAAATATTATTCGGCCACGAAAACGATCGTAAAATGTCGAATGGTCCGTATTGGACGCGGAGTAACCTTTGTCTGAACTCACATTTTCTTCATTATCTTTCTTTTTGATGAGACCAGCTTTTTCAATCATATTTTCATTCCAGCCCTTACTTCTAAGATGCGTAAGTAGATTTTTCCAGCCCAGTGGCGCCCAACCGATCCGAAACATCTCCCGTGATTCCGGATTGATGCCACGACTCTTCATATACTTTTGAGCTTCTTCAGATTTCTTGTATTGATCCTCGAAAAACTTCGCGGACAACTCCATTATTTCGAAAAGTTGATCGCGTTCACTATCGGTCTTTTTGTCGACTACCAACGGCACTCCGGCTTTTTCCGCCAAAACTTTCAAGGCTCCACGAAAATCCAAGCCTTCGAATTGTTCAACGAAAGAGAAGATGTCGCCTTTGGCGCCACAACCGAAACAGTAATACCCACCTCTCTCTGGAGACACGAAAAATGAAGCTGATTTTTCGTTATGAAACGGACATCTGGCTTTGTAGGACTTCCCTGCTTTCTCCAGCTTTACATAGGTACCAATCAGTTCTTCTATTGGTATTCTGGCCTTTATTTCCTCTACAGCAGTACGATTCATAAGTGAAGTATAGCGACAAACGAAGACTTGTGGAAGCTATTTGTTCTTGTTTTTATCTGCGAGAAAATTATCTCTAGTTGTCGACAATCTGTCGACAACTCAATTCCGTCTCCATTTTTTCGTAATCTATTCAAATCTTCAACTGTTTACAAATTGTAAATGGTTCGATTCCATCTTCATTTTTAACACAACCTAAAATAAATCCGTGACTCGCGATTGTGCTATCCTGTTCATCTCCTCATCATCATACTTATCAATGTGAGTAGCCATGCACAGGAAGACAATGGTATTTCCTTGAACGACGAACCAGATTCTTGGATATTGATTTGGACGTAATCCGGATTTGATGATCGGCAATTCAGTTTTCCAGAGAGACCAAACGTCATTTTGCGTTATTCTATGGAGTTTTCCGGGTGCTATTCGTGGACTTGGTTTAAGGGGATTAAAATGTATCTCACACAACTTCTTGAATCCAGACAAGCTGAATCGAACATTTTTGAAGCGTCGCTCGAAAACGCTGACCTCTTTTTCAAAGCCATCGTGATTCCTAAATTCAATCATAAATCACTAAAATCAGTTCCGCGATAATAAGAGAATTCGTACGGAATTTCGGCATAGGCTTCGGCGGAAGTATATGGAGCTTCGGCATGCGACAATTCTTCGAGCTGTTTTCCATTTAAATGTCCATATTTGAGAATGATCCTATCAAGCATCTTTATTTCTTCTCTTTCAAATACAGATACATCTGGCTTCTCCAAAATCCTATACACCTCTGTTGGATTATATCCAACATGCTCTACAACCTCATCAATAACCATCTTTTTTCCTTTCTTCATCGCATCCGTCACAGAATCGAGTTCAGTCGGAAAAGGTCCCATAGGTAAAGCACAATAAACATCGTTAGTGATCGATCGTTGATTCTTTTCATAGAAATCAAAATCCGCGAAATATAGCAATTTCGCCAATTTCTTCTTACCACGCAATTCGCCACCGAGCTTATCGCACAGATAAAGCACTGTATTTTGATATTTTTTTTGATCTATAGTCATAATATCGCCTTTATGCGCCCATTATAACGCCAAACGAGGACTTGTGGAAGCTATCCGTTCTTGTTTTTATCTGTGAGAAAGTTTTTTCCTGAGACAATAGATCGACCGATCCGTTTTTCTAGTTTTCTGCGCGCAATACCTGCTATCTCACCACCAGCATTTGCATCAGAAGATAACTTGGTCATACCCTTTGAGTCTTCGGTGCGGTGAATCTCAGTTGTCGAACGTTCACCAAGCATAGTGAATATAAGCTCAAAATCATCCATGTGATCACGGAGATTCTGCCGCTTCAATCCTTTGAGCTCTTTGTATTCACTTGGTGTGACACCAAATGTTGCCTTTGAAATCTCAGCTGTCAATATTTCATAATCCTTATCATTTTTGGCACCGCGATCCTTCCACTCATCTGTAAGCTCTTCTCGTATCACAATACCTCGCATTCTCTTTTCAATCCAATCTTCAGAATATCCCTTAAGCTTATAAAGTAATCTCGTTCTTTTCGTGGCCAATTCAGGATTTTCTATTTCCTGCACCCTTTCATAACCAACTTTGGCAAGCCAGCGTTTGAATGGTTCGGCTTTTGGCGATGGAATGGATTGCACAATTCGAAATATGCCTTCTGTATCTGCGCAATCAGTTTCTCGCATTTTTCCATCTGGAGCAGTCAATTTCAACTGTCTACAAATTGTAGATAGTTGAAATTCACTCTCACCTGCAACTCTCGCCTTCATTGCCGTCCAGTAAGCACTAGGTCTATCACTATCCGTCAGCGCCTCAATAACATCCACAACGGAAAACCACCACTCATTTTGGTAAATGATCTTTCGTATCAGTTTTTTCTTGAATATTGCGATCTTTGTTATGGCTTCCATGCCACAATTTTCTCACTTAATAGAGAAAAAACAATATTGACTACTATAGACAATCCTTCTCATAACACATCAAAATATCCTTGAGAAGAATTCGAATATGCCGGAGAAGAACCCTTTCTTTTTTAACTCGATGTTCTCATGTACCCCCGCACCCTGCACAACCTCAAATTCATTTCCTATATAATCTTTGTAACCAGGAGTAATCACTGTGAGCTTGTATATGCCTTCAGGCACTAGAAATGAGTACGCGCCAGTCTTGTCAGTCGTCTGTGGGTTCGTCTGTTTGTATTGGTCAGCCTGCCATGTCTCGAACTGATTTGTCTCAATATTTTTCTTGAATATAGTCACCACCGCCTCTGGTATCCTACCCTCCACTCCACCAGTCTTTTTGTACACATACCCCTCCGGATCCACCACCGCAGTCATATGCAGTTCCCTGTATCCCAGTTTGATGTCTTTGTACTCCAGTATAGTCATGATGTCGTATTCTCCATGAACTTTTGGTGCAGTAATGGTAGCGGTGTATATACCATCATTGTCAGGATCAGAGTATTTGAATGTTTCTAGTACTAGTTTGTCTTCTACTGTTACACCTACTGCTGCTAGATTACTTGAGTCTTTCTGTTTCTTGATGTCATTTAGTGCAGTCTTCCTGTCAATCTTCTTGATTGTGAGGTATCCCACTACTTCCTTCACTGGTTTGTCTGTTTTGACCGCTAGATCTATGGATTTACCTTGGAGGACGTGGATACTACTTTCTTCTTGTGTAGATGTGTATGTAGGTAGATTGGATGACTTGGCTATGACTCTAGCCTCTGGTATTAGTTCCTTCTCTTTGGTGGTGAGCTTGGAAAGGATGAAGTTTCTGAGGGTGGTTATTGTCTTTGCTATGGGAGCAGTTAGTGATGGTTGTGGTGATGTTTCATTGTTAGGTGACTCATCTATTCTCTCACCTGCTACCACCTTTGTGGTTGTTACTGGTGTTTTGGACACTGGCTTTGGTGTGCTTATTTGGTTGTTAGGTATCGCGTATGTTCCGGTATGCAGTACTCGATTGCGAGAGACGGAGCCGTAGGAGGAGGTAGATGGTGAAGTACAAGGACTGGTGGTAAATGAGACGGTGTCTCCGTAGCCTGTGCCTACGATATTGGTGGCGTAGGCACGGGCGTAGTAGGTGGTGGCGCAGGTGAGGCTTGTGAGAGATGAAGTAAATGCACCTGTGCCAAAAATACCACTCTCTGTGGTTGTTGCTATAACAGTAGCTAGGGACGAATCTGTGCTATATGCAAAACCACGGATAGTAGAATTCGTACCGCCTGTATAGTCAATCGAACTATTCAAGATTGTTTCAGTTGTTATCACATCTGTTGCGGAGACAAATGTGACACTAGGAGATGAGTAAGGCAGAATCACTAGAGCCAAAAATTCAGATCCATTTGTCGGTATATTGATACTCGCTCCAGAGTAAATGCCTGATACTAAAGGGATTCCCCACATATCTTCTGCATCGTAGATTGAAAAACCAGATCCATTAGTCAGAACAGTAGATAAATTAACGCTCTTAGTGGCGGACCCACTCCAGTTATAAACAGCGATATTACCACGACCAGATTCATATTCGTTTGGAATAACCACAACTTCATCAGCTGGAGGGAATAATACGATCTCCGAATTAGTATCAAATTCGTTTCCAGCTGCAGCAGAGGCCGACTGCCATGTTGAGAGAGAGGTATGACCACCACTTACGTTATTTGCATATAACCAAAAATGAACAAGACTGGAGTATGTATTATTATTAAATATATCACTGCCCTGTAAAGCCGGTGTCCTCTCTTCCTTTCCTGATGCTGTATAAGCTAACGTTCCTATACTAAAATCAAAAGCACTATCATTATAAAATTTATTGCCGGTAAATACATTTGGTGCATACTGAGTATCTTGAATTTCTCCAGCTCCCCAAAAATTAAGATCTAATAGATTTCCTTTACCGATATAATTATCGACAAACTCAACTTGTGATTGTTTCGTATACCCTAATTGAAATGAGGGTGGATTATAAAAATAATTTCCCTTCACAATCTCATGATCAGCTGGATCTGTATGACCACCTATCAAAAATTTACCATTTGCGATAATGTTATTTCGTAAATCAAATCCTTGTGTTTGTACTGAAGTACCGTATCCATGAAAAGCATAACAATCACTTGCTGAAATCACCTGGCTTCCTCCGTCAGTAACTAAATTGCACCCATTGAGCGGAGGATTCATTAATATATTATTAATGTAGTATTTATATCCATTATCGGCATAATTATTCTGAGTATAGACGAGATGACCACGTTGTTGTAATGGTGTAGATGTACCACCATAAATGACATTTCCATAAAATACTTGACCTGGTCCGTCATTCCAACCACCAATCCCATCAACTCCTCCAGTTAGATCATGTATAGTATTATTGATACCCCTCACTCCAGCCGCTTTGACATACAGACCATCGTCAGCACCTGTTGCAAGGCCATTAGTATCGGTAATATCAAAACCCCAAAACCAATTATATGCAGCTAGGGCATTGACACTACCATTCAAATTCACATGCTGGCCAGGCATTGCGCGATAGACAACAGGGTTAGCTTCTGTTCCAGCCCTTGAAAAGATGAATTTATTGGCACCGTTCTCATATTTTCCCGCCAAAAACCAATATTCATCACCAGGATTAGCTGTGGATGTTGCTTGAGCAAGGCTCATAGGAGATAACATTGATGTACCATCTCCAGTTCCATTTGAGGATACATAAAACTGTCGAATTGGTGTAAACAAAGAGTACCAATGATTACTATTGTCTGTAGTGATTGTCACTGGTGAAGAAGTTGCATGTGTACCAAGAGAATTTGTAGCAACAGCGACAATACTATAATTACCATCAGATAGAGTGTTTGTATTCAATGCAATTGCATATGGACTAGAAGTTACAGGTGCACCGATATTTGTATTTCCGTATTTAAATTGAACACTTGTGATTGGATAATCTCCGCCAGCATCAGCTGAAAGCAAAATAGTATTACTTACCGTACTATTATCCACAGGTAAGGTCATGGTGATTGTGGGAATGCCAGAACAAGCACTTGTAAGTAATGTTGTATCTGTTGAAGTTCCTGTACCATATAAATTTGTAGCGAATGAAGCAAAGTGGTACGTAGTATTACAAGTTAGATTGCTTACATTCTGAGTATATGCACCCAAATTAAATGTACCAGTTGTCGAGGCAACAAACCCATATGCAGTTGTTAATCCATAGTAAAAACCACGATCAGTGGTAGAAGCAAGGCCACCATCCGTTATTATTGTGCCATTTAGTGTGACAGATACATTTGAAATATTTGAACCCGCTTGTACTGACACAAAAGGTGATAATCCTTGATTATGTAACTCAGCTACATCACCTGTGGATAAGGCTCGCGAATAAATACGTACATCATCAACAACACCAGTAAAGTTCTGAGTCAATGTTGTTCTCTTTGCTCCAATACCTGGTTCATAGGCAGCATCCGTAGAAATCGTAGCCAAAAGTGCATTTGTACTAGTAACTGGAGTTCCACTGTCGATATATAAGAGTCCTGTGGTTCCATTTCTTTCTAAGACCACGTGATGCCAATTTCCGTCATTCAAAACTGACGCGGAAGTCATCGAAACAGTATTGTAACCATAATCACGTATATATCCGAGTATTTTGTTAGCTGTAGTAATTGTAATTTCTATACTACTATTGTCTCCTCCGCTATTATTAGTTGTATCATGATATAGGAATTTAGCTCCACTAGTAAAATCAGTGCTAGTTTTAAACCACAGAGAAATTGATGTATTTCCAGCCCCAGGACTAATAGCTGGATTGTTGCCGAGAATTACATAATCAGAACCTGTACCACCGAAAGATAAAGACTTGTTTATCTGGCCACCAGTGACCCATTGCACAGCACTTCCTCTGGCACCATTATATCCACCCACAGAATCCGTCACCGCATCACCTGAACCATCATCAAACTTATAATGTCCCACCAATCCTGTGGTTATATCCGCCCTAGCTGTTTCTACCCCCCCCCATATACGCAACCGCAAACAACAACATGATGATTGATGTTTTCAAGAGAGTGTTTCTGGATATAAAACTGGGCATCTAAATATATTAGAATATTACTTGAATATTATAGCGCCAAATGAAGATTTGTATAAGTGCAACTTATACAAATCTGACGATCTAGCAAGATCGCCACTGGGCTACAGGCGATATATGAGCGAAGCGAATATAGACCAAATGAGCGGGATTGTTAATTTTTTGAAGTGGATAAAAAGAATACCTTAATTGGTAACGTAAATAACGAGTGGATTGATACAAAAAGACCTACCATTTACGGCAGGTCTTTTGTTTCATTGCTAGGACTATTTACTATCTATCTATTATTCCCTCCTATTCAGCCTTCTTTTCGAACTCCACAGTTCTGGTATCGAATCCATCATCGCCATCTGAAGATGAGAGACTATCAACCATAGCTTTCTTTGGAGAACCAGCAAAACCTGAACCAGCTGGAACGAGGCGGCCGATGATGACATTTTCCATGAGACCGGTGAGATCATCGTCAGCACCACGTACGGCGTTTGCGATGAGGACACGAGTAGTGTGTTGGAATGAAGCGGCCGAGAGGAAGCTCTTTCGTGAAAGTGATGTTTCGGTGATACCCATAACCAGTTTCTCCACCTTAGCGAGCGCACCTTCTTTGGATTTGATTTGGGAATTTTCTTCTGACAACTGAATATCGTCGACGATCATACCTTCGGTCAGATTTGTATCTCCACCATCAGTAACTTTTCTTCGGCTGAACATCTGCTTTACGATAAGTTCGATATGTTTTCTGGATACAGTTTCACCCTGCAATTCGTAGATTTTACCGACTTCAGTAATGACATATTCCTTGGCACGCTCTTCGCCACCATATTCGAAAACTTCATCGATATCAGCTGATCCATCTGTGAGCAATTGACCTTTCTTTACTCTTTCACCAGTCTTGACCATGATCGTACGGCGGTATGGGAAGACATACTCTACTTCGGCAGCTTTCTTGCTACCAGCTTTTCCTGTTGTAACAGCTCTATCAGCTATGTCTGGCAAGACATATATAGCTTTTTCTTTACCCATATCTTTTGTACCAGTGACCAATCCTTCCACAGTCGAGACGACTGCCGGATTCTTTGGTCGGCGTTTTTCGAAGACTTCTTCGACTCGAGGCAAACCTTGAGTGATGTCTCCACCTAGGGCCGCCGCACCTCCGGCGTGGAATGTACGCATGGTCAGCTGTGTTCCCGGTTCTCCGATGGCCTGAGCGGCTACTGTACCGACTGCTTCACCCAAAGCGATGAGAGTATTTCTTCCCAAATCCAATCCATAACATTTGGCACAAACTCCGCGAATAGTTTTGCATGACAGAGGCGAACGAACATGTACTTCTGTTATACCGGCAGTTTCGATAGTCTGAGCATCGGTTTTATTGAGGAGATGACCCTTCTTGAATAGGACTGCTCCATCATTTGTCTTGACATCTTCGGCAATGATTCGACCACGAATGTTCTTTGATAGAGGTATATTCATTCCTGAAGCAGTCTGTTTGTGAATGATTATTGAATCCTTCGTACCACAATCTTCCTCTGATACAACAACATCCTGAGCTACAACGAAAAGTTTTCTTGTTAAATATCCGGCTTTTGCGGTATTCAAAGCGGTATCGGTGAGACCCTTTCTCGATCCGTGAGTTGTGATGAAGTATTCGATCGGAGTCAATCCTTCCTTTGCACATGACAAGATCGGAAATTCGATAGTTTCTCCAGACACTGAGGAGATGAGACCTTTCATACCGGCCATCTGCGTTATCTGCGACATCGAGCCTCGTGCTCCTGACATAACCATGTCATAGACTGAACCATTCTTATCCAAAGATTGTGGAATAGCCTTTTCTACCGAGCTCTTGGCGCTCTGCCAAATCTCAATATGTTTTCTGATCCTTTCTTCTTCCGTGAGTAATCCTTCATCAAATTGTTTGGTTACAACATCAGCTGAACGCTTAGCGCCCTTTATGATCTCAGTCTTAGAAGTTGGAACTACCACATCATCAATTCCCCATGTTGTACCAGAGTATGTGGCATAACCAAAACCGAAAGTCTTGATCTTGTCCAATATCGGCGCTATATGAGCCGAGCCACGAATAGTGATCATGTCATCGATGATCACGCCCAAACGCTTACGGCCGATTTCTTCGTTGATAAATAGAAAATCATCCGGCAATACATTGTTGAATAATATACGTCCGACAGTCGTCTCGAATATACCTCCTTTGTATTCAGCATATTTGGAATTAGAAGGTGCCAAAACTTTGATCTTGGCTCGAAGATCGACTTCTTTGAAATTATTTGCCATAACAGCAACTTCAGGAGATTCGAATACTTTACCTTCTCCCTTGGATCCTTCCACGATCTTTGTCACCCAGAAACAACCGAGCACAATATCAAGCATTTTTGCTGCGACTGTAGGATCATTATTTCCAGGTTTCAAGATATTTTTATCAGCTGCCATGATCTCGCGAGCTTCCATCTGAGCTTCATCTGACAATGGAACGTGGACGGCCATCTGGTCTCCATCGAAGTCTGCGTTAAAAGCTGTACAGACCAACGGGTGAACTTGAATAGCATTTCCTTCGATCAAGATCGGACGAAAAGCTTGAATACCTAGACGATGCAGAGTTGGCGCACGATTGAGGAGAACGTATTTTCCAGCGATCACTTCTTCCAATATTTCCCAAACTTCTTTTGTGCCATCATCAATTAGACGATTTGCACCGCGAATGTTATATGCCAACTCTTTCTTTAGCAATCCAGAAATGACGAAAGGTCTGAAAAGTTCGAGTGCCATATGCTTTGGCAAACCACATTCATCTAGTTTGAGTTCTGGACCAACGACGATGACCGAACGACCAGAATAGTCGACTCGTTTACCGAGTAGATTTTGTCGGAACAAGCCACGCTTTGATTTGAGACTATCAGAAAGCGATTTCAAAGCTCTCTTTTGGGCTGCAACTGCGGCGGCACCGGCCGAAGAACTATGTCGGATAGAGTTGTCTATGAGAGCATCGACTGCTTCTTGCAAAATACGTTTCTCATTTCTCAAAATAACTTCAGGAGCGTTTATTTCCTTTAGTTTCAAAAGTCGATTGTTGCGGTTGATAACTCGGCGATACAGATCGTTGACATCCGATGTAGCATAACGTCCACCATCGAGAGCCACCATCGGGCGAAGTCCCGGCGGAATGACTGGAATCCTGACTAGGAACATCCATTCTGGACGAACTTTGGCTTTTACCATTTGCTTTACCAAAGAAAGACGTTTGGCAACTTTTTCACGTTCGGCAGAGCTGGCATCCTTATATGCATCTTCAAGTTCGCTTTTCAGTTTGACTAGATCGATCTTTTTTAAGAGATCAAATATTGCCTCCGCTCCTATGGTAGCTTCGAACAATGCTCCGTATTTGACTGCGTATTTGTGATAAGTAGCCTCGTCCATAACAAAACCTGGATACAATGTTTGTATCTCGTCTCGGGCAGTCACAACCAATCCTTTCAATGCCTCTTTGGTCTTGTCATCCTGAGCACTTTTTACTTTGCTCTTGTATTCACTATCGAGATCTTTCAAAAATTTCTCTTTTTCAACTTCATGGACTTTGGTGACAATATAACCAGCAAAGTAAACTACTTTTTCGAGATCCGAAGTCGTCATACCGAGAATGAGACCGATCCTCGAAGGAACGCTTCTCAAGAACCAGATATGAGATACTGGTGAAGCGAGTTCTATGTGACCCATCCTTTCGCGGCGAACTATGGAACGAGTGATTTCGACTCCGCATTTCTCACAGACAATTCCTTTGTAACGAATACCGCGATATTTACCGCAATAACATTCATAGTCTCGATCTGGACCAAATATCCTTTCATCAAAGAGACCACTCTTTTCAGATCTTTGAGTTCGATAGTTGATCGTCTCTGGCTTGGTGATCTCTCCGTAAGACCATTCTAGGATCTTTTCAGGTGAAGCCAAAGTCAATCGAACCAAATCAAATGCTACTGGATCTACTGATTTTTTTGTATTGATTGTAGTCATGGATATTTGGTTAATCTGTAATATTGATATTTTTAGGTCTGCTCACCAATTCGACATTGAGTGCTAGTCCACGAAGTGTCTTTAGAAGGACATTGAATGAAGCAGGCAGATTTGGTGCACGTAATTTTTCACCCTTAACTATCGAATCGAATGTCTGTGAACGACCGACAATATCGTCTGATTTGACTGTGAGAATTTCACGCAAAGTATGAGCGGCACCGTGACCGAGCAATGCCCAGACTTCCATTTCTCCAAATCTTTGTCCTCCACCTTGTGCTTTACCTCCCAAAGGCTGTTGAGTGATGAGTGAGTAAGGACCGATCGATCTCATGTGAATCTTATCTTCCACCATGTGATGCAGTTTGAGAATATACATATAACCGACAGCTACTGGTTGATCAAAATGTTCACCTGTTCGGCCATCACGCAATTTCATCTTGCCTGATTTATCGAATCCGGCTTTGACCAACTCTTCCTTGATCTCAGCATCTGTAGCTCCAGTAAACGGAGGCACTATAGCCTGATATCCTAGAGTATTAGCAGCCAAACCGAGGTGTAATTCGAGAATCTGACCGAGGTTCATACGTGAAGGCACACCGAGTGGTGTCAAGATAACATCGATAGGAGTACCATCCTCCATATATGGCATATCTTCTTCTGGCAATATTCGTGAGATGACTCCTTTGTTTCCGTGACGACCGGCCATTTTGTCTCCGACCGAAACATTTCGAACCTGAGCAACTTCGATATAGATCTTCTTGATGATTCCTGACTCGAGCTTATCGCCTTTTTCTCTGGAGAATATTTTGACCGATATGACACGGCCACGCTTACCATTTTCCATTCGCTTTGATGTATCTTTTACATCGCGAGCTTTTTCTCCGAAAATAGAACGGAGCAAACGCTCTTCCGGAGTGAGTTGAGTCTCACCTTTTGGCGAAATCTTACCAACGAGAATATCGCCCGGTCGAACTTCGGCACCGATACGAACGATACCTTCCTCGGTCAAATTTTTGAGCTTTACTTCGCCAACGTTCGGAATGTCGCAAGTCGTAACTTCTGGACCAAGCTTGGTGTCTCGAACGTTAACTACAAATTCTTCTATATGAATAGAACTCCATTTGCTATCCTTGACGATTCTCTGAGAAAGAATGATGGCATCTTCGTAGTTATTACCAGACCAAGACATAAATGCAACCAGAGCATTGTGTCCGAGAGCGATCTCTCCATGATCCGATGTCGATGTGTCGACGAGGATATCACCTTTCTTGACCTCATCTCCAACATTGACGATCGGTCTCTGATGAAATGCTGTAAAACCATTTGTTCGAGAAAATAGTACGAGATTGTATTCATGACTCTTGCCAGTTTTCTTTGATTTGAATACGACTTTCTTTGCATCGACATGAGTGATCTCACCATCTTCAGGTGCCGCTACGACACGACCTGTATCGATGACTGCTTTGGCTTCGATGCCAGTTGCCACGAAAGGAGCTTCCGGAACGAGACATGGTGTCGCCTGCTTTTGCATGTTCGAGCCCATCAAAGCTCGGTTGGCATCATCGTGATTGAGGAAAGGTATGAGAGAAGTAGCGATAGAAAATGCCTGATTTGTTGCGACGTCTATATAGTCGACATCTTTTTTATTTGCCAGTGCTGGTTTGCCGTTTTGTCGAACTTCGACTTCATCGATCAGAATATCTCCAGCCTCATTGTGTGGAGTAGCGGCATGAGCGATTCGGAAATTTTCTTCTTCCAAAGCATTCATGTATATGATCTCCTTGGTGATCTTGCCGTCTTTGACTTTGGCATATGGAGTCTCGATCATTCCAAAATCATTGATCCTGGCATACATGGTCAAACGCAAGACTAGACCAATGTTTGGTCCTTCTGGTGTATGGATCGGGCAAAGACGTCCGTAGTGAGATGGATGCACGTCTCGAACTTCAAATCCGGCTCGTTCACGAGATAGACCGCCGGGACCGAGAGCAGTCAAAGTACGTAGATGTTCAACTTCGGCAAGGACGTTCTCCTGTGCCATGAACTGTGAGAGTTGGTTAGTAGTGAAAAATTCTTTTATGCGAGCTTGGAGTGGGCGTGGGTAAATAAAAGAGACAGGCAAGGTCACATCTGGTTCTACTGTTGACATCTTGTCCTGAATATTTCGTTTCATCTGAGTGAGTCCCAAACGAATGCGTTGTTCTAGGAGTTCACCGACAAATCTGACACGCCTGGAACCCAAGTGGTCGATATCGTCTGCTTGCATATCTGGAACAGTTGCAAGAAGAGCTATGTGATTGAATGTTGTAACTATGTCGTCTAGATCGAGAGTCTTTCTCTCAAGAGCCTTTTCATCCATTGGCTTTTGAAAACGCTTATTGAATCGGAATCGTCCAACTCGAGAAATATCATAACGATCCGGAGCTAGAAGTGTCTGGATGAAGTTTCTAGCATTATCCACTGTGGCCAAATCGCCATCTCGCAAACGCTTATGGATCTCTATATAGGCCTCTTCAGGAGTCTTGGCATGATCTTTTGTAAGTGTCTGCTCCAAGACTTTTTTGGCTTCCGGCTTGCCGTCAAATAGCGCCAACATCTTTTCATTTGTATCTGCTCCGAGGACTCGCAAGAGAGATGTGACTGGAAACTTACGCTTTCGATCGATACGACAATATATAGTGCCATCAGCATCAGACTCGATTTCCATCCAGACTCCTCGAGCTGGAATGATCTTGGCACCAAAATAATTTTTGCCTTTTAGTTCGCTTGAGGTAAAGAATATACCAAAAGAACGAGCCAATTGCGGAGCAATGACTCGTTCGACGCCGTTTATGATGAATGTTCCATGATCGGTCATGAGCGGAAAATCAGCCAAAAACATTTCCTGTTCTTTGACTACATTCAATGATTTATTTTTGAGGGTTACTTTGACCTTGATCTGACCTTCATAATTCTGTTTATTATTTTTTGCATAGTGCTCGTCGTACTTTGGTCTTACGAGTTCCAAGCCACCGATCGACAATTCAAATTTCTTTTCAGCATAGTCCTTTATCGGAGAAAATTCCTTTAGCAAGTTCGTGAATCCATGCTCCATGAGCCATGCAAATGAAGTCAACTGTGACTCAACCAAGTGTGGCATGACCGTAAGCGGTGTCTGATATCGGGAAAAATATTTTTTCGGACGAGATGTAGTTCTTGTCATATGCTTTATTATTTATTAAATGATACGAAAGCCCTCACACACTCATAATTCACAAAAATAAACAACAACTATAGAGACGCCAAAAAAGTTCAATAAATGAACGTTTGATGTATATCTATAGCGATAGTTTTGACACGAGTGGGATCAATTGGTATTTGTAATCCCTCGCCAAAAGCAGAACACAATCTGCGAAGTTGTGTAAACCCTAGCAAATGTAGAATTATTGTCAAGGGGATAAGGTGTTTATAACCCGTGGCGACATTGTGTCCCGCCGTAGTCTGCGGGCGCTACCGCTAGCTACAATCCTCGACTACTCTGGGACACAATGTCGCCACGGGTTACGTACCATAATACTCAAAGCGCAATATATACGAAGTCACTCTTTATTTCCTCAACTTCCACTCATCCATTTTGGCATGATGGCCACTCAAAAGAACCTTGGGAACACGAAGTTTTTTACCTTTATATTCGATAGATTCTGGACGAGTGTATACATCGTGACTAGATACTCGCAATTCCTCTATTGATGTGTCGTGACCCAAAACTCCAGGCAATCGTCGAGTGACAGCATCGATCATTATCATTGCTGGCAATTCCCCACCAGTCAAAACATACGGACCGACTGATATTTCTGTCATTGGAAATGCTTTTTTTATTCTGGCGTCTATACCTTCATAACGTCCACAGACAAAAACTATATCTGTGAACTTTTTGTATTTATCGGCGATCACATTGCTAAATTGTTCCCCTGCTGGACTCAAAAATATTATCTTTACAGATTTTCTGTTTTTTATATCCTTCATTTTCTTACCTACAGCTTTCTCAATTGCCTTTATAACCGGTAAAGCCTCGATGACCATTCCAGGTCCGCCACCATACGGCCTGTTATCTACTCGTCTCTCCGAATAAGTCAAAGTCTTGCCTTTTTTCGCACCTACAACAAAATCCCTCGGATTGTAGTGTTTTATACTGATTATTCCTTTCTCCTGTGCCCTTTTGACTATCGAAGCGTTCAGATATGAGTCAAATGATTCAGGAAATAGGCTGATGATATGAAATATTGTCATAAAAAATTCCGTGGGATGACTATACCACGGAATTCTTCATTTGTATAATTATCGAATAGGTCCACCAATTTTTGCACTCTAAATGCGATGTCCTATTAACCCAATTTTAGATCGGCCATTGCCTCATCTACAGTCTTGGAATTTGGAGTTACGAGTGGAACTGCTGGAGCAAGATTTGCTTCACCCATTCTCTCGGCTGATTTGAGTCCTCCGACAGGCTCATTGATCTTCAAGTTGACTCTGGAATTGTTCTTCATACCGACTACACGAAGAAGTGTACGTACTGCCTTGGCAGTATTGCCCTGACGACCGATGATCTTACCCATATCGGCTGCTCCCACCTCTAGTGTGAGCAATACGCCCATCTCATCTACTGTACGGGCGGTCTTGACCTGTTCTGGATAATCGACAAGCGCTTTGATGACATAATCTAGAAACTCTTGATCTTTCTGCATAAATTTCAATACTAATCTGATAAGTGTCGTACAGTTCGCTGTACAATTGTATTTTAGAAAACTTTTACAATCAATGCAATAGTAAATCTAAAATCTCTGGCAGCATTATGCTCTTCCTTAGCCTTCAGTATTTTTTAAAAAACACCATACACTAGTTGGTGTCAACTTAACAAAACTGGCATTATCTTAAACTAAGCAGTAGCTGGAGCTGGCTCAGCAGGGGTCTCAGAAACTTCGGTTGCCTTTTCGGCTACCTTTTCAACCACCGTCTCAGTTGCCGCAGGACTTGCTTCTTCCTTCTTTACTTCTGGCTTAGCCTCTTCGTTTTTCTTTTGAACAGTTTTCTTTGGCAAAGCGTTGAGTTTCTTGCCATCAATAATCTTTTGAGAAATGAGGAAATTGTGAAGTGTGAGTGAAAGCTTTGCACCCTGTGACATCCAGTACTTGACCTGCTCGACATTCATCTGCTTTGCCGCATCATTTGGGATACGAGTATCATACCAACCGAGATTTTTTAGATATTTACCGCTTTTTGGACCATTCTTCGAATCGGTCAAAACCACACGGAAAGTTGGTTCGTGTTTGCGTCCAGTGCGCTGTAATCGGATCATTAACATGTGGCTCGAAGATTAACAGAATATATGAGAAATTGCAAGAAGAGCCTTCTTCACATCACGTTTCTTTGTCCATCTGCCAAAGGAAAACCTTATTGAAGTCTTACTATTTGCCCCGATTGCCCTTAGAACGTACGATTCATCTTCATCACGTAGACAAGAGCTTTTCGTTGAACAAGCGATCCCTGCCACATCCATTTGTAGAACAAAAAATTCATTATCAATATTGGGAATATTTATACTCACAATATGAGGTGCAGAACTCGCAACATTCAGACTTATCGTCTCACTAATCTCTCGCAATCCAGCAATGAATTGTTTTTTTAGTTGGGAAATTCGAATTTCTTCCTTGCTTCTTTCCTCTGCAATTATATCCAAAGCCTTCGCAAAGCCCATGATAGATGGAACACTTTCAGTACCAGATCGCAATCCCCTTTCCTGTCCTCCACCAAATATTATCGGACTAATAGGTGTATTGCGTCTGACAAAAAGCATGCCTATACCTCGTGGACCATATAACTTTCCACCATCCAAAGTAAGTAAATCTATGCCGAGCTTTTCAATATTCAAATCATAGAGAATCCCCGCCTGAGATGCATCTGTATGGAATAATGGATATATCGAGCCGGGCTTTCTCATTTTTCGAACGATCTTCATGGCCTCATGAATCGGCTGTACAGTGCCGATCTCATTGTTAACGGTCATTATCGAAACCAGATAAGTATTGGGTTTGAGAGCATTCTTTAGATCGTCCAAAGATATCAATCCCGATTTATCGACCGACAAACGTGTAACTTCAACGCCACGCTTTTCCATATTATTAACAGTCTCCATAATAGAAGAATGTTCTATAGCAGAAACTATGATATGTGGTTTTTCTACTCCATTTTCTTGTGCGGATTTCAAACAACCTTCCAAAGCCAAATTATTTGCTTCTGTTCCACTTCCTGTAAAAATTATTTCATCGCTATGAGCATTCAAGAAATCTGCGATTCTCTTTCTTCCATCTTCCATGGCATTTTTTGCTAACACTCCCTCCTTATATATAGATGAAGGATTTGCGTACTTCAATGCATAAAATGCCTTCATCTCACGAATGATTCGAGGGTCTATGGGCGTCAAAGACGCGTAATCCATATATATTCTCTTTGACATGCAAGCATTATGACAAAAAAAGTGAACTATGCAACATACATTTTGAATTATGATGCAAATCTGATAACATCAAAACATGATAGAAATTTCTCCAAACATACTCTACGTCGCTCTAGCTGTGCTTTTGATCTCAACAATCGTTCTTTTTGTTTTAGTCATAAAAATGCATTTCAAGATGAAAAAATTCTTGATTGATGTTGATTCAAAAAATATCAGTGATTCTCTTTCGCGAGTACTAAAGACTTTGTCGGACCTCGAATCGTTTCGCATTGAAATGGAGAAATATCTGACAAGTGTGGAGAAACGGCTCCGAAGAAGTGTGCAATCTGTTCAAACAGTTCGATTCAATCCATTCAAAGGTGAAGGAGCTGGTGGTAATCAGAGTTTCGCTACGGCATTCCTGAATGAAGAAGGTAACGGCGTGGTCATTTCCAGTCTCTATTCTCGAGAACATGTGAGCATATTCGCCAAACCTCTCCGCAACAGCGCATCGGAACATGAGATGTCAGAAGAAGAAAAAGAAGTTTTAGACAAAGCAAAAAACGGACTAAAATAACCATTGGTACCGAACTTTTTTGATAAAAAGTCGGTTTGCCATTATATTTATAATTTGTCAATGGCTGTTTTTCCTGCTATGCTGATATTCTAACCATTCATGATGAATAAAACCCCTAAAAACCTAGTTCCCCGCCAACCCGTCGTAGTCGTCATGGGTCATATTGATCATGGCAAATCTACCCTGCTAGACTATATCCGCAAAACAAACATTGTAGCCGGTGAAGCCGGAGGTATTACTCAACACGTCGGCGCATACGAAGTCGAACATACCGGTGCTGATGGAAAGAAGCGACTCATCACATTTCTCGATACTCCCGGTCATGCTGCGTTTTCCGGTATTCGTAGGCGTGGTGCACAAGCCGCCGATATTGCCATACTAGTTGTCTCTGCCGAAGATGGTGTCAAACCACAGACTGTAGAAGTCTACAAAAATATCAAAGATCAAAATATTCCTTACATCGTCGCAATCACCAAGATCGACAAGACAAATGCCGATATTAATAAAACAAAACAAAGTTTAGGAGAAAATGAGATCTATGTCGAAGGTTGGGGCGGAGATATTCCCTGTGTGGCTATCTCAGCCGTGACTGGTGACGGTGTGTCTGAACTGTTGGAAATGGTTACATTAGTCTCCGATCTTTCTGATCCGAAAACTGATCCATCACTCGACGCTTCTGGTGTTGTTGTAGAATCTTCACTCGATGCTCGCAAAGGTGTATCCGCAACGCTTTTGGTCCGAGAAGGCACACTCAAAATCGGAACATACATCGTAGCTGGAGATGCTTATGTCTCTGTTCGATTCATAGAAGATTTCAAAGGCACAAAGATCGAGTCTGCAACTGCCGGTAAGCCTGCTCGAATAATCGGCTGGAGTCATGTTCCACAAAGCGGTACTGCTTGGGTCACAGTCGATACAAAGAAAACTGCCGAAAAAATGACCGAGGAATACATAGCTGATTCGAAACGTCTCAAATCTCAAAATCTTCAATCATCGATGGATGCCAATAAAAAGGCAACCGGAAACGAGACTGGTCTTCCAAATGAAAATCCAACTCCAGAAATTGTCGTCTTACCTCTCATCATCAAAGCTGATGTGATCGGCAGTCTCGAAGGGGTTAAGTCAGAATTATCAAAAATACAGCACGACAAAGTAGTAATACAGATCGTAGCCGAAGGTATTGGTGAGATCAATGAGAATGATATAAAAATGACCGAGAGCGATCCCTCCATCATCCTGATCGGCTTCAATGCTGATCCAGACAAAAAGGCCAAGGCGATGATAGAACGTTCATCAATAAATCTAAACATCAAAACATTCTCTGTCATATACGAACTTTCTGCTTTTGTAGAAAGTGCCTTACTTGCCAAGGTGCCAAAAGAATATATAGAAGAGATGACCGGTCGCGCCAAAATATTAGCAATATTTGGCAAGGACAAAGATCGCCAAGTCATCGGCGGCAAAGTCGAGACTGGAATAATGGAAAGTGGAAATGATGTTCGCATCATGCGTCGTGATATAGAGATCGGTCGAGGTAAGATCCGTGAATTGCAGGAGAAAAAAGTCAAAACCCGCGAAGTTGCCGAGGGTCATGAGTTTGGCATGTTAGTCGATGTGAAGATCGAGGTCGCTCCCGGAGACCGAGTCGAAGCCGTACATACAGTTGAGAAAAAACAATAAACAATATGAATTCCAAAGATGATAAAAAGAAAGAGATCCTAAGAGAGTTGGCTGCCCAATACTTTTCCCGTGAATCAAATCGCCTGTCGATGATCACGATCACTGATGTAGAAATCCAAGCTCATGGAACGCGGGCTGTTATCCTTATGACAGTACTTCCAGAAAGTGAAGAAGAATCAGCCGTCAGTTTTGCCCATCGTCAACTCTCTGAATTCAAAAAATATGTCCAAGAAAATTCCAGAATCGCCCGAATCCCCTTCTTCGATGTCAGGATCGACATCGGTGAAAAAAATCGCCAGCACATGGACGAGATAGGAAAAACTATATAGAATAACCCCAAGGCCACGTAGAAAAGTGGTAATTCATCGGTCTGCAAAACCGATATGCGCGGGTTCGATTCCCGCCGTGGCCTCCCTCGGTCCGTCGTAGCTCCTACGCACGACTTCCGGATGAATTTTAGAGTGTAAAACGTAAGGAGCACAGCGACCGATGTTTGAAAAGCCCGGGTGGCGTAATTGGTAGCCGCAGCAGACTTAAAATTTGCCGACCGCAAGGTCATGTGGGTTCGATTCCCACCCCGGGCACTGATCTGTACCCCATAAAGTGGACACACTTGTGGAGGTATCAGTGATTTATTCATTAGAGTACTCACAAATTTTCAAGTCAATATTGACGAAGTTTTTGTGATTGATAAAATTCAGCTATGTTAGCGATAGATTGGACAAAAATATATAAAAAATATAAAGGCATGTGGGTTGCCTTGTTGGATGATGAAATAACGGTTGTCGGGTATGGTAAGACTTTGAAAGAAGCCATGTCAAGAGCTAAAAAGAATGGATATGACCATCCGATTTTTACTCGCATGCCACCTAATTCGTCAGCCTTTGCCGGCGGTGCCTTATGAAATTTAAATATAAGGAATACGGACACGCTCTGCGTCCGGTTATTCCACTAGAACTAAGGAATGAGGGAAAAAGCTTTAGACATGAAGTATTGATTGATTCTGGATCAGATCATTGTTTTTTCGACGTAGAGGTAGGTAAGGCTATAGGAATTAATAAAGAGAATAGTGAATTAAAAGAAGTTTTTGGGGTCGGCGGTAAAATATCTATATATTATGTTCATTTAGTAACTTTGAAAGTCGGTGATAATTCCTTTGATATAAAAGCAGGATTTATGCCAAACTTAGGTGGAAGTATCGTATCTTACGGAATTGTTGGACAAAAAGGATTTTTTGATAAATTCATCATCAAATTTGATTATTCTAAGGCAGAAGTTGAGGTAAAAGAGAAAAAATAAGCAGACAGTCAAGGAAAAGTGGGGATAATGGTCAGGTGATCATATTACAAGCCAAAAAATTTCCATTGTCCCCGAACGGCGCACCGCATGGTGTGAATAATCTAAGCAATAACCTGAGCGCAACGAGAACAACGTCTGGCATCTATGGGAACTTCACTCAAACATTCCGGACACTTTTTTGTGGTTGGATCTATGGGCTTTTCTCTTTTCGATTTTGAGATAAGAAAATTCATAGGTTTGATTATGAAGAAAAAGATCGTAGCGGAAATAAGTAAGAAAGATATTAGAGCATTCAGGAAATGACCATACATAAACTTACTACTATTCAGAGTAAAAAATAAACCTGAAAAATCTGGAACTTTGGCAATGGCCGCGATGAATGGAGTGATCAGATCCGATACAAGAGCTGTGACAATGGAGCCGAAAGCCGCACCTATTACAACACCTACCGCAAGATCAACAACGTTCCCCCTAAGTAAAAATTGTTTGAATTCTTTTAGCATGAAGATAATGATTAATTGATAAAAGGTTTGTTATGAAGATAAGTTTAGATGATGGAGTGACCTTATTTAATTGTCTTTTCTAATATTCCATCAGATGTAACTCTGAGAAATAGAGTAACTCCTTGAGAAGGTATTGCCACCATGGGTTCATCTTTATTTCTCTCTGCAAAATTGACATAGAGCTCTTTGGATCTTATTTCGGTAGATTGTGGAGCAATCCTATCACCAATCAGAAAAGCATTGGTTGTTTTATAGCCATCTGAATTTTTCATAGCGACAACTACATAATAAAATAATCCACTACCACCAGTGTCTCTGGTAATGAGAAAAGCGGTATCTTCGAGACCATCCCCGTTTAGATCTCCTCTCGCCTCATTCCCAAAATACATAATTGTATCTTTTGAAGCAGAACCTGGAATATAAATGATTTCGGCCTTACCATTCACCAATGTTATAGTCTGAGAATCAATAATAAAACTGGCATTCTTCCCATCAAAAGATATCTGATCTTGAGATGCACCAATGGGGACTAATTTTTTGTCATTTTTAAATAATAAAAATCCGATGATTATTATAAATAAAATAACAGGTATGGCTATATATGTTTTTTTCATATGTTTAATATATCATTATTTCTTCATAGCTTCTGCCTTTAAATTTTTCGGCATTTTTTCTATAGCATAACGAAGGGTGGTACGAGGCATTCTGTCTTTATTTTTCATTACATATTCAAATACTTCTTTTTGATGTATTCCACTCGCCACCTTGAGCATCCAACCATAGCCTTTTTGTACCATATCATCATCGTCAGTAAGTAAAATATCGGCAATTTCAAAAATATTTTCCAGAAACTTCCCATGTCTAGCTGGAATTATGAGAGAAACAGCCGCCGCCCGTCGCGTCCAGCGGTTTTATGTAAATCGCTGTTTTGTTTGAGTTCTCCTCTAATTGTGTTGATTATTGATTTCATTGTTTCTTATCAAATATACTAACATGATTATATGATGCTCCATTTAGAAAACCCGCCTACAGATGAAGTGTAGTGCGGGTTTGTTTGTAAATTATTTCTTTACCTAGAGGTAGAAGTGGTTTCCAATTCGACTCCTTGTCGGCTTAGTACCAAAGGACGGAATGCCACAAAGTAGCCATTTGTTAACCCCATATGTTCTTGGATGATATGGAGTCGAGGATTGAATGCCTCTATTTGCTTTCCGTCATAGCACGCCAAGGAATAAACCAGGGCGGGAATGACCGGATTGGTCTTGGATATTTGAGACGAAATATCTGAGATCTGGGATCCGATATCCCGATTGGGTACCGCCCTGATGTAATACCAGTTATTGGTGAGGTAAATAGTCTCTGCCCCCGCGACCAATTGCTTGCCGATCTTATCCAAAAGTCCTTGAGTTACTGCCTCTCGGTTTTGCAGCGAAGTTCTGACCCTAATAAAATTCGGGATAGCGATAGCGGCCAGGAGGCTCATTATGGCTACAACTATCATGATTTCTACTAATGTAAAGGCTGATCTTCTCGATTTCATGTGTTCATCTACCTTTCTTGGTTATTGGTTTGTATTAACTTCTACTTGTAACTTATAGCAGGATATACAAACTGTCAATCAAAAAAACCGTACCACCTCGAGCTGTGCTCAAAGTAGGTACGGTCGGGAATGACCACCTATTCCGGGTATTTTCGCCGGAAAGAGGTAAGATCAAGAGAGTAGATCACTCTCCAAGCGTATGGTCACTTACGGATACAATCCCGTAAACGGCATCCGCTTTTCTTCCCTCTAATTCCTCCAAAGAACTAGCAGGCGGGGATCTCAGGAGGTACCGAACTGGGCGATGGCCGGCGCTTCCTTGGCCTTATTCAAAGTGGTGAGGTTACTGCTACTATTTGGCGCGTTTGGTGCGCCGTTTCGTTGTTTCATCCTTATTTCCTTCTATTTTTGTCCCAAGTTGCATACTTCGCCATACAATGGCAAATATCTTTAATGGACATCTATCCACAAAGATTGCATGAAACAAGGAACCGTGAACTACCTGCCATGTAATATAGCACTAGTCTTTTTGTCGTCAAGAGGAAGTGGTTGTGGATTATTAGGGGTTAAAAATTAATTATTTTACTTTACAAAAAATCCCAACATATGCTAGACTAAGTTCTGGCAGTACAGTCTAGTATCAACGAACAGAACAGCAGAGATTGCAGATCGGTCGCAAAGGCATCAAGGAGGATTCATCAGAGAGAGTCAGAGTAGACTCAAATCGGCAGTAGGCCCCTACACCTACTGCCCTTTTTTATTATTTTTCAGAAAACTCCGACGATGGCAAGGCAAAAGACCCAATGATTTGATGGCTGAATAATGCTTTGCCGTTCCATAACCTTTATGTTTTTCGAAACCATATTCAACGTGTTTCTTTGAGAGATTTATCATTCTCCTATCTCGAAGAACTTTGGCACAGATCGAGGCCAGAGCTATGACCAACTTTTTCTCATCACCTTTTATAATAGTCTGTTGATCTTCATATATCGCCGGGGCCTTCAGACCACCATCGAGCAGAACCATAGCTTGTTTCGAATTTATCTTTAATGCTCTAAGCGAATTCCCAAGTGCCCTTTTTATCGCAAATGAAAGACCTTTGAAATCAATAACTTTTTCACTTTCAAAAGAAACTTTGAAATCTATCCGACCTGCCGACTTTGCTTTCAATATTTTCTCGAACCACTCTTCTCTTTTTCTTTCCGACAATTGTTTTGACTCTTTAGCCCCGCGAAATACTCTTTGGGCATTCTTATCTAGAAATACAAAAGCTCCAACAGCCACAGGTCCGGCTATTGGACCCCTACCCACTTCATCGACACCAATTATAATTTTATTTGCTTTCATTATCTTCACGAATCAATGATACATTATTTGAGCTCGGTGAACATTGTTCACCGAGCTCATCATGCATGAAAAGAGATTCATGAGGAGACTAATAGTATGTAACCACCTCACTTCCTGCTTTGTCATCCGAGAATATTCTGCAAACTTGATATTGAATCCCGAACAACTCACACCTGTCCCTAATAAGACTCCGCAAGTACTTTTCAGCAACCATGAAAGGTGTGGACAACCAAGTAATTTAAACGTGTATGGAACTT
>JBAZRG010000002.1:0-187165 GCA_041663145.1 Minisyncoccota bacterium
CTTGAAGTCTCAAGGAAAGTATATCAGAAGTTCCAAACACGTTTAAATTACTTGGTTGTCCACACCTTTCATGGTTGCTGAAAAGTACTTGCGGAGTCTTATTAGGGACAGGTGTGAGTTATTCGGGATTCAATACCAAGTTCGCAGATTATTCTCGGAAGAACAATAATTGTGTGTGCGGTTACTCAAATCCTCGTTAATAATGTTAAACTTAACCCATGTCGCACAATATTCATGAGATGAAGCAACAGTTCTTGGAATATATCGAGATTGAACGTGGCCGTAGCGTAAAAACCGTTGAAAATTATGATCATTATCTGTCACGATTCATCGATTTCACCAAAGCAAAGGATGTTAGTGATATTACTGAAAATGCCGTTCGTGATTTTCGGCTTTGGCTCAATCGTCAATCCACAGGCAACAATCGTGCTTCGGGAGCAACTTTGAAAAAGAAGACGCAGAACTACTATCTGATTGCTTTGCGTGCGTTTCTGAAGTATTTGGCCAAACGTGGTCAAAAAACCTTATCACCAGAATATATCGAACTGGCCAAAGTTGGCGAGCGGCATCTCGATCTCATTACCTCAGATGAATTAAGACGTCTTCTGGATTCTCCAAAAGGCGATGATGTGAAATCACTCCGAGATAAAGCCATTTTAGAGCTACTTTTCTCCACTGGTTTGCGTGTTTCTGAACTCTGTTCCCTTTCTAGCGATATAGATTTGAAGGCCGATGAACTATCGATTCGTGGTAAAGGTGAGAAGATCCGCGTCGTTTTCTTTTCTGATGAAGCCAAACAAGCAGTTAAAAAGTATTTAGATAAAAGAACTGACGTTGACGATGCTCTCTTTATTAAAGTTGGTAGTAAAGAACAGGCTGAAAAAGGTGAAAATAGTTTGACCAGACGATCTATAGAGAGAATTGTGAAACAGTATGCTGTTCGAGCTGGAATTTCGAAAAAAGTCACTCCACACGTCATTCGCCACTGTTTTGCGACAGATCTTCTTTCAAATGGCGCTGATCTTCGATCAGTTCAGATGTTATTGGGTCATGCCAATATAGGTACGACTCAGATATACACTCACGTGACAGACAGCGAGCTCAAGAGAGTTCATAAATTATTTCATAATAAGAAAAAATAGTATGAAAATCATATCTTGGAATGTAAATGGGCTTCGAGCGAATGTGAAAAAAGGCGGTTTTGATTGGTTTATCAATGAATCACCGGATATATATTGTTTGCAAGAGGTCAAAGCCGAAGCCGATCAATTGGATGAAGGTATTCGTAATCCACTCGGATATTTCTCATATTTCGATCATTCCAAAGGTCGTAAAGGTTATAGCGGTGTGGCTGTATATTCGAAAATTAAGCCGGAAAAAGTCGAATATGGTCTAGGATTTGAAGAGTTTGATCAAGAAGGACGTTTTTTGGCTCTTTTTTATAAAGAATTTGTTTTAATAAACATTTATTTTCCGAATGGAGGTGGAGGTCCTGAACGTTTAGCTTTTAAATTGAAATATTACGATGCTTTTATGGAATATATAAACCGACACAAATCTGAAGGTCGTGAAATTATATTTTGTGGAGATGTTAATACTGCACACGAGGCAGTGGACCTGGCTCGACCTAAAGAAAATGAGAAAAATACTGGCTTTTTGCCGATCGAAAGAGCGTGGTTAGATAAAGTAGTTGAAAATGGCTATATAGACGTATTTCGCCATCTTTTTACGGATGCTAAAGATAAATATACATACTGGGATATGAAAACTTTTGCACGTGAACGCAATGTTGGTTGGAGGATAGACTATTTTTTCGTAACTTCTGGAATTTTGAAGAAAATAGATAAAATCCAAATACTAGATCATGTATACGGATCAGATCATTGCCCTATCGAGTTAGTTTTAAAGTAAAAGAAAAATCGCTCAGTGGCGAAATTCAGAAGAAAGACGCGTGAGCGATTTTTGAAGCGTTGCCGCGAACCTACGAACCTAAAGAACAAAAGAACAATGGGTCCTGTGACCCTGCAGGTTCAAAAAAGTGGAACCTGTTTCATCCAGACCATTCCTGTCGCCTTCGAACTAAATCGAATTGCGCATATTAGGTGATAGTGAGCACTGTCCTCTTAAAGTAGCTCTCCGTTGGAGAACTTATATATTTGTGAGACAAGTTGCACTATCATTCTTCCTAGCAATGGAAGGATGAGAAAAATTATTTTATTCGCGGATATTGCTTCACACGACACAAAGAGTGTGTGAACTACCCTGCATTTTCCAAAGAACATTTTTTTGTGAAATCTCGGTACACAAATTTTGTCTGAGATAATTTTATGTCCTATAGAAAATATTGTAAAGGACATAGCTGTGGATAACTCCACATTGGCATGTCCTTTATGAAACGTGGTGCTTTTCCCTTATGATTTTTAGCTCCTTTTCCTCTTCCTCCAATTTCTTTTCTTTACCACTTTCTGCAAGTTTCTTTAATTCTGCTTCCGGCAGAGCAATTAACTCCAATGTTCGTTTGTAAAGATTTTCAACCGTATTTAATTTAGGATCTTCTAGGACTTCTTCAAGGAGAGCATTTAAAACCATACCAATTACTGGACCAGCCGGTATATTAGCGATTTCCATGATTTTCTTTCCATCAATCTTCAGCATTGTGACTGATATTGGGTCTCTCAAAGCCTCTTCGATCATTGCTTTGTATTTTCGAAGTCTATATGGGTTTTCCTTAGGTCTTCCTGTTCCTATACGATCGCTAGTGCGCAAATTCATTAGATCCCAGATGTTTTCACGTCCAACATTTACGATCATTCTCCTAACTGCGGAAAGTGAAATCTGTTCAGTATCTGAGAAAAACATATGCCAACGTATCATTTTCACCACTTTTTCGATGATTACACGTGAAAACTTCATTCTTTCAAGTATTTTCCGTGTTTCACGTGAACCAACTACTTCATGGCCGTAAAACGTCGGTTGATTTGTTTCATGTGAAAAACCTTTCGTATTTGGCTTGCCAATATCGTGAAATAGAGCCGCTAAACGTAGTTCTAGGGGGAAATTCTTGTCTGCGGAGTGTTGCACAGACTTGAGTAAATGCGTCCAAACGTCGTATGCATGTGCTTGAGGTTGTTTTACACCTATTCCAGATTCAAGTTCAGGTACAATATGCACCAGTAAACCAGATGATTGAAGAAGTTTTATGCCCTCTTCAGGACTTGGAGACATTATAATCTTGGTGAATTCATCACGTACTCTCTCCATTGATACGTGTTTAATATTTGAGTTCAATGTTTTTATTGCATCAAATGTTTCGGTGTTACATGTGAAACCTAGTTCCACTGTCAATCTGATTGCGCGCATCATCCTCAGCGCGTCCTCTGTGAACCTTAGAGATGCTTCACCAACGGTCCTGATAGTTTTGTCCTTTATGTCAGAAAAACCGTCGTATAAGTCAATTGTGTCCTTTATAGCACCATCGGACAGACTGATAGCCATGGCGTTTATAGTAAAGTCTCGTCTTTTTAGATCGTCTTCGATTTTTTCACTAAATTTTACTTGATCTGGGTGTCTATAGTCAGAATAGCTAGATTCTGAGCGGTATGGTGTGACTTCTACACTTTTTAGAGTCGGATCAGTCACCATTTCGTTAATAACAGCTACAGTTCCAAAGGTATTTTCATAGACGGTTTTTGGAAAAAGTGCCTGAATCTTCTCTGGAGTTGCATTTGTTGTAATATCCCAATCTTTTGGAATACGTCCAAGGAATATATCTCGAACACAACCTCCAACCAGAAATGCTTGAAAACCAGCATTTTCGAGTTTTTCGATAATGTTGACGATTTCTTGTGGAATGACGTTATTTTCGGCGATTTTCATTTTAATATTCTACAATAATTTGGGATTTTTTCCAAACTACGCTACAATACTCCTCGAGCTGTCCCTTGTATGCGCCCGTGGTGAAATGGATATCACAACGGTCTTCGGAACCGTTATTGGGGGTTCGAGTCCCTCCGGGCGCACTACTTCGCTCTTCACTCGCTAAGCTCGTTCAGAGCTACGTAGTGCGAGCACAAAAATTAGAAATATCTTTAGTTTTGCATTCCAGAGCGAAACACTCAGGATTTGAGAGACAAAATGATGCCAATTTTGCATCATATTTTTCACGTGAAAATTACCATTGAAAAGCGAAGTGTTGATAGTGTATAATATAGATACATGAGAAAAGATAGAGAACAAGCCAATATTATGAGAAAGTCTGGAATGAGCTATTCCGAGATCAAATCTCGACTCGGTGTTCCACTCAGTACTCTGTCTGACTGGTTTCACACCCAGCAATGGTCAAATGATATAGCTATACAGAGTGCTGTTAGAGCAAGACAGTCGGCAGCGATCCGTCTGGTGGTTCTAAATACAGTCAGGGGAGGACGATTGAAGAAGGCTTACGAAGATGCCAAACAAGATGCTCTGGTTGACTATTCTGAGCTCCGATATCATCCATTATTTATTTCTGGTCTGATGCTTTATTGGGCTCATGGTGACAAGACCGCGAAGAGCCGAATCTCTTTTTCTAGTATGGATCCGAGCGTAATCAAGATTTTTCGAAACTTTTTGGTGAATATATGTGGTATTCAGAATATGCGAGTCCAGATACTATTGAAATCAAATTTTGATCAGGAAACTGAAATAATGGAGTTTTGGAAGCAAAAATGTGGCTTCGTTGATGATAATTTTCTAAAAAGCATACGAATTATGAATAATAAACCAATAAATAAGCCATATTTTGGTGTTTGCAATATCATTTTGAATAGTGCATACTTGAAAAATAAAATTTTACGATGGATTCAATTGATTTCTGAAGACATTGTGAATGAAAAGTATGTTGATTGAAATATATAGTTATATGCGAGTATAGTTTAGGGGTTTATCATATCGGAGCAGAAATTGATTGAAAAGTTAATATTGCGGGTATAGTTTAGTGGTAGAACATATCGTTGCCAACGATAAAATGGGAGTCCGATTCTCCCTACCCGCACTACTTCGCTCTCACTGCGTTCGAGCTACGTAGTGCGAGCACTAGAGTCAATTTAGTAGGCAATATTGCCATATTTGTATTGCACATTGAAGGGAATTGCGTTGAGATCACTCAATGAATGGGGGATAAAGAGTGTCCGAGATAATATGGCTAAGAATCGTGAAGTTATTAGACAAACTGGGGATAAGTCTGTGAATTAGGTTTATAAGAGACAAAAATAATGGCTTAGATGCGTAAAACCATGTCTGATTTGCATACCAGAGCAAAAGGCGTAATTGGTGAAGATGTAGCTTGTAAATACTTAATAGGTAAGGGTTTTAAGCTTGAAAAGAGAAATTATCAAAAAGCTTGGGGAGAGATAGATATAATAGCGTTAAAGGACAATACGATTCATTTCTTTGAAGTTAAGAGCGTTACAGCTGATTTTTCGGCTTATAATAACAATCATAGACCTGAAGAAAATGTCCATAATCTAAAAGTGAGTCATATTCGGAGAATGGTAAAAACCTATTTAGAAGAATCAAAAAGGGGAATGGAAGCTGATTTTCAATTTCATGTTCTTTGTGTTTATATGGACATGAACAAAAGGGTAGCCAGGATCCGTCTCTTGGAAAATCTCATCATTTGAAGTATTGTGGTCCAATATATTTGAATAATGTGAACTTTTCAATATTTATGATACGATAGGCAAACATTCGGAGCGTGGTGTAACGGCTAACATGCCTCTTTTGGGAAGAGGTGACTCCGGGTTCGAATCCCGGCGCTCCGACAGGGAATAGTAGCGGTTGTGTGATTGTAGTAAATAATAAGTTATAAAGATTTATGATCAAAAAAATAGTCGATTTCTTTGATAAATTTGAAGACAAAATACGAGGTGGTCTCAGTCGCTTTCCGATTCTTTATACTCTGGTTGGTGGTATTGCAATAGTTTTATTTTGGCGTGGTGTTTGGCATACGGCGGATATTCTGCAGTCCAAGGGAGGTTGGTTGGGTTGGCTCTTCTATGAGCCTACGAATCTTGTGATCGTTGTGCTTATCCTGCTCGCGACTGGTCTGTTTGTCTCATACTTCATTGGCGACACTATCCTTATCAGTGGGATGAAGGGTGAAAAGAAATTGGCAGAAAAGACTGAGAGGGAAGTGAAAGAAGAGGAGCAGAAGATAAAAGAACTACGTGAGACTATTGTAGCTATGAAAAAAGAAGTGGATGAGATCAAAGATATTGTGACAGAGAAGAAAGATGATCAGCAACAGTAAATTGGAGAAGACTAATAGTGAAATTTTACGACTGATTTGCTAGTATGAAAGTCATCTCAGATTATATTGATAATAAATCGCGGGATTAGTTAAATGGTATAATAACAGTTTTCCAAACTGTGGTCGGGAGTTCGATTCTCCCATCCCGCACTACTTCGCAACTCGGCTATTCGCCGAGTTGCTTCGTAGTGCAGGCACTTTTTATAGCGGGAAAAATCCCCGCATTATTTAGCGGGGGAATGTGGTAAAAGTGATTTTTTTTATCGAGTTAAATTTGAGAGCATCCTGCGGCTCTGACAGAATATTCTCGTTCAACGATTCTCCAGCGCTCGAACATTTTTGTTGTCATGTAAATTGTTCCGACCAGACTCCAGAGTAAGTTGTACTCTGTGATCAACTTGTCACCTGGCATGTTTTCAGGGTTAAGTTGTCTCTTTTTGTGAAGTTTCCTGAATTTGTCCCATCTTGTTTTTAGTGAACTATTTCGTTTAACAATTTCTAGTTGAGTCATGTATCCTTTCACAGATTTGTTCTAAATCTAAAATTACCAGCAGACTAGTATAATTGCAAGGATCATTCAGTGTCTTTGATACTCAAAGAATCTCTCTCAAAAACTTGACTTCTATAACGGGTCATGATAAGGTGTAGTCAGTTAGTATAAATTTTATAAGCATCGTCACGAATGTTTCGTGAAAATGCAACTTAACCTTCGATAGCCCTTTAAATAGCCACTAGGCACCCTCGTCGGCCGCATCTTTGATAGTTTCGGCTCCGCGGGCTAGTTAACAAGTACCATAACCATATAATTCATCGGGGATCCTTCGGGATCCCTTTTTGTTATAAAAAAGACTCTCGAATGAGAGTCGGGAGAAAATGATTACTATAAAGGTAGCTGTGTAGGGTACAGTGGTTTCCATAGCAACAAGTTATTTTTAGAAAGATCACTGCCTCTTCATTGTCGCAAATCTGTAAGACGTCAGTTATAATTATCATATATATAAACCGTTTTCATGAAAGATCTAAATATCACCTACGACGAAATTGCAGAGAAATGGTCACAGAGCAGACCTAATGAATGGATGAAAAATAGTCTCGATAAGTTTATAGCTTTCCTAAAACCAGGAAGTTCGGTACTCGATGTTGGGTGCGGTTCTGGTGATAAATCTAAATATATGCAGGAAAGGGGAATGAATGTGACGGGGATAGACTTTTCAAGCAAGATGATAGAGATAGCGAAGCAGGATGTGCCGAATGCACACTTTGAGGTTTTAGATATAAATAATTTGAGTAAGCATGATTCAAAATATGATGCGATATTTGCTAGGGCTGTTCTACTTCATTTCCCCAAAAATCAGATAAACCGATTGTTGAATATGTTTGCGAATCATTTAAATGAAAAGGGCTACATTTATATCGCTGTTAAAATGCAAAAAGAAAATGAAAAGGGTGAAGAGATAGTTAAAGAATTCGATTATGATCAGAATATAGAAAGATTCTTTAGTTATTTCACCTTGGAAGAATTGAAGAAATATGTCACAGACCTGAATTTAGAGATTTGTTTCGCAGATATATCCCAAGTTAAAAATGGTACTAGGAAATGGATTCAACTTATTGTGAGGAAAAAATAGTTTGGATATGCGAGGGTGGGGAATTAATCGGTAGCCACGTGTATACATGCTAAGATGATAATCAAATGAAAATACTCTTTGTTTGTAGAGGAAATGTAGGAAGAAGCCAAATGGCCGAGGCGGTTTTTAAACAACTAAATAATAGGCACGAAGTTCTTTCGGCTGGCACCAAAGTCGTGAGCAAGGAAGGGGAGAATCGTCATGGACAACTCCTTAAAGATCTGTTACCTGCTGAGAATGTGATAGCAGTCCTTCAAGAAAGAGGTATTGATGTCTCGTTAAACAAAAGAACACAGTTAGATTCCGCTTTGGTTGATTGGGCAGATAAGATCGTCGTAATGGCGGAACAAGAAACTATTCCAGATTACTTACTCAATTCACCGAAAGCTACATATTGGAAAATAATTGATCCGAAAGGAACTGCTCTTGAAGCTCATAAATTGATTCTGAATCAAATTGATGGATTGGTTAAAGAGTTTATTGAAGAAAATAATTTATAAATTGTAGTTGTATTGCGTCATTAGTTTTGTATAATCACATCATGTTATTCAACCTATTTAAGTTCTTATCTCTTAAGAAAGCTGAGAAGGATCACATTAAAAAAATCTTTGATCGGGAAAATTTTATATGTAACTCCGAGAACATAGATAACATGTTGAAGGGAAATGAGAAGGGTGTGAGATATGGCAATGCGGTTATGCAAAGAAATGAAAAAGGTCAGAGTGTAGAAAGATTCCTAAAAATAATGATCGATGGAAAATATAGGACTTATAAACTATTTGAGAGGCAGGTGAGGATTACCGAAGAATTGTACAAAGATGAGGGTTATACTTTTCCGAAAATGCAGGTCATAAAACACGAATTGGATACTCTTGTACCGTATGCAATATTTGAGACTCGAAAAAGTGGTCAAAATTTTGGTTTCATGCACGATACACCAAGTTATTACGCTTCGATTTCTGAGAAAGAGATGGAAGACCTTGTGAATACTATATGTTCATTCCATTCTGCTGGATCATCTATAAATCCGAATATTTGGAAATACACACAGAAAATATCATCCGATTTAAATTATTATGAGAAACATATAAGAAAGAATTTAAGCAAAGTCATAAAACATAAGAGAGAAAATGGAGAAATAGTCGAATCGTCAGTCGAAGCCATTTTGGCAAAATATTTTCAAGTGAAGGATGCTTTGAAGTCTGCCGAGGCAATATTGGATGTTTATTGGAAAACCGTAGATAAGACTGAGAATAGTGACATGCGATATTTAGTTCACGCCGATATGCAGATAGACAATATCTACAAACATGAGAATGGGCCTTTTGAATTACTAGATTTTGAGTGGGTAGGGAGGTCAACAAATCCTGTGATTGCAATCATGTATGACTATGGAAATTTGAGAGCTAGGGCTTGGTCCTCATCTCAATTTCAGACTTTACTTGATGAAGCGATGGTGCGTATTGGTACAAAATACTATAGTGATGATGCTGTCAAAGCTGGTTTAAGACTGGGAACCCTTTACTCCTCTATTATGATGACACGATTTCACCTCGATTTTGAAAATACCGTAAAAAAGGATCGAAGATCAGAAGCGGAATATCATGAAATGTATTCGAAAACAGTTGCAACTTTGAGAGAATCACTCAAATCTCATCTATAACAAAAACCGCTAGGAGTAACCCTAACGGTTTTTGTGATGCGACTATTTGTGAGACTATTTTACAGCATCCTTCAATGCCTTTGCGGCGCGGAACTTTGGAACCTTCATGGCTGGAACTTTGATAGCTTCGCCTGTGCGAGGATTCCTAGCTTCACGTGCTGCACGCTGTTTGACTGAGAAGATACCGAGGCCCGCGATAGATACTTCTTCACCTTTCTTCAACGAGTCGATTATGCTGTTAATAGCTGTCTCTACTGCTTGTTCGGCTTGAACTTTTGTTCCGCCGAGTACTGCGTGAACTGCGTCTACGATTCCTGCTTTGTTCATGGATGTTTGTTTATGCTAATAATATGGCTTTAATTATATAGTAAGCCATTTATTAAGCAATAAGGGGTTGTTGATTGACATAGAACAAGATTCGATGTCTAGAATTTTGACTATGAGATGTGTTTCGACATTGCTCCGGCCATTTTCATCATGTTTATTGGATCGTTGCCGAGAACCTTTGACAGTTTTTCGTCAGGATTGATCATGCGTTTGTCCTTGGAATCCTGGAGATTGTTGGCTTTGATGTATACCCAGATCTTGGAGACAACTTCGCTTCTGGGCATAGGACCGGCTCCGACTACGGCAGCCAGTTCAGGACTGATATTCTTTGGTTTCATAAATGCTGAGTTTTCTTTTGCCATTGTATTGTGTTTAACGATTACTTATATGGGTTAATGATAGCACAAATGACTACCTCGCAAATTCCATCGATCTGGTTTCTCGAATTACCATGACTCGAATTTCACCAGGGTATTTGAGGTCTTTTTCTATTTTGAGGGCTATGTTGCGAGCTAATTCCTTGGCTTCAACATCACCGATCTCTTCGGGTTTGACGAAGATACGGATCTCTCGGCCGGCCTGTAGAGCATAGGATTTTTCGATTCCAGGGAAAGAATTGGCAAGAGCTTCGAGATCTCCGAGTCTCTTTAAGTAATTTTCTATATTGTCGCGACGTGCACCAGGACGAGCTCCGGAGATTGCATCTGCAGTCTGAACGATGCGTGACTCGATCGTCTCATAAGGATATTCTTCATGATGAGCTTGCATGGCTTTGACTATCTCTTCTGAAGCACCGAACTTTTGGAGGATTCGGCGACCGATCTCGACGTGAGTTCCGGCAACTTCATGATCCAAAGCCTTACCTATATCGTGAAGAAGGGCACCTGATTTGGCAACTTGGACATTTGCACCGAGCTCTTCAGCTATCATTCCAGCAATATGAGCCATTTCAACTGAGTGTTGAAGGACATTTTGACCATAACTTGTACGGAAATGGAGTCTTCCTAGAATGAGTAAGATCCTAGGATCCAAACCGATAATGCCACATTCGTAAGCGGCGGCCTCACCTTTTTCTTTAATGGTTTTATTTATATCTTGTTTAGCTTTTTCTACTACCTGTTCGATCTTGGCTGGCTGAATACGTCCGTCTTTGATAAGTTCCAACAGTGCCAAACGGGCAACATGTCTTCGAACTGGATCAAATGATGAAATTGTAATAGCGCCTGGAGTATCGTCGACCATGACTTCAACGCCGGTGATTCTTTCGAAAGCCTTGATATTACGACCTTCTTTTCCGATGATCTTACCTTTTACGTCATCGCTAGGTATTTCTACGATTGTCGACATTACATCCTGAGCGACTGATGAAGCAAGTCTCTGAATAGATATAGCCAAGATATCCATGGCCTTTTTTTCGAGTATTTCTTCACCTTGAGTCTCTAGTTTATTCATTCGGACCAAAAAGTCCTCTTCGGACTGCTTTTCGATCGATTTCATGAGTTGATCTTTCGCTTCTTCGGCAGATAACTTTGAGATCTTTTCAAGCTCTTTTTTACGATCCTCTTCGAGTTTATCGGCTTTTTCACGAATAGTCTTTATCTCGGCTACTCGAGTCTTTATAAGCTCGACTTCACGATCGAGGTCCGCTTGACGTCTATCCATGAGATCTTCACGCTTGACTAGACGGTCTTCGGTTTGTCGGATCTTTTCTTCTTTCTCTTTTACTTCTTTACGTGTACTTTCGATGGTATTGGTGGCTTTTGTTTCGGCATCGGTCGTAATCTTTTTGGCTTCTTCCTTGGCGGCAAGGAGCATCTCCTTGATCTCGAGTTCCATGGAACCTTTTTTACCGAGGGAGATTATCAATCTAAGATAATAACCGATAGCCACACCGACAACGCCAGATATGGCGAGGAATAGGGTGACTAGTTTGAGTGACATTGCGGAATGGACCCGCCTATTTTGAGACTATGGCGACAGTAACGTATGAGTCTGATGCTGAATTGTTAGTATCATAAGTTTGAATATCACGCGAAGTCCGTTAAAGGCGGTATCAAATTAAAAATTTAGTAACAAGGTTATCATACAATAAATGTATGGTAAGGTGCAAGTTTCGGCTCAGCTTATGCTTGTGGTCGAGACCCCAACTGATTATTAAGCCTTTTTGCCTCATTCCAAGCCAGTTCATACATTTTCTTCATAGCGTCGGCTATTTCTGCACTTTCTATCATTATTCCCAGCTTTTCTTTCCAAGAGGCAATCATAACCTTGTTATCGTAGATGTTGATTTCCGGAGTAAAATAATATGTTTCAGATGGTATGAAAGCAATCTCTCTCTTTTCTTCTTTATCATGTTCTCGTCTTTCATCTCCCGCTTGTGTTTTTGGCACGATCGCTCGAATAGAGATGTTTTTTCCTGCTCGGCGCTTATAGTAATCAGGAAAATAGTTCGGTAGAGCGTTGTGCATGTCATCGACTGTAGCGAATGCCCGGATCGGTTCAGAGCTAGTCAGTGTATCTTCATAGACGCGCTTCAAACCTTCGGTTCCTTCATAAAATTTGATTCGAGGTCTGTTTTGGACGGCATAGACACTCAATAGTTGGGGAATAAATTCCTGCGCTTTCTTTATGCGATTCATCGCATCATCAGCCATCTTCTGGAGATGGTCAATCAATGATTTTGGCGGTTCAGCAGAATATTCTGATTTGGGCTCCTTTCCAGATAAATTGACCACACCTATATTTATCAGCGAATCCAAAATTTCATAGCCGGTAGTACGATTGATGCCAGCTTTTCTCGATATTTGTGAAACGGTGCCTTTGCCAAGTTCCAATAGGGAAATGTAAACACTGGATTCCTTTTCACTGAATCCGAGTGCCTGCAAAGCTGTCTTGAGTTGGTTGTAATCGTTCATAATTGAAGTCTATAGCCGAAATCAATCTGTGTCAATAGTGACCGACAAAAAAATGACTATACTTGTAGATATATTGATAAATATGGATATACGGATAGAATACTAGTCAAAAACGATTGACAAGCAGATTTTGATGTGCTATACTTTGAGTAGAACTATGAAAGATCATTGATAATCCTCTTGCAAGTAGTTACGGCCACAAGGCTTTGAAAATCGAGACTTTCTGGCTGAAACTGCACAACAATCAACCAAAACGGAAGGACTATTGTGAGAAAGATTAAAGTGAATAAAGTAACGGGTGTAAGTGTGACAACATCGTACATGTGGTTCACGAATGACGAAGCCATCGAGGAATTTATGCGCGAGAAATATTTTAGAAAGGAACCTCGTTCTGATTCTTTGGGAATGGACTTTGCACCTACGTGCAACATTGACGTCTTCATCTACATCAACGACGACACCTCTGAATATCGACTAGTTATCGGTCTCTTAGATGCAGAAGTTGCCATTGATTCAGGCACCGTCAAGGGCTCACCCTTACCTTGCGATGAAGGGCATTCGCTCCGTTTGTCAGGGACATTCCTTGAAGACTGCGGGGTTGTTTGTGAAGACTAGAGAGTCCGCAAGCAGGTTTAGAACAAGTTCGGAAGGTTCCAGCTTTAAACCTTCCTCTGTATCGAGATGTGTTATCTCGACTGATGATTCCGAAAGGATGAAACAGAGCTCTTTAAGAAATGCTTGCAAAGTAAAAACTCAACGAAAGGAAAATATGTCAATTCTAAGCGCTATCTATCAACTCTGCCCCCATTTGGCCAACCAACGCCCATATGTTGGTGCAGGAAACACACAACTGGTCCTTACAGTAGGAGATGCATCGATGGATGAGATGGTCAGTGTTCTAAAGAATCGATGTACAACGATGGGCGGATATAAAGATGATGTGGATTTTGTCCAACCATTTTTTAAACAGCTCCAACAGTCTCCCTGTACTGGATCGGTCAATCTTATTCGGGTTTGTGCCGATCTTGGTCCTGCGAACTCTTGGCCGAACTATTGCGGTCACGAAATAAATCGTATGGCCCGCGAGAAGGGTCTGGAGTTCTGCACATCGGAGATCGTGTGCAAACTATTCCAAGCTTGGTTACACACACCAAAAGCAAGAGATCACTTCTACGTCAGTTGCGGCGATCTCTTCTGTTTCTTCACTGATTACGGTGGGGACCGACGCCAGATAATTATCTGCAACGATTACAGCGATATTCCATTCGGTGAGGATGTGATTTATCTTGATTCTCGCAAGTAGGTGTCAAACAAGTTTTGGAGGGTTCATCTACAAAACCTTCCTCTGTAGCACGATGCGTGTCATGCCCGATGATTCCAAAAGGATGAAACAGACCCTATACAATCGTACAGGGTTTTAATTTCGCCTGAATCCCATAGGTTCCTTCTTCAACACAGGCTCCTCGAGTAGTTGTTTGAGAACCTGAAACACTTTGATCATCTGCTTTCCTTGATTTTCTTGTCGATTTTCCAAATCTTCCATCTTTTTGGCCAAATCTTTATGTGTGGCTAACATCTCACGCAGTTTAATGAAGGCACGAACGATGTAGACGCTGACTGCGACAGCACGAGGACTCCTTAGAACAGCAGAAAGCATGGCAACACCATGTTCGGTAAATGCGTAGGGAAGATAGCGACGACCACCGCGACCAGTGTTTGAGATCGCAATTTGCGATCTCAAAGATTCATATTCATTCTTGGAAATTTGAAACATGAAATCTTGAGGAAAACGGGATAAGTTGCGCCTAACCTGTTCATTTAATCTGATTGTGCTGACACCATATAACTCTGCCAGATCGCTATCCAACATCACTTTTTGTCCGCGAATCAGATAAATCCTCCGCTCGATTACTTCCATCGGGATTATGGATATTGGCTTTGTATCTGGTGCACTTGTTTGCATGAGTCGGATTATATCAGAAACCTCAAGTTTTCTTTACTTTTTCATCTTTCATGCTATATTCATTACACAACTATTCAATAATTTAGTCCATTACTCGCTATTACACGAAATAAACTAAAAATATCATGTTAATACCAACCGTTATAGAAAAGTCATCATTTGGCGAGAGAGCTTATGATATATATTCACGTCTCTTAAAAGAGAACATCATCTTTTTGGGTGGACCTATAGATGATCATGTTGCGAACCTCATCATTGCTCAACTCCTATTTCTCCAGTCTGAAGATCCAAAGAAGGAGATTTCACTCTATATCAATTCTCCTGGTGGATCGGTATCTTCGACTTTGGCCATCATCGATACGATGCATCATATCAAAAATGATATCTCGACCGTCTGTGTGGGCATCGCGGCTTCTGGTGGAGCTTTGATCCTCTCCGCTGGAACAAAAGGGAAGAGAGTTGCTCTGCCAAATGCAGAAGTTATGATCCATCAGCCACTCGGAGGTGCCGAAGGTCAAGCATCGGATATTGAGATAAGCGCGAGACACATACTGAAGACTCGTGCGAGTTTGAATAAAATGTTGGCCAAGAATACCGGTCAGAGTTTGTCACGCATCGAAAAAGATGTTGATCGAGATTTCTTTATGGATGCGGAGGAAGCAAAGAAGTATGGCATCATCGATCAGGTTACGGTTTCCAAAAAATAATAGAGATCACAGCTCATGAGACTTCACAGATTTTTGGTTGCGGAAGATATAGGTGATAAAAAGGAAATCACGATTGATTCGAAAGAACTCGTTCATCAGATCCGTCACGTCTTTCGTCTCCGACATGGAGATGAAATAATTATTTTCAGTGGAACAGGTTTTGATTATCATTGCAAGATTGACGAAAGCAATGAAAAGAGTAAAATTACTGGTAACAACTCCATAATCCAACTATTAGTTACCGATAAGGTAAGAAGTCGATTTGTCCCGAAGAAGAAATTATTTCTAGCAGCCTCTTTGATCAAGAAGGATAATTTCGAATGGGTCGTAGAGAAGGCTGTCGAGCTCGGAGTCACGGATATTATTCCTATTCGAGCAGATCGAAGTGAGAAAAAATTTCTTAATAATGACAGATTAGAAAAGATTGCAATCGAGGCGACTGAACAATCGGGTCGTGGCAATGTTCCAAAGTTGCACGAGATAATGGATCTTGTGGAAGTTGTGAAATTCCTGCAAAAACAGGAGGCGACTATGATCGCCTTCCACACCGATGGTGGGAGTTTTGGAGATAGAAAAAAAGATTTAAAAAAGAAAAATGAAGTTGAAGATAAAAGTGGAATAGAAAGCAAACCAATAGCAGTTTTCATAGGACCAGAAGGAGGCTGGTCTCCAAATGAGATACAGATGTTTCACGATGAAGGAGTGCCTATCTATTGCCTCGGACCCCAGATTTTGAGGGCTGAAACGGCTATCGTCTCTGTTCTCTCTTTGGTGGTGTTTGATGATTTCTAATTTTCACTACTTTGTTTCACGGGGATTGGTATATAGATTATTGTGAGCAGAATTCGAAGAAGAAAAAAGAATGATGTGCGGGGGATTACCAATTAAGTAACCGAAGTGACTCTATTTTTCCAGGAAAGCAAATACTTTTTCGTTAGTTAGAATTGTTTCCGCATAGACTGTTGCATGATCTCTGTCGGCGTCCTTATAGTGTTTGACGATATGATTCACTTCAACCTCGATCTCTTTTGGATCTGGAGCGATTTGTTCCGCTTCAGCGATTGCATTTAGGATGAGTTGTAACTTGGCTTTCTTCTCGGCATGAGGACGCCATTCTTTTCTTATATCTGTCAGAGTTTTCTTTGCGTGTTTGAGATAGTCATCTAGTTTGACTCCCATCTTTTCTATATCAGCTTCGAATTGAGTTTGTGTACGATTGAGTTCGCTTTCTATCATTATCTCCGGCAGAACTACGGAAGTTGCTGAGGTTAGAGCATCAGCAATTTCCAAACGTAATTTTTCTCGAGCCTCGTCTTTTTTGCTCTCGCCGATCATCTCACGGATTTTGATTTTGAAATCTTCCACATTATCAAATTCACCACCGAGTCCGCGAACGAAATCGTCATTGAATTCTGGCAAGGAATCTAGAATCATTTTTTCATGCTCTTCCGGTGTCAGTTTGTCGTGATCATGTTTGTCATGTGAGACGTGAGATTTTCGGATGCGAAGTATCGTATCCTCGACGTCCTTGTCAGTGACTTCATATGGAAGTGAATCACGTTTCTTTATTATCGTGGCGGATAGTTTTTTGTATTCAGGAAGTTTGATCTCTGGAATGATGGCGGTCGTTGCTTTGAATTCCATGGGATTGCCTTTAGCGAGTTTAGTGACCTGTACTTGCGGTTTGCCGATAGCGTTTAGTTTGTTATCGATGACGATAGCGACATAGGCTTTGGAAAGTGCCAGCTCAGCAATCTCTTCTAGAATAGCGGCTTCACCGACTTTGGTTATGAGAACATTTTCCGGTACCATACCTTTTCGAAATCCATCTATTGTTATCGAATCGTTGAGATTTTTTAGCGCCTGAGGACGAAAACTCTCGTATTGATCGGTAGCTATGGAAGCGGATATCTCTATCATTGAATTGTCGAGATTTTTTATGGCGAGATTGTCGTAAATCTTTGGTGCGTTGTTTGTTGTTTGATTCATGAAAAATAGTTTACATGCATATAGAACTTGAAGCAAGCAAAGAAAAACATGGAGAGTTTGTCCCCATGTTTTTCTTTCAAATAAGATGAATATCTAGAAATTTTGCTCGTCCAGTCCACTGGTTGATACTTCGAGATCTTGTTGTATATCCATGACTTCATCGGATGGATTGGTTACAGTCGGGACATCGGATGCAGATTCGACTTGTGAATAGGTACTATTTTCGGAAGGAACTGATTCCTTGTTGATCTTTGAAGCTAAGAGATAAAGAGCACCTATTACGACAATAAGAACAACAACCAGAGTTACTATTACCGGACCGACTTTACGATGGGAAGCATCGTTATTTTGTGGGGAAGTCGGTGTGACTGGATTTAAAGGGGACGGTGTTGAATAAGGTGATTGTCCAGAAGTTGGGTTTGGTGAACTTGTTGGAACTTGATAATTGTTATCCATGTTATTTTATTTGATTGATAAATTGTTAATTATTAAACTAAATAGAATCTTGTGTTGAAGATGATTGTGTCGAGGTTGTACTCGAGGCTGTTACACGAATTTTACCGTTGTCATCAGATCCTAGACCCATAGCATGAGCTATTGCTACGACTACGTCATTTAGGGCTTTTCTCGTGTCGTTCAAAGCCTTTATGACTACCGCACCGACTTGACGTGGTTTGTTGATATCTATCAGCACTTCTCCAGATGTTGTAGCCGAGGAACTTGCGGTGACTGATGTGCTAGCTACGGTTGTTGTTGCTGAGAATGAAATCAGGGTATTTAGGGCTTTTTTCGCTTCTACAAATTTGAGATCCGCCGTGACTAATGCTGATTTGGCCTTGGTCATATCGCGACCGGCGTCTTCAGCTTTTTCCATACGAGAAACTATGCGCTCTCTGATCTGTGTCAAATTGTTAAGTGCTCGGGTAAGCTGTTGAACCAATTGATTTTTTTGCTTTTCAAAAATATCTTTGCGGATTCTTTCCAAAAGCTTGTTTTGATTTGATCTATTGTCGTCATCACGTGAGATTGACTTGCTGGTCGAAGCATTTAGAGTAGCTCTGGCTCGTACGGCATTGCTAGTGGTTGATTGTTTTCGGAGCAACTCGGCGCGATCTTTTATCGATTCTTGTTTTTTTAATTCTTCTGATTTGATGGTTGACCCTGTATTATGAAGTTCGATCTCGTTGCGAAGTTTCTCACGAATAGCTGCTGATGGAATATTTGTTGTATTTTGGTCCAAAGATGCTCCGATTTCGACAGAAGCTTCTGTTTCTATGAGGGTCTGTGCTTTTGTTACATCGGTCGCACTAATGGCAAATATAGCTATAAACACCAATAATATGGATATTTTTTTCATGTATGTTGATTGAGTCTCTAATTAGGCTGCAAAAATTGCAGTTAGGGCTATTATAGCACATAAGCGTAACCCCCTCGCATCCTCATTTGTCTTCCTCGAACTCTGCTCACAATATACCAACATTTTCACAAAGGATGCGCTACAGGGATTCGCGCATCCTTTGGAAAATGTACTGGTATATTATTTCGCAGATTATTCTCGGAAGACAAATAAGGATGCGAGGGGGTTACGCTCCATACTATTCAAAGTACAGACTATGTATGGATAGCTACATTTAACCCCTAGTAACATAATGTCCCTCCGAACGCCGAGGATTGTAGCCAGCGGTAGCGCCCGCGATTGAGCACAATCGCCTACTGGGCAGGCGTACGGGGGGACATTATGTTACTAGGGGTTACTAAATAATACACTAAATAATGAATGCCACTATAAGTAGAGCAACAATATTGAGGATTTTAATCATAGGATTGATAGCAGGGCCGGCGGTATCCTTGTAAGGATCTCCGACAGTGTCTCCGGTAACGGCTGCTTTGTGAGCATCTGAACCTTTTCCTCCATGAGCACCTTGTTCGATGTGTTTCTTTGCATTATCCCAAGCTCCACCACCTGATGTCATAGATATAGCCACGAATAGACCTGTAACGATCGAGCCAACCAAGAGTCCGCCTAGCGCTACTGGTCCCAAGATGAAACCGACTAGAATAGGGGCTAGGACAGGAATGAGAGCCGGGGCAATCATTTCTTTTATAGCTGCTGATGTAACAATATCTACACAACGAGCATAATCTGGCTTGGCTGTGCCTTGCATTATTCCCTTGATCTCACGGAATTGGCGGCGAACTTCCTCGACGACTTTTCCAGCTGCTTTACCGACAGCTTCCATAGAGAGAGCGGCGAAATAGTAAGGAAGAAGACCACCAATGAAGAGACCGACGATGACCTTTGGATCAGAGAGACTGAAGGTTAGATTTCCGGTAAGTTCTGTGTAGGAAGCGAACAAAACTAGGGCTGCGAGTCCTGCGGAACCAATGGCATAACCTTTTGTTACGGCCTTTGTAGTATTGCCCACGGCATCCAAAGGATCGGTAATATCACGAACTTCTTGTGGAAGATGGGCCATTTCGGCTATACCGCCGGCATTGTCAGTGATAGGACCATAAGCGTCAATAGCGACTATGATTCCAGCCATAGATAACATGGACATTGCGGCAACTGCGATACCGTAGAGACCAGCGAAATAATAAGCTGCCAATATACCAGCTACAATAGTGATGAGTGGCCATGCGGTCGATTTCATGGATATGGCCAAACCTTGGATAATATTCGTACCATGTCCGGAAACTGAAGCCTTTGCTATGGATTTTACCGGATTGTATTTGGTTGAAGTGTAATATTCTGTGATAACAACCAGAAGGGCAGTTACGATCAAGCCGACCAATGTACAACCGAATAGATTTAATACACTATATGTGCCATTCATTTTCATAAGAACATTTGTTGTAGGGTAGAAAGCAATTGCTGACAGGACTCCGGCTACAGTCAGACCTTTGTACATCGATCCCATGATATTTTGGGATTTGCCCATTTTGACGAACCAGGTACCGATGATAGAAGCAATGATAGCTATACCTCCAAGTGCTAGAGGGTAGACCAGAGCACCTTCAAACCCGACGAATAGAGTCGCGCCGAGCATCATAGCGGCGATAGTAGTGACTGCGTACGTCTCGAATAAGTCAGCGGCCATACCAGCACAATCTCCTACGTTGTCTCCAACGTTGTCAGCAATAACGCCTGGATTTCGAGGATCATCTTCAGGAATACCAGCTTCGACTTTACCGACTAGATCCGTGCCCACGTCAGCAGCTTTGGTAAAGATTCCTCCACCTAGACGGGCAAAGACTGAGATCAAACTCGAACCAAAAGCCAGACCGATCAAAGAATTTACATCTCCTGTAATGGCATAAAAAACTGTAACACCCAATAAAGCCAAACCGACCACGAATAGTCCCGTAACGGCTCCACCTTTGAATGCCAAGGAAAGTGCCTGGGCCAAACCATGTTTAGCGGCTTCGGCGGTTCGGATATTTGTACGAACAGAAACGTTCATACCGATATAACCGGCTAGAGCCGAGAGAACGGCACCGACTATAAAGCCTATGGCGATTTCAATTCCTAATGCCAACCATAGTACTATGAATAATACGACAGCGATTATGGCGATTGTGCGATATTGTCTGTTCAAATACGCTTTGGCGCCGGCCTGGATGGCTGCGGCGATCTCTTTCATCTTGTCGTTACCGGAAGGTTTTTTGAGGATGGAGTTTATTAGAAATACTCCGTAAGCAATGGCTATAAGTGAGGTTATGAGAGCGAACCATATGGTCGAATTCATTTTGATTTGATTAAATGCGCCATTTATTTGTTATTCAGGCGCAACTTGTAATAATACTTCATCTGTTTCGGCACCATCTCCAGCAGATTTTATATCGATTTTCCATCCTGTCAATTTTGCCGCAAGTCGGACATTTTGACCGCCTTTACCAATAGCTAGAGATTGTTCATCTTCGGTTACGGTAACGATAGCTTTGTGTTCCTTCTCATCCAATTCTAGAGAAACAACTTCGGCAGGAGATAGGGCTTCCTCGATAAATAGGGCCGGGTCTTCATTCCATTCGACAATGTCTATCTTTTCGCCCGAAAGTTCGCTAGTTACGGTCGAAACTCGCACACCACGTTGTCCGACCATCGAGCCTATAGGATCGATATGTGAATCATGAGAGATAACGGCGATTTTTGAGCGTGAACCAGCTTCGCGGGCAATAGCCTTGATCTCGACAGTTCCCGATGCTATCTCCGGAGCTTCGATCTCGAATAAATTTGCCAAGAATTTTGGATGAGCTCTGGAAAGTTTGAGAACAATGCCTTTTGGAGTTTCTTCGACGGCAAATAGGTAAGCTCGAATACGATCACCCGTTTTCCATCTTTCGCTCGGTATCTGTTCCTCATAGGGAATAACACCTATTGCTCTGCCCATGTCTATATATACAGTGCCACGTTCGACACGTTCTACTATACCAGCCACAATCTGACCTGATTTTTGGCCATATTCACTCATAACCGAGACTTTCTCGGCTTCACGAATCTTTTGGATAATGATCTGTTTGGCTGTCTGGGCGGCAATACGTCCGAAATCGGCTTTGTTTTCGAGTGGAAACACCAACTCATCGCCCAAAGCGGCATCTCTTTTGATCTTTCTGGCATCTTCTACGAGCATGTGTTGTTCCGGATTGAAACGGATCTTGATATCATCGACATTGGCTTCACGGAGTTCCTCGTGCGCCATCTCGAGATCACCTTCCATGATGACCTGATTGCGATCGACGACTATCTTCACCTGCCAAAATTCGACAGCACCGGAGTTTTGGTCGAAAGAGGCACGAATGATCTGGCCTTTCTTTCCGTATTCTTTCTTATAAGCGGTAGCCAGAGCCATGGCGATAGCTTCGAGAGTCTTTTCTCGCGGTATGCCACGTTCCTCTTCGAGCTGTTGCACTACTGAATTTATTACTTTCAAGTCAAACATATATTTAGTTGTTATTGATTTTTTATTAAGTTGTGACTATATCTATTGTATCTCATGGTCAATATATCATCTAGATATAATATATCATGCGATACCCTCTAAACTAAAATGTCCGCCGGTAGGCGAACTTCTCTAGACATGATGTAGTATACACTATTTTTTGCGTTTGTAAAGTATCTAGCTATTCACCAAGCTCAATAAGTCCAATACCTTTGAATCATTACGTGGTGTGTTGACAAGTAGCTATTATGTGCTGTATAATTATTAAGGTAGTTCTTTGATATGCCAGTTACGTTCACCATAACAGAAAGCGTCTCAAAACTGAGGCATTTTCCGTTGTGGTGAACTGTAGTAACCACACATCAACAAAACAACGTATACGAAAGGTAATAACGATTATGAAATCGATTACACCTGGTCAGATGGAACAGTTTGCTCGTTTTGTGACAGATGCTTCCGGTCCAAGCACGAAGACGGCTCTTGAGCAGCTTCGCGACGACTGGGAATTCAGTCATGAAGGTCTTCAGCGCGCGCTCGGAAAAGGTAATCAGCTCAAATCCCGCCTTATTCCGCTTCTCAAGGCCATGATCAAGGAAATGGCGACTAATATCCAAGGATGCGTGAAGCGCATCCTTGATGGAGAAGAGATCGCCATCGCCAAAACGAGCGGAAAGGAAAATCTCGCCCATGCCAAGGACGTTTTCACCGGTTGGGTTGATCCCGACTTCGTGAATTACGGCTGTGATGTGGAAGGGGAGCCTACCGCTCCGACACCTGTAGAGGTGTTCGAGATGGTGGAAAACGGCGACTTCGCGCGGATATTCGGTGGTTTCAATGTCAGCCTCGATCAGCTGCGTCTTTCACAGCACCAGATCAAGGCTTTCGCAAGGGATCACCGTGATAAGCTCCGCACGGAAGGATACGGGACCTTCTTCCTGTTCAAGGTTGGCGAAGAGTTCTTCGTTGCGTACGTGCACTTCTACGGCGGCGGGCGGCTCCGGGTCTACGTGCACCGCTTCTCGGACGTCAACGTCTGGGGCGCCGAGCGCCGTCATCGCGTCGTGCTCCCGAAACTGAACCAGTAGGTTCACCTACTGGGTGGCACTTGCAAATTAGCCTTGAGCCTTTGGCTCTCAGTCCCTCTGATCCTTGTCAAAATTTATTTTGGCAAATCAGGGGGATTTTTTGATTGAGCACAATCACCTACTGGGTTATACTGGAATGGCACGCATGAACGTACGGTGGCTATGGCTCCTGTGCCACGCTTGTGAAGAAATACGTTCGGGAGTTCTGCTGGATATGTCTTGCAGAAGAGTGGATGTATTATTATCTAAACAAAAAATAATCAGTTGGTGTAGCGAACTGGAGGACTTCAAGGTCCCGAATACTATTCAATTTGTCCTGATTGGGCGGGTGGTGTACTGGATGGTCCGCTACACATTATCTTCGTTGCGAACGTGAACTTCAACGACGACGGGCAGCTCAAGGTCAACGTGAACCGCTTCTCGAACGACAACGTCTGGAACGCCGAGAACCGTCATCGCATCGTGATCCCGAAACTGCAATTTCTCTCATCATTATTTGGTGAGAGTTTTGTTGAGTGTCGATTTAGCAGACGGACTTTGAAGGCCTTTGCGCCATCCACCAAGCATCCGTCCTATTTCTTCGAGCTTTTCCGAGAGTTCTGTATATTTGTCAGTCGGCATGAGCTTGCTCTCCCATGCTAGTTGATAAAAGAATTTAAGAGTATCTACCTTCGTTATTGTTCGACCAAGCATTACCGTTTTGGTTTCTGGTGGTAGATATATGCAAGAAAAACTAAATTCCAAAGTATCTAAGAATAAATCCTCGATCTTTTGCCCGATGCCGAGTCGTTCGACCCTCGGAAAGTTCCTATGAATAGTTAACCAAAACTGATATGCTTCTTTTTCCTTTAAAATTACCACTGGAGAATTGCGGGGGGGGGGTCGTTATAGTCATTTTATTTATGAAAAATAATGGGGTTTCGTACAACCATATCATATCTCTTAAAAATATCCACGAAGCGTGGCGCGAATTTGTCTCGGGCAAAAAATACAAAAAAGATGTCGCTGAATTTCTGCTCAGACTTTCGGAGAATACATATAAACTCCACACTGATCTGAAAAATAAAATATATGTTCATGGACCGTACGAAGCGTTTGCTGTTAATGATCCAAAACCGCGCAGCATCCATAAAGCAAGCGTGCGGGACCGCTTACTCCACCACGCCCTCTATCGACAACTCTACCCGTACTTTGATCAGAAGTTTATTCATGATTCCTATTCTTGCCGTGATTTTAAGGGAACACATCGGGCATTGGACCGTTTTATGCAATTTGCCCGCAAGGTTTCGAAGAGCAATAAACGCACCTGCTGGGTGTTGAAATGTGACATACGCAAATTCTTTGCTTCAGTTGACCATTCAGTCCTCATGGCAATACTTAAAAAGCATGTCTCTGATTCTGATATTATCCGCCTTGTTGGTGGGGTAGTGGAGAGTTTTAAAAGTACTGGTCCAGGAAAGGGATTGCCGCTCGGTAATCTCACGTCACAACTCCTTGTAAATGTTTATATGAATGAGTTTGACCAATATGTAAAGCATGTCCTCAAACAGGAGTTCTATATCCGTTACGCTGATGATTTTGTGATTATGCATCACGATCGCAAGGCTTTGCTCGAGGTATTGCCGAAGATTGAAACCTTTCTTGAATCAATTCTTAAACTACAGCTTCATCCTGATAAGGTTTCTATCGAGACAGTTTCATCCGGTGTTGATTTTCTTGGTTGGGTGCATTTTCCGACTCATCGTGTACTTAGGACAAAGACAAAGAAGAGAATGTTTACAAGAATTGAAGATTCACAAGGAAAGGAAGAAGTAGTATGTTCATATCTCGGTATGTTAAAGCATGGGAATTGCAAAAAATTGAAGTGCAGGGTCATGAAATTGACAATCACAATCTAATTTATCGTAGGAGCTTGGTGAATATTGTGTATTTGCTCCTCGCAATGCGATTTGAACCCCGAACAAATTGCCCATATTAGAGTAGCTCCGTCTACTCTAATATGGTTGCAATTTGGAGTGGGTGACCTTGCGAGGAGCAAATACACAATATTCACCAAGCTCCTGTAGACTCTATGCACAGTGACTCGCGCTTGAATTAGCGATACAATTGACTCAATGTTCGTCGAAGATGCCCAGCTCTATAAATTCATACTCGACTCCGGATTGGTGACAAAGGAGGAGCTTGAGGATGCAAAAAAAGAGAGTGAAAAAACTAATAAAAGACTTGGCGATATTTTGGTTAGTGCCGGCAAGATAAATGCCGACAATCTACGTCGCATGCAAGCATATGTTCTCGGTATTCCTTTTGTCGATCTGAAAAACAAAAAGATCCCTTTTGAAACTCTGTCACAAATACCGGAACCGATCGCGAGAGGGCACAATATCGTGGCTTTCAAAAAGACCGAGGTTTCTCTCGAGGTCGCCATGCTCGACGTCAACGATCTTTCGGCTATCGATTTTATAAAGAAAAAAGTAAATCTCAAGATATTACCTCGTCTCACAGATACTGATTCGATCAAGGAGGTTCTCGTTCAATACCAAAAAAGCTTGAAGGCCGAGTTCGGAGATATCATCCAAAAAGAAACCGCGACGATGAATATGATCTCGGAAGAAAGCGGTGAAGCTATATCCGAAGCTGATTTGAAAAAGATCGCCGAAGATCTGCCGGTAGTTCGCATTGTCGATACCTTGATTAAACATGCAATATTGCAAAATGCTTCAGATATCCATATAGAGCCGATGGAGGAACAGGTATTGGTGAGATATCGCATAGACGGCTTGTTGCACGATGCCATGGTCCTTCCAAAACAGGCAGGTCCTTCGGTCACTGCCCGTATAAAGGTCTTGTCGAATTTGAAACTTGATGAAAAACGTTTGCCACAAGACGGTCGTTTCAAAGTAGATATAAATAATGAGAAAGTTTCTTTTCGTGTATCGATATTGCCGACTTATTACGGGGAAAAGACCGTTATGCGTCTGTTACGAGAGAGCATTTCTGGTTTTACTCTAGAATATCTGACATTTCACGGTGAGAGTCTCGAACGTATTCACAAAGCACTTACAAAATCCACAGGCATGATCCTCACAACCGGTCCTACTGGATCCGGAAAGACGACGACTCTATATACGATGCTCGACATATTGAACACTCCTGATGTAAATATTTCGACTATTGAAGATCCTATCGAATATCAGATGGCTAGAATAAATCAGACTCAGGTCAAACCAGAGATCGGTTTCTCTTTTGCTCAAGGCATACGCACACTCGTTCGTCAGGATCCGGATATTATCATGGTTGGTGAGATCCGAGACAATGAAACAGCCGCTTTGGCGGTGAATGCCGCTTTGACTGGCCACTTGGTTTTGTCGACACTCCACACAAATTCCGCCGCCGGTGCTATACCACGACTTTTGGATATGAAAGTAGAATCATTTTTGCTCGTATCTATACTAGACATCGTGATCGGTCAGCGACTGGTGCGCAGACTGACTGAAGCCAAATCACAATACAAATTGACCAAGGATGAACTGGCTGAGCTAGGTCGTCTGGTGGATTTGGAACGAGTCCTTGAAACTTTGAAGGCTGAAAAAATAGTAAAACCTAGCGATTCGTGGGAGAAGATATCTTTTTGGAAACCTGTACCGGGTGGAGATGATGATGGGTTCAAGGGTCGCATCGGTATTCACGAAGTATTGAAGATGACTCCTTCCATGAAGGATCTCATAATGAAAGATGCTAGTTCGGACGGTCTAGAAGCACAAGCTAGAAAAGAGGGAATGTTGACCATGTTAGAAGATGGGATATTCAAATGCGTTCAAGGTTTGACGACTATTGAGGAAGTTCTTCGAGTTATTTCGGAATAATATTTTTCTTTTTAAATAATCATTACACAACGTCATGCCTCATTTCACTTTCAAAGCAAAAAGACCTTCGGGCGAGATTTATAGCTCGGAAAAAGACGTGAATGATCGATACGAACTGTATAAATTGCTTCGTGAGACCGGTGATGAAGTCGTTGAATTTAAAGAAAAGAAATCAAGAGGGGGTATAAATATGGAAATATCATTGGGACGTATTACGGACCATGTCAAAACTATTGAAAAGATAAACTTTGCCCGCAATCTAGGCTCGATGTTGCAGGCCGGACTTTCGCTATCCCGTGCTTTGCAGGTCTTGGAGCGACAGACTCGAAACAAAAAATTCAAAAAAATCTTGGCTCAATTGATCGACGAGATCGATAAAGGTACAACATTTTCTGACGCTTTAGCTAAACATCCACGAGTATTTCCTCAATTATTCGTCTCTATGGTCAATTCGGGAGAACAATCTGGCACATTATCCGAATCACTCAGAGTTGTCGCAACTCAAATGGACAGCAGTTATTCACTAGAGAAGCGTGTCCGTGGTGCACTCATGTATCCGGCGGTCATTGTGACGGCTATGGTTGGCATTGCGATTTTGATGTTCATATTCGTAGTACCGACTTTGATGAAGACATTTACGGATCTCAATGTTGAATTGCCGTTTGCGACACGTCTGGTGCTCGGTATATCAAATATAATTCAAAATCAAGGTTTTTTGGTTCTGATCATAATACTTATTATCACATCCGGATTGTACTGGTGGACGCGAAAATCAACAGGTCAAAAAATATTGCACCGTATTTTGTTGAAGTTACCGGTGATAGGCGAACTTGTTCAAGAGGTTAATACTGCCAGAACCGCTCGCACCATGTCATCACTGCTAACTTCTGGTGTCGATGTTGTAGAATCGGTAACAATAACATCGGCTGTCGTCCAAAATGTTCATTTTCGAAGAGTATTGGTTGAAGTTGCTGAATCTATAAAGAAAGGTGAATCGATGTCCAAGGTTTTTTCGGAAAATATCAATCTTTACCCCGTATTCTTCTCTGAAATGATAAATGTTGGAGAAGAGACTGGAAAAACAGGGGAGATGCTCTTGGGAGTGGCACATTATTACGAAGATGATGTATCCCAAAGAACCAAAGACATGTCTACCATCATTGAACCGATACTGATATTAATGATCGGAGCGGCTGTAGGAGTGTTCGCTCTGTCGATGATTCAGCCAATGTATTCATTGGTAAATGTTATCTGATGGAATCCAATACAATGCATCCAAAAAAATCCAACGGTTTTTCTCTGGTGGAAGTTCTGGTGGGAACAGCTATTTTCCTGATAGTTGCAATATCAGCATATGGGATCTTTGCCAATGTTTTTCGCTTGGCTAATGGCAATCAGGCCAGAATGTTGGCTATACAGTTGGCAGATGAACAATTTGAGATCGTTAGAAACATGCCATATCTATCAGTTGGTTTGACCAACGGTATTCCGCTCGGAATTTTGCCACAAAATCAGACTCTAGTACGCGGTAACGTGACATTTGATGTCGGCATGACTATTCGTAATGTCAATTTCTCCACGACAAGCTATCAGGCCAGTAGTAAATTGGTTGAAATCACCGTAACATGCTCAACATGTCAAAATTTCAATCCGGTTACTTTAACAGGGCAAATATCTCCAGCAAATCTTCAATCAGCTGGAGATGGGGGGGCGATAGTGGTTCAGGTTTTTGATGCCAATGGTCAGCCAGTCGTCGGTGCCGAGGTGGTTATTCAAAGTGTATCTACATCCACCATTACAAATACAGATGTTACGAATAATAACGGTATTCTAAATGTTATCGGAGTGCCACCTGGAAATAATGCTTATAGAATAACTGTAAGCAAAGCTGGTTATTCGACGGAGCGAACATATTCGATCGGAGGTGCAGGCAATCCAAACCCGATAAAACCGGATGCGACGGTGCTCAATCAACAGGTTACGCAAGTCAGTTTTGCAATAGATAAATTGAGCACATTACATTTTTCCAGTGTCGGACCATTATGCAACGTTATTCCAAACGTGGAGTTTAATCTGTCTGGCGCAAAGCAAATCGGTGCGGATATTCCCAAATATTCAGAAGCTTTGTCAACTGATACAAATGGCACATTGACTTTGAATTCCATGGAATGGGATACATATACACTTTTACCGACTGAAGCATCATATGATATTTACGGTATCAATCCTATTAGTCCATTTGCTCTAAATCCTGACAATATACAGGAAGTTCAATTGGTCGGTATTCCTTCCTCAGGTAATAGTCTCATGGTTACGGTCGTAGACAGTGCCCTTCAATTGCCTATATCTGGAGTCGAAGTAAATCTTTCAAAAACTGGATATGATGTTACAAAGATCACTGGTCAAGGTTATATGAATCAGACTGATTGGTCAGCTGGAAGTGGGCAGATCTTATTTACTGATCCGACCAAATATTATTCTGATAATGGTCTAGTCGATACGTCAACATCGACTGGAGATATATTGTTGGATCAGGCTTTTGGTCTATATAATATAAATTCCACAGGCACACTAGAATCTTCCACTTTTGATACAGGTACGACAAGTAATTTTTATACATTTTCTTGGAATCCTTCCAGTCAGCCATCTTTAGCTGGAGTGGAAAGCGTGAAATTCCAATTTGCTTCAAATGACACATCGACTTCTACTAGTTGGGACTATAAAGGTCCAGATGGTACATCGAGCTCATTCTTTACCGTACCGGGTTCATCTATAAATAATAATCAGAACGGTAAACAATTCGTCAGATACAAAGCTTATTTATCGACTGAGGTGGCAACAGTGACGCCAATGGTCTCTGATGTATCGTTTGCATATACTTCTGGTTGTATACCACCTGGACAGGTATTATTCCAGAATCTTTCTGGTACATATACTTTGACTGTCGAAAAAGCTGGATATATCACAGTGAGTGGCAGTATAGATATCGGTTCTGATTGGCAACAAAAAAAGGTTTTACTTGAATTACAATGATGAATAAATCCATTTATAACAAAGGTATGACTCTAGTCGAAATATTGGTTGCCATAGCGATTTTTCTTGTTGTCCTTGGAGCTTTGATGTTATTTTTTAAGAATATTTTCTCATACAGGACAGTTATTTCTGGTTCTTATGAGACTACTCAGCAGGCCCAAGCTATCTTGAAAACAATGTTGACCGAGATAAGACAGATGTCACCTGGAGCCAATGGTGCCTATGCTCTGGCCTTATCTGGAACAAGCACTATAGCCTTTTATTCTGATTCCAACGCTGATGGCGTAAAAGAAAAGATCACTTATGAACGTGTCGGTACAGATCTATATCGAAGGCAAATCATACCATCCGGTTCTACTTATAATCCTGCAAGTCAAACATCAAGTATTATCGTTCGGAGCGTGCGAAATGAAAATACCTCTCCTATCTTTGAATATTTTAATGAGTATTATAATGGTACAAGTTCACCACTCGTCCAACCAGTCACTACGACTCAAGTCCGACTTGTGAAGATCAATCTCCGATTGGATATCGATCCGAACCTGTCTCCCGTGCCGGTTATGTTCACTACACAGACAAGTATTAGAAATATCAAAACCAATTTATGATTAAAAGATTTTTTGAGTGGAATAAGAAGCGAAACTCAAATCAAAATAGGGGAGATATTTTGGTTACCTCGTTGGTTTTTGGTGCAATCGCCCTTATGGTCGTTGTCGGTCTGATAAATTGGGGTGTATATATAATGAAATCTATCAGGGCGACGGTTTCTCGCGAACAAGCATTCCAAATAGCCGAAGCTGGTGCTGACTATTATCAATGGCACTTGGCGCAGTATCCGACTGATTATCAGGATGGCACATCTGGCTCTGGTCCATACAGTCATGATTTTTTTGATAAAGATGGAAATTTACTAGGTTCATTTCATCTGACTATTACTCCACCTCAGATCGGATCTACTGTGGTCAAGATTGTTTCTGAAGGCCGAATAGCCTCATCGAGTATTGCTCGTAAGATCGAAAAGACGATGGCGATTCCATCTCTTGCTCGATATGCGGTCGTAGCAAACGACAATATGCGATTTGGTGAAGGTACAGAGGTATTTGGTCCGATCCAATCAAACGGCGGTATTCGTTTCGACGGTGTCGCACACAATCTCGTATCGAGTGCCATGAGTACCTATAGAGATCCGGATACTGGCCAGACGGAGTGGGGAGTGTATACAAATGTTGGAACGGATGACCCAACTCCGCCAACAGCACTTCCAAATCGCTCCGATATCTTTATAGCCGGTCGCCAAGTCGGAGTGCCAAGAACAGACTTTGTCGGGCTTACGGCCGGTCTCACAAATCTACAAACTTTGGCACGTGCAGGAGGTAAAGAATGGACATCTTCTGGTAGTAAGGGATATCACATAATTTTGAGAACCGATGGAAAATACGATATATATAAAGTAAATTCTTTACAAGCTTCACCTAACAGCACTTGTTCAGATGGTGGTGATTCACAAGTGCAATGGGGAACATGGAGTATAAAAAATAAAAATCCGAATGATAGCAATCAGCCGAATCAAACTTATATAGGTAGATATAATTTTCCGACTAACGGCGTGATATTCGTAAATGATCATGTTTGGATCGATGGACAAATCGACAGTGCTCGTTTAACTGTAGTTGCGGGTCTTATAGGCAATACTGATCCGACCAAGAATGCCAATATCACAATAAATAGCGATCTTATATATAGTAGTTATGATGGTACAAATTCTGTTGGTTTGGTAGCACAAGGCAATATCAACGTCGGATTGGTTTCGGAAGATGATATTCGTATCGATGCTGCATTGGTAGCTGAGAAAGGCCGTGTTGGCAGATTTTTCTATAATTCCAGTTGTTCTATAAGTGGTACTGCATATTGGCATCGTGATTCTCTGACTTTATATGGAATGATAGCAACATATGTCCGTTATGGTTTCGCCTATACAGGAAACAGTTTCAATTGCGGAGGTTCTATAGGTAGTACAGGTAGTGGATATTGCATCCGAGATATTACTTACGATGCAAACCTATTGTATGCACCACCTCCTTCATTTCCACAGGCCACAACGCAATACCAAGTGATATCGTGGCGTGAAATCAAATAGTCTGACCTCACATAATGGGGTACAATATAAGCCATATGAAAAATAGAAGATTAGTGGTTGGAAATTGGAAGATGAATCCGACGACGGAAGAAGAAGCAAAAGAAATTGCCAGAAAAGTCCGTCGTACAGTTTCTGGTCTCGGATCTATCGAGACTGTTTTGTGTCCGCCGTATATTTTTGTCTCGGCGGTTCGTCCCAGTGTCAAAGTCCCTCATTTTCACGTTGGCGCACAATCGGTTTCGTTTTTGGAGGGGGGTTCTCATACAGGAGAAGTCGGTGCTCAAATGCTCAAAGATTCGGGAGTCGAATATGTTATAGTCGGTCACTCAGAAATGAGGGCAATAGGTGATACGGATGAGATTGTTTCAAAGAAGATCGCCGCTGTATTGGAGGCGGATCTGAGTCCAATAGTCTGTTTTGGAGAAAAAATCCGTGATGAGAGTGGTTCCCACTTCAATTTTCTTAAGGAACAGATGAAAAATACCCTAGTTAACATACCAAAATCAAAAAGTTCAAAGATAATTATCGCCTACGAACCGATTTGGGCTATTGGCGCCGCGGAAGCGATGAAACCGGAAGAAATATATGAGATGTCTATTTTTATTAAAAAAATATTCTCTGATATATTCAGTATAAATCTGGCCCATAAGATCGATGTGCTTTATGGTGGAGCTGTTACATACAAAAATGCTTTTGATATTGTGAAGACTGGTCAGATAGACGGTCTCTTGGTTGGCAGAGAAAGTGTAAATGTAACTGGTTTTGTGGAATTATTAAAAGTAGTCGATAGTGTTCCTGTATAAGATAGATATAGCGTTAGATTTTTTTAATAATCATTTTCAATGAAAACACTTAAGACATTAAAGGATATAGAAGTATTGAGAGGAGTCAGGGTTCTTGTTACGACGGATTTCAATGTGCCAATCAAAGGTGGTTTTGTAGCTGATCCATTTCGTATCGATTCGGCTATGCCGACTATAGAATATCTACGAGAAAAGGGAGCCAAAATAATTTTGGTGAGCCATTTACAATTAGTAGATGGTGAAAATGGTAGTCTTCAACCGGTTGCGGATTATATAAATAAGTCAGGTACACCAGTAGTATTTTTGAAAGACTGGAAAAAGGCGCATGAGACGATAGAGAATATGAAAGATGGTGAATGTATTTTGCTTGAGAATATCCGTTTTTTTGAAGGAGAAAAGAAAAATGATCCAAAATTCAGCAAAGAGCTGGCTTCACTGGCTGATATATTTGTAAACGACGCATTTTCGGTTTCGCATAGACCACACGCCTCGATCATCGGAGTTCCAGCATTACTGCCGAGTTATGCCGGTTTGCAAGTAGAAAAAGAAATAAAAAATCTCTCTTTTGCCTTCAATCCACCTCATCCATTTCTATTTATCTTGGGTGGAGCAAAGTTCGCGACGAAACTTCCGCTTCTTCGGAAATTCTTTGATACGGCCGATTCCGTCTTTATTGGAGGCGCTATGGCAAATGATCTTTATAGACAAAAAGGCTATGAAATAGGCATTTCCTTGGTTTCAAAACCTGATGGAGATGAAAAAGCACTCGATCTTTCGGAATACGCAAACAATCCAAAATTGATTTTATCCGAAGATATTGTAAATCAAAACAAGGATGTGAAATCAGTAAGGGAATTGTTGAAGACCGATAAAATATTGGACGCTGGACCAAGTGCAATAGACGCTTTAAGATCGGTAATCGCCAATGCGAAATTTATTCTCTGGAATGGCCCACTCGGTCTTTATGAAGAAGGATACAGCGATGCGACTTTGGAATTGGCAAAATTGATAGGGGAGGCAACAGAAAAAGGTGCCACCTCGATAGTTGGTGGTGGTGATACTTTGGCGGCTATCGAAACTCTGGGGATTGAAAAAAAGTTTTCTTTCATTTCGACCGGCGGCGGAGCAATGCTGGATTTTTTGGCAGACGAGAGTTTGATAGGTTTAGAATTTTTGTTTGATAATTGATAACTTTCAGGAAGGTGCGTGGTATACTCTTTTGCGTGAAATATAAGATTCGCCGACCACTACTACTCGATGAACAAAATGCTTTTGCTGGGCATTCCAATCTGCTGTCACATCTATTATTCCATAGAGGAGTAGTATCGAGTGATATGGCGCGTGAGTTTATTCTTCCTGATTTCGCATCCGGCACTCACGATCCTTTTTTATTAAAAGATGCCCGTAAATCGGCAGAGCGTGTTGTTCAAGCAATAGAAAGTGATGAACGTATAGCCATATACTCGGACTATGATGCTGACGGTATTCCTGGCGCCGCGATATTTCATGATTTTTTCAAAAGGATTGGCTTTAAAAATTTTTCCATATACATACCTCATCGCCACGATGAAGGATTTGGGGTTAATAGCGAAGCTGTTCGACAATTGATAGATGAAGGCGTAAAACTGCTCATCACTCTGGATTGCGGAATCACTGATGTTTTGCCTGTGAAGTTGGCAAAGGAAAATGGTATAGACGTTATCATCACGGATCACCATGAACCACCCGATGCATTGCCTCCAGCTTTTGGAATCATCGATCACAAACAAAAAGATTGTGAATATCCCGATAAGAATCTTTGCGGTTCGGGGGTTGCATACAAATTGATCCAAGCTATCCTCAAGATCAATCGTTTCGGACTCAAAGAGGGGATGGAGAAATGGTTTTTGGATCTAGTAGGTATAGCGACCTTGTCTGACATGGTCCCGCTCGTCGGTGAAAATAGAATATTCGCAAAGTATGGTTTGGCTGTCCTCGGGAAAAGCCAGAGAAAAGGACTAGTTCAACTTTTTCGTAAATTGAAAATATCACAAAAAGATGTTACTGAGGACGATATCGTCTTTATGGTAACACCTAGGATCAATGCCGCATCGAGAATGGGAGTTCCGATGGACGCATTTCACATGCTGGTGGCAGAGGACGAGGATGAAGCATATTCTGCTGTTGAACATCTGGATACCATCAACAATGAACGTAAAGGAGTCGTAGCTTCATTAGTCAAAGAAGTAAAAAAGATATTACGAGAACGGCACATGGGTTCTATTCCCGGTGCCATTGTGCTCGGTAATCCTTTGTGGCGTCCAGCCCTACTAGGTCTAGTGGCAAATTCATGTGCCGAGGAATTCAGACGACCGGTATTTCTCTGGGGGCGTGATGGAGAAAACATGATTAAAGGATCATGTCGTTCCGAAGGTACTTCGAGTGTTGTCGAGATCATGCGGACTGCTTCTACTGGTACGTTTTCACAATTTGGTGGACATCATCATTCTGGTGGTTTTGCTGTGGCGAATGATCAGATCCATTTCCTAGAACAAAAGTTAAATGAAGCTGTTGAAATGATAAAATCTCAAAGACAAACAGGTGGTGATACAGCGAAAGATGGAATTCAAGAAGATAAGATAGAAGATTTTATGGTTGATGCTGAATTGAAATTGGATGATATCAACATCGGTTTGTTTAATGACATCGATAAATTGGCTCCGTTTGGCATGGCAAATCCCAAGCCGATTTTCATATTCCGTAATATATTACCCATTTCTATAAAGAAGTTTGGAAAAACCAAGGATCATGTCGAACTCATTTTCAATAAAAAAGACGGCAGTAAAGTCTCGGCTATTTCATTTTTTGGTGCGACAAAAGATTGGGCGGAAAAGATACGGGAGAATGTCAGGATAGATCTGATCGCAACTCTGGAAAGGTCACTGTTTAAAGGTAGACCGGAATTGCGTCTCCGTGTTGTCGATATAATATGATATTGTATTCTCTATGAATCCAGCTTCAAACATCACTATATTTACCGATGGATCCTCACGTGGCAATCCTGGTCCTGGGGGATGGGGTGCCATTATCGTAGATAAAAAAGAAGATCAAAATAAATCTCACATTCGAGAGATTGGAGGCTCGGAGAAAAATACGACGAATAATAGAATGGAATTAACTGCAGTTTTACGTGCCATTGGAAGTACGGCAAATGAAACAGTCAGTACAGTTTATACAGATTCCTCGTATGTCATAAATGGAATAACCAAGTGGATCCATGGCTGGAAAAGAAATGGTTGGCAGACAAAAGCCAAAGAAGATGTCCTGAATAAAGATCTATGGGAAGAATTGGATAGAAATATAAATAATAAAAAAATATCTTGGAAATATGTCGGGGGACATGTCGGTATTGCTGGAAATGAACGTTGTGATCTAATAGCGACCGGTTTCGCCGATGGTATCAAAGTCGATCTGTATGACGGCCCTTTGACTGGATATAAGGATAAAAATATTCTGAATATATCACTCGATCATACTAAAGCCACAGATAAAAAATCCAAGTCCAATCGTTCCAAAGCCAAAGCTTATTCATATATAAGTAGCATAAACGGTAAGATTGAAATCCATAAAAGTTGGCCGGAATGTGAAAAGAGAGTTAAGGGTGCAAGAGGAGCTAGATATAAAAAGGCATTGAGTCCACTAGAGGAGGCTGAAATTGTTGATGAATTTAAATAACCAAAGAACCTCCCAGAAATAACTTCCCTCCCGTCTCCTGCGGGCGCTAATCGCTGGCTACCCATCCTCGGAGCACGGGAGGGAAGTTATTTCTGGGAGGTTCTTTGGTTAATTTAGACTTTCTTAATCAGGATTTTAAGTTCCGCTTCTATAATGAACTCTCATGAATCGGAGAGTTTATTTATTTTGGAGCATATTGGTTGCCATTGCTTTGCTTCGTATCTGGCATTCCTTTGACATGGATATTCCAGATATCGGTTCTTGTGTTAAAGAAAATGTATCTGGTGTTGGTATTGTTCATACTGAACCGGAACGTAAAGAGTCAGGTCAGATCATGCTAGTTCGAGTGTTGGATATGCGAGTCGCCAGTACTTCGGAATCGTGTGGAGAGGAAGTGATCCTTAGAGTAAAGACAAAATTGTATCCGCGTTTTGTATTTGGCGATAAGGTTTCATTTCAGGGAAAATTGTCTGCACCGTTCAATTTCAAAAGTGAAAACGGTAGATCGTTCGATTATATAGGTTTTCTAGCCAAAGATGAGGTGTTCTTTGAAATAAAAAGCGCGTCTGTGCGTAAATCTGATTCAGATCAGTCGATGAATAGTGGGGGAATAGTCAGTAAAATTCAATCAGTTTTATTTCAATTGAAAAGAGGCTTTGTAGTAAATCTAGAAAATGCACTCGGTGAACCACATGGCGCTCTAGCAGCAGGTCTGGTAGTTGGTGAGAAAGCTGCTCTGGGAAAAGATTTGCTCGACGATTTTCGTCTGGTTGGACTGATTCATATTGTAGTCTTGTCTGGATATAACATCACTATCGTCGGAGATGCTATGAGACGATTGCTTTCATTTTTACCAAGAGTGTGGGGAATTGTTTGTGGTGGTATAGGAATAGTATTGTTCGGAATTTTGGTCGGGGGAGGTGCGACTGTGGTCCGATCTTGTTTTATGGCTTCCATCGCTCTTTCTGCAGATCTTATTCGTCGAGATTACAATGTCATACGAGCTCTCATATTTTCAGCTCTACTCATGCTCATTGAAAATCCGATGATTTTGCTTCATGATCCTTCTTTTCAATTATCATTTCTAGCTACAGCCGGTCTCATAGCATTGTCTGGACCTATAGAGAGTAAGTTGACGTTTATAACAGAAAAGTTCGGTATGCGTGGCATAATAGCTTCTACTTTAGCTACACAGGTTTTTGTCTCTCCGTTCATCCTATATATGATGGGACAGATATCTGTGATCGGTATTGTTGTAAATATATTAGTATTACCACTCATTCCGCTCACAATGTTTGTTGTGTTTCTAACGGGAGCATTGGGTTTTATAGAACCACACATCTCAGAGATTGCTGGATACTTTTCACATTTACTCCTATCGTACGAATTATTCATGGTTGAGAATTTTGCAAAGTTTTCTTTCGCTGCCATAAAGGTCCCGATCTTTAGTCAGTGGTGGGTAGTGGGTTTCTATGGGGCACTTATAACGGTTTGGTTCGGAGTTAGGAGATTGAAAAGAATGTAACTCTGTAGATCATCTTGGACGATGTGGGCGAATAAACATCCAATACCCTTGAATTTATGTCAAAAAATGCTATATTTGAGTCACTTTTATGCAAAAATAAGCCAATGAATCAAATCATCTATATTCTATGTTTGTCGATCGTCGAGCAAGAGATAGTCACGAATCTTTTGAGATGAACCCAGAATATGTGGATAAGATTCTAGACGATATGCGAAGGTTATTAAAGATGTGGCTCAAATTGTCAGTGTCGCAACAGGTAAATAATTATGGCAAACAGTAATCTCACAAACGCAAAAAGAGTAAAGAATGATGAGTTTTATACTCAGTACGGCGATATTCAAAAGGAGATTGAAGCGTATTTGGAATACGATGCAAATGTATTTCGTGGTAAGGTGGTCTATTGCAACTGCGATGATCCGTTCGAGAGCAATTTCTTTCGCTATTTTGTGCTCAATTTCAATAAGCTTGGATTGAAACAACTTATAACTACTAGCTATAAACCTTCACCTGTGGCCAACTCGCAATTGGGATTGTTTGGCGATGACAAGACTCTTACAAAAGCAAAAGGTCGTCCCAAGGTAACTGCCAATAAATTTATCATCAATGAAGTGCATGATGTGGACGGTGACGGCGAGTTCAATTTGAAGGATATTGCGGAGCAGTTAAAGGCAAACAAACATAATGAATGGACACCGCTCGAAGGTGATGGTGATTTTCGGAGCGATGAATGTGTAGAACTACTCAAACAATCAGATATTGTCGTAACAAATCCGCCGTTCAGTTTGTTTCGGGAGTATGTTAAGCAACTCTTTGAGTATGATAAAAAGTTTGTGATTATTGGTAATATGAATACGATTACTGGCAAAGAAATATTCCCGCTAATTAAAAATAATAAATTGTGGTTAGGAAATGGTTTTCATGCTGGCAACGCTTATTTCTCTACTCCTTTTGCTAAAGAGTATGGAGAGGGAGTTTATATGCCCGAAACTGGTTTAGTAAAATTTAGGAATGTTTGTTGGTTTACCAATCTCGACCATGGGCGTCGTCATCAACCGTTGCCACTCATGACAATAGAAGAAAATTTGAAATACAGTAAGCACAAAGAAATTAAGGGTAAAAAGACGTATGAAAAGTATGACAATTATGATGCTATAGAAGTACCGTTTACTGATGCCATACCAAGTGATTATGATGGAGTGATGGGTGTACCTATCAGCTTTTTGGATAAATACTCTCCCGAGCAATTTGAAATTTTAGGCAGTGATTATAATGTTAAAGAGGGATTACTTCCAAAATTAGTTAATCAAAAATGGAAGGGTAAGTTAGATAGGGGTTATGTAAATGACAAAAGACTTTTTACTAGAATTTTCATTAAGCATAGAGAAAAATAATCATGGATGTTTTGATTACAATTATATTAACTTCCATTAGTATTTTTATCGGTATTGTTGCTGTTTATTATGCAAAAAGATCTGATGAGAATTTTAGAAGTCCAAAAATTGATCTAGAATTATCTCCCGGTCATGAATCTTTCTATATAAGGAATGTCGGAACAGATATAGCTTTGGGTTTAAAAGAAAATACAAATTATTTTAGAGATATCCCTGATAGATTATGGAATTTCACTGGCCCAATTGATTATATGCGTACAAAGAATTATAGTGTGTCGAAATTTATAACCTTTCATGATAGTAAAATGCCAGCACCATCAAGCTCTGTTCTTGTCAATTTTGAATATCAAAATACAGATGGAATTAAATTCTATTCACATATAGAAGTGAAACGAGGAACTCCTACTCAGCAATTATATTTTACAGATTCTCGATTATTAAAATGGGGAAAATTGAAGAAATAACATGAAAAGACAACAATCACATAAAGATACCTTGCTGACTGTCTTTGAAAAAACGAGTATTCGCAAGATTTGGCATGACGAGCAATGGTACTTTTCTGTGATTGATATCATATCCGCACTTGATGTGACGGGACGCGAGCCGAGAAAGTATTGGTCAGATCTGAAGCAAAAGTTGATAACAGAAGGATATGTTGAAGTGTCCGAAAAAATCGGACAGTTGAAACTGCAAGCGGAGGACGGCAAGATACGAGAGACAGACGTTGCTAATATGGAGACTGTTTTGCGTATTATTCAATCAGTGCCTTCGTCAAAAGCCGAGCCGCTCAAAAGATGGCTTGCAAAAGTCGGAACAGAACGAATCGTGGAAATTCAAGATCCGGCACTTGGCGTTAATCGCGCACGAGAACTTTGGAAGAAACATGGTCGAAGCGATAAATGGATTCAACAGAGAATGATGGGGCAAGAGACTAGGAATAAGCTCACCGATTATTGGAAAGAAGCAGGAGTAAAAGAGGGTGATGAATACGCTATACTTACAAATATCATCCATCAGGAATGGGCTGATATATCCGTATCAGATCACAAGTTGCTAAAAAATCTTGGCAAAACACATAATTTACGAGATCATATGAACGAGGCGGAATTGATTCTGACTGCACTCGCTGAACTCTCCACCAGACAGATTGCCTCGAGTATGCAAGCCAAAGGATTTGTAGAGAACCAGATACCGGCTAAAAAGGGTGGAAAGATTGCCAAAGACGCTCGAAAATCACTTGAAGAGAAGACGGGAAAGCCGGTTATTACTGGGGCAAATTATTTACCAAATAAACAGTCCATAAGAAAATTAAAATAAGATGAAAACAATCCTAAGAACTGAAATAACTGTTAAAGATATTTGTGAAGGGTTTGTCTATAATGAACTGGAAGGTAAAGGTTTGTTTGGCTTATCTGGTAATCTCACTATTCAACCAGAGTATCAACGTAACTACATATATGCATCTGATGGTGGAAAAAGAGAGGTTGCTGTTATTGAGTCAATACTCAAAAGTTACCCAATAGGTTTGATTTATTTTAATAAAGTAGATGAGGAAAAATTTGAAGTCTTGGACGGGCAACAGCGTATCACTAGCGTCGGACGTTTTGTAACTGGAAAATTTGCCATTCGAGATGAGAATGGGATGCAATATTTTGAGGCTATGGCAGGAGACAAAAAAGATAAGATTTTGGAAACTAAGCTGCTCATTTATGAATGTGAAGGTACCGAAAGCCAAATAAAAGAGTGGTTTAAGACAATCAACATAGCCGGAGTTCCGCTGGTCCCTCAAGAATTGTTAAATGCGATTTATTCAGGACCATTTGTTACATTAGGTAAAGAAGAGTTTAGCAATAGTCAGAATGCTAATATTCAAAAATGGAGTGCGTATATAAAAGGAAGTGCAAACAGACAAGCATTTTTTGAGAGAGCTCTGGACTGGGTGAGTAGGGGAAATATCGATGATTATATGAGTATTCATCGCAACGACAAAAATATCAATGAGCTAAAAAAATATTTCAACAGCGTGATTGATTGGATCTCTAGTGTATTTACCGACGTAGAAAGCGAGATGTGCGGTCTTGAATGGGGTAGACTATATGAGGAGTATCATAAGAAGGCTTATGACCCCAAGAGAGTGTCAGTCGAAGTTCGTAAACTTTATGGTGATTCGTACATCAGAAATCGCAAAGGTATTTTTGAGTATATTCTCGGTGGTTCAATCGATTCAAAATTACTTGAAGTCCGAATCTTTGATGAAGCAGATAAAAAAACTGTCTATTTAACACAAACTGCCAAAGCAGAGAAAAAAGGTGAATCAAATTGTCCACTTTGTGCTGTTGGACATGATGCCAACAAGGAAAAGATTTGGACTCTAGGTGATATGGATGCCGACCATGTAGCTGCTTGGAGCAAGGGTGGTAAGACAACGATAAAAAATTGTGAGATGTTGTGTAAGACGCATAATAGAGCGAAAGGTAATCGGTAATAGATAAAGTCGTTGAGAAAGATTCATGAAAGATATCTATAAAAAATCACCTCTGGAGGGGATGTTATCTATTGCTCTCAAACCTCCTAAAATATTGTTGTATGTTTTCATTTCACTAATTATTGGGTCACTAATTTTTCACTTTGATTTTGTCTATTGGTGGGTTAAGGCTTGCAATTTTCTTTATGTTGATAAAGTAGTCAAATTCATCGCTACTGTTTTGAATAACGTTATACCCAAATAAAATAGTTTTATAAAATCTGATGGGTATATCTATACTAGTAACTATCCACGCTTATGCTTAGTTTTATCAACTAAGGTCCAAACCTGTCGTTTGCTAGTATTGTTTGGTGGAACCTTTTCTCCCTTTGTGAAGGTAGCTTCGGTTCGCGCACCAGACGGACGGTATTGTCCTGAAACAGGAACCTTACCGCCAGTTTTAGCTGTTATCTTTTTCATAATGAAATTGATACTTATTAGTAATTAGGGACACGGTCGATCCTGCTCGCGCCCCCGCCAAAATCACCAATAAAATTGGTAATTATGGAGGGGGAGGAGGAAAGTGACCTAGTATAACCACAAATAACTGGATCCAATTTTCTATACCCACCAGATTTCAAAAAACTATTAATCCAATTATAGTCCAGTTGCTATTTATGTAAATACTGCAATTTTTGGAGATTAAAAACATATGTTAAAATACCCCTATGTCTCCCAAAACCCTCGGAACAATATCTATCATCGCCGCTCTCCTCGTTTTATTTTCAGCAATGCTCGATCCGATAGTGTCGGTTATTGTGGCGGTTATTACTCTCATCGGACTTGGCGCATATCATTTGCTTGGAAAAGGAGCTAAGCCCATGAATGCAAATATTCCCATCAGCAATCAGACCGAAGAAAAAGAGCAGAACAAGCAAGCAATTCTTGATTTGATGGAGAGCGGTAATCAACCACTTACCAATGAACATATCAGGCAAATGTCTGGAATATCCGAGGCCACAGCTACACGTTATCTAGATGAACTAGAAAAAGAAGGTAAAGTAAAACAGGTTGGTAAGACTGGAGCACATGTGTTTTATGAGAAAATATAAGGCTTCTAACGGCTCAATGCGATGAGCCGTTGAAGACCAGTAACTAGATTGGCATTATTGTAATCTGAGCGGAGGAAATGAAACTGAAGAATGGAAATCAATCGTTAAAGATAATTATCCTGAATATAGAAAATTATTATAAGATAGACTTCTTATAATAATCCTCAATCACTGACCAGTTCATATTGGCGAAAAAATCTTCGACATACTTTTTCTTTCCAGATGACTGATAATCGGCTACATATGAATGTTCCCACATATCCATGGCAAGAATCATAGAGCAACCATTCAGTTGGCCCAGATGTTGTTCGTCTACCCAAGAATTTAGAAGTCCATTATGTTTTGGATCATACCAGAGTACCGCCCACCCTATACCACGAGTGAGACCGATGGCTTTAAATTCTGCCAGCCAAATCTCGAAGGATCCCCATGTTTCGACGATTTTCTTTTTTAATGGACTCGAATCGGACATCTGACTAGGACCGCCTTCGAAAGTAGAGAAATAAATCTCATGATTGCGCATGCCATTGTATTCGAAACTGAAACGTCTAGTCAGTTCTCCGAGTACATAACTGTGTTTCTCGGCATCTTTCTTGTATTCTTTGATCTTTTCTAAGACGAGATTTGTATTTGTCACATAGCCACTGTAGAGCTTCAAATGTTCCTCGATGTTTTTCGGAGATATACCGATAAGTTTTGGGATTTTGAATTGTTTTGGGGTGAATTGGGACATTTTTATTAGATTAATGTTGATAATCTCTTTATTTGAATGATAACACCTTTAGACCTTTTTTATTAAGATTTTATCTGGTGTGTGTACGATTTACTCATGTCACTAAAGATATCTGGAAGACCACTAATTATAGCCGCTACAACCGGTGCCTTGATGTTGGGTATGGGAGGTTATGCCTACAGGGAAGAACACAGATCGAGAAACTTGGAGGTTTATGTATTTTCTATGAAAAGTGGCCGTTCGATGTTCATCAGAACTCCGGATGATAGGAGATTTCTGATTGATGGTGGAGCAAATTCCGATATTGTCCGTGAACTTTCGAAAATATTACCTTTCTATTCTCACCATCTCGATGCTGTCATTGCCACCAATTCCGAAGGCAAGAACATTTCAGGGTTGATAGATGTGATAAATCGCTACAGAGTCGAGAAAGTTTACGTGCCAAAATTTACTATCCAGTCCATCGGTCTAGCTAGTTCAAGTGATCTTATATACGAAACATTCGAGGAGACGATAAAATCATTGAACATTGCTGTAGAGGAGGTGATGGTAGGGGATTCTATTGATCTAAGAGATGCTAACAACAACATTAATTATAATACTACTAATGATAGTAGCAGTAGATCCATCGATCTAGTCTTTGATTTTCCATTATCTCCAGATGAATTTGAATATTCAAAAGCCAGTCCGCCAGAGACTTTATTCCATATCATATACGGTGATACTAGTATTGTATTTCTAGGTAATGCGTCGAATAAGGTTCAGAAAAGTCTGACTATATCGATGTTATCTGCCGATCGGACCATGAATACGAAAGTTCAATCCAAAGAAAATGCTCTAATCGTGTCACATAGTGCTCTTCCAGCAAATACGTCTAGTGATTTGATGGCTGTCTTGATGCCAAAAAATCTAGTATATTCAAAATCGCTAACGACTGATACGAAATCGAATTCAAAATCTTCTTCCAAATCCATCGTCAAAAAATCTTCGTCAAAAAAGCCCATTCCTGATCCTTTGGCTACAATTCTCAATGATCATAGATTCAATCTCAAAGAAGTAGGTACAATAAAAATCTCATCTGATAGTAAACAGTTAGAGATCAAACCATTATGAGGTGACTATCTTCTGAAAGCAAGCGATTGATTTTAGAAGATAGTTACTTATCGGTAGCTATAATAAAGGTCGAGTTATTATTGAAAATAATTTTCTAGAGGTGTATAGTGCCATAGATGAGAGACGTACCCAAAATATTACAGGAGATTAAAAAACTCCAAAATTTAAGAAATGATGTCCCAACTTTTGTGTATTTCGGTGGCATAGGGGGTATTAATGTTGTGAGCGTTAGGAAAAGTTTACAAACTATTTCTTCCCATGGAGAAGAGATAGATGTCATTCTACAATCAGGAGGTGGGCAAGCTGACGACGCTTATAGACTGATTAGGACGTTCCGTGAAAAATATGAAACTGTAAATGTAGTAATTCCTTTTTGGGCGAAAAGTGCTGCGACAATCTTTGCCTTTGGGGCGAGTAGGATTGTTCTTAATGAATTTGGGGAACTTGGTCCGATTGATGTCCAAGTTAAGAAAGATGATGACACAGATCCTGATGGACAATGGTCATCAGCATTAAATGTCCAAGCAAGTTTGGCGGAAATCGAAGCTCGATCTAGACAAGGAATGCTAGAAACATTCAACCGTCTACGTTCTAAAGAAAAGGGTAATGGAGAAATTCTCAAAATAGGGAGGAAACCTCTTGCTGAGATGTTGTTGGACTACTCTGCAAAGTTTTATCAACCACTTCTTCAAAAAGTTGAGACAATAGAACTAGGTACAATGACACGCTCTCTGAATGTTGGTAGAATGTACACAAAACGTATATTGAAACAATATGCCGAGCTAGAGGATGATAAAATCAGCAAACTTATTGATTTCTTGGCCTATGATTGTCCAGATCACGGCTATGTAGTGGACTATAATATCTTGAAATCATATTTACCGGATAACGTTATTAAGTCTAGCGAAGCACCGTTCAGTGAACAATACAATAAGGATTTGGAGACGCTTTCTATTCATTTAATGATGGCTGATGACGGAAGCGACAATATAGTAGGCTTCCTAAACACCTTGTTACTTAAAGAAGAAAAATCAGTTATAATTAATCCAAAACATAATGAACAAACACCTCAATCAAAACCAATCTCAGACACTAAACCCAAGGATAAAACTGGTAACGGTGGAGGACTTGACAATAAATCCATTCCGAGTACTAGCGCGAAAGATTTTACCGGTGGTAACAAGTCTTCCTAGAACAGATGAAGGTAGACTTGTTAATTCTACGGATTCAAATGTCAAAGCATCACAAGTGTGGAGATAAATGTGCCTCTTTGTGAACATTTTGTTTAAATACGCACCCCTGTGATCAGATTAAATACAAATGGAATTATCGGTGCGACAACTTGCCATAAAAAGAAAATGATTATGATTACAAATATTGGTCCGAATCGTTCGAGATTCATGCGAAGCTGTCCGAATTGATGTGGTAGGAAAGCCAGAAAAAGTTTCGATCCATCCAAAGGGGGAATAGGGATAAGGTTGAAAATGGCTAAGACAATATTGATATAGATAACAATAGAGACGATTTCTGCAAACGGTGTCATGATAGCTGTGCCACTTATATAGAATCTCAAAATTAAACCAAAGATAATCGCTATGAGTAGATTTGAAGCGGGTCCAGCGGCAGCGATTAAAAATTCACCTTGCCTTTTATTTTTGAGATTGTAAGGATTGTAGACAACCGGTTTGGCCCATCCGAAAGTAAAGCCGGCCAATGACGTCAAAAGAGGCACGGCAAATGAACCTATAGGATCGAGATGACGTATAGGATTTATCGTGAGACGGCCCTGAAGACGTGGTGTCGGATCACCCAGGTAATCAGCCATATATCCATGAGAAACTTCATGGAGGATGACAGAAAATATGAGAATAACTATTGATAAAATGATTAACATCTTGAATATATATACGCTCTATGTTACCATACGAACCTCATAACCAACATGGCAAAAGTTTGTGAAATAACAAAAGTTGGCTCGGTTGTCGGAGGTCGATATTCGAACCGTACTCGCGCAACGCAATTCAATCCTTGTGGTAATTTGCGACGCTACCCAAATATTCAGCGCAAGCGCATATACGTGCCAGAATTGAAGAAATCAATAATTTTGAATATCTCGACTAGAGCTATGAGAACTATCGAAAAGAACGGCGCCTTTCGAACCCTAAAGAAAGCTGGACTAATATAATATCTTTTTATCATCTTTTCAATTAACCATGCCTACGATCAATCAACTTACACGAAGACACAGACAGCGTTTTAAGGCTAAATCCAAGTCTATAGCATTGACCAGGACTTTCAATACGATCAAAAACCACCCTTCATTCTTTCCAGCACCTTTCAAAAGGGGAGTTTGCGTCAAGGTAACTACAAAGACACCAAAAAAGCCAAACTCAGCTATTCGTAAGATTGCTCGCGTACGTTTGACTAACGGAGTTGAGGTGACCGCATACATTCCAGGTATGGGACACAATCTCCAAGAGCACGCTGTAGTACTTTTGCGAGGTGGTAGGGTCAAAGACGTAGGTTTGCGATATTCAGTAGTCCGTGGAGTCTTGGACTGTGCAGGAGTCGAAGCCCGAAGAAAAGGACGCAGTCAGTACGGTAATAAGAGACCAAAGGTAGCAAAGACAGCCTAATTTATCCTAATTTTCTATTCAATCCACTAAAATGCGACGTAAACTAAACATAAAAAGAGAATTAAGAGCCGACATTAACTACAATTCTATAAAATTGGGCAAATTTACCAATTACCTTATGGAATCAGGTAAGAAAAATGTCGCTCGCAAGATCGTGGCTGACTGCATGACTGCTATAAAAGAAAAAGCCAAAGTCGAGAATCCTCTGGAATTGTTCGAGACAGCACTAAAAAACACCACACCTCTCATGGAAGTTCGTTCTCGTCGAGTCGGTGGAGCAAATTACCAGGTTCCTCGCGAAGTTCGACCAGAAAGGAAACAAGCTCTATCTATGAAATGGTTGATCGATGCCGCCCGTTCGAAAAAAGGCGCTCCTATTCACCTAAAATTGGCCGATGAGATCATCTCTGCTTCTAAGAATGAGGGAGAAGCCGTCAAAAAGAGAGAAAACGTTCACAAAATGGCCGAAGCTAACAAGGCTTTCGCTCACTTTGCTTGGTAGTACACTGGATTTTGTTTGTTTTTTTTATTATTAATAAAATAGTAGGACCAAATTTTGAATTAAAATCATGAACCGCGACTATCCACTAGAGAGAATGCGCAATTTTGGAATCATTGCCCATATTGATGCCGGAAAAACTACGACTTCTGAGCGTATTTTGTACTATACAGGAATGACTCATAAGATCGGTGAAGTTCATGAAGGTGATACTGTGACTGATTGGATGGAACAAGAGAGGGAACGTGGTATTACGATCACAGCCGCCGCCATCACCTGTTTTTGGAATCCTACCTACATGCCAAAGGGTGATGTTTCCAAGAAAGTCCGTTTTAATATTATCGATACTCCCGGACACATCGACTTTACGGTAGAGGTAAAGAGATCTTTGCGTGTTTTGGACGGCGCAGTCGTGGTTTTTGATGGAGTTGCCGGAGTAGAGCCACAATCAGAGACAAACTGGCGTTATGCTGATGATGGAAAAGTTCCTCGACTTTGCTTCATTAACAAGCTTGATCGTACAGGAGCTTCATTTGAAAAGTCTTTCAAGTCAATTCAGGAACGTTTAAATAAAAATGCGATCAGATTCCAGATTCCAATCGGTTTGGAAGGGGATCATAAGGGAGTTGTGGATCTCTTGAATATGAAAGCCTATTATTTCGAAGGAGAAATGGGCAATCAAATCATCGAAAAGGAAATTCCAGCTGAACTCCTCGATGATGCAAAGAAATACCGTTCTATTTTGGTTGAAAAGATCGTCGAACACGATGATGCTACAATGCAGGCATATTTGGATGGAAAAGAGATATCTATAGAAGAGCTCAAGAAAATCACAAGAAAAGCAGTTATTAACAATGAAATTTTCCCAGTCTTTACTGGTTCTGCTTTGAAAAATATCGGTGTTCAATTGGTTTTGGACGCCGTTGTTGACTATTTGCCTTCGCCGTTAGATATTCCAGCTGTTAAAGGTATCAATCCTAATACTGGTGAAGAAGTTTTTCGCCATGCTGACGATAAAGAGCCATTTTCTGCTTTGGCTTTCAAACTTCAGAACGATCCTTTCGTCGGAGCGTTGACATTCTTTCGAGTGTATTCTGGAACTATAGAAGCTGGATCATACATATACAATTCTTCAACTGGTAAAAAAGAGCGACTAGGTCGCATCGTCCGTCTGCAGGCCGACAAGCGTGAAGAAGTTAAGAAAGTCTTTGCTGGTGAGATCGCAGCGGCAGTAGGTTTGAAAGAAGCCCTTACCTCACATACTTTTTCGGATGAAACAAATCCTATTGTCCTAGAAGTCATAAAATTCATGGAGCCAGTTATTTCTCTTCGAGTAGAACCAAAGACGAAGGCTGACCAAGAAAAGATGGGTGTAGCTCTACGCAAGCTCAGCATCGAAGATCCAACTTTCAGAATTTCTTCAAACCAGGAGACAGGTGAAACTATCATCTCCGGTATGGGCGAACTTCATTTGGAGATCATGGTAGATCGTATGAAGCGTGAATTTGCTGTCGAAGCAAATGTCGGCGAACCTCAGGTAGCTTATAGAGAGACTATCTTGAATACTGCAGAAGCTGAAAATAAATACATCAAGCAAACTGGAGGTAAAGGTCAATATGGACACGTCCGTATCACCTTGAAACCTATGGAACCATGGCCAGAAGGTGAAAAGATCCCGAAGACAGTTCATAGGTTTGATGATTTTGAATTCATAAACTCTATCAAAGGTGGTGTTATCCCAAATGAATTTATCCCGGCTGTTGAAAAAGGTGTTCATGAAGCTATGGATCGAGGTATCGTGGCCGGTTACAAGATGGTTAACATTTCCTGTGAACTAACATTTGGTTCGTATCACGACGTGGACTCATCAGAAATCGCTTACAAGATCGCCGCATCTCAGGCTTTTCAGGATGCCGCCAAGAGAGCTAAGCCTGTGATCCTTGAACCTATCATGCGACTGGAAGTAGTTGCGCCGGAGAAATACATGGGTGATATCAACGGTTCGATCGCTTCGAAACGAGGTACCATCGAAGGTTCTGAGCCAAAAGGTCAGGTATTGGCTATTCACGCCAAGGTTCCTCTCTCGGAAATGTTCGGGTATACAACAGAACTTCGTTCTATGACTTCTGGTCAAGGCAGCGCAATGATGGAATTTGATCACTATGAAGTCGTGCCGGCAAACGTAGCGGCAGAGATTGTGGAAAAGAGGAAGTAATAGAACCGTAAACCCCACGCGACATAACAACATCCCTCCGTACACCTGCGGGCGCTTACGCTAAGCACAATCCTCGGTGTACGGAGGGATGTTGTTATGTCGCGTGGGGTTATCTATACATTTGAAGTTATACACAGCGTTGTTATCTTAGTGGGGGGGGTATAATAAGACTACTTAATGAAGTGGTCTTATTATTTATTTCATGAAAAAAGAGTTGCAGATTTATCTTGGGAGTATATCGAAAATATCTTTTTCTGTGGTAATTATCTCTCTTTTCTTCTTCCGAATATCCTCAGCAGCGGTCGCTACTCCGACAAATGAAAATGTCTTGTGCGTATACAATTCACTCTCCGACATATCGACTGCCATCTGCGATTATTATCTAGAAAAAAGACCTGGAGCCCATTTACTCGGGCTCGATATAGATGATTCGAAATTTCATCCCAAAGTAGATTTTGTTGGAGTTGATGGACCAAGATTCAAAGATGATACACATCTTCGTGAAGTAATAACGTTTGAAAGTTTCCGAGACAATCTGGCTCTGCCTATACAGAGAGAGGTAAGTGCTCATCCAGAATGGAATATTACACATTTGGCTATTGCCAAGGATCTGCCCACGACAATAGATTTTGTTACACGTCGTGTATCAGCCGCATATATGCTCGGTCTCAGTTTTCCAGAAAATACTACCTATGAAGATATAGAGGCATTTAAGAAAAAGATACCTTATGATTACAATCGCAATCAATACAATGTAACCGGAAAAGAGGAAATGAAATATGCCGCATGCGCAATGTTTCCAGTACATTTCAGGCCGCAAACATGCGTAGCATGGCAGGGGATAAAGTTTAGATTTGCCGTGTCGTATCTCACAGGATTCACAGTTGCTGATGTAAAAAAGATGATCGATAAAGCTAGAATGCCTACAGTTGCTATTTCAGAAGCTAAATGGTTAATGGATGCTAAACAAGGGTGGGGATTAAAACTTCTGGAAGATGCTTACAAGATAATGCTTGATGCGGGTATGAGTAGTGAGAGCATAATAACCGAAAAGACTGCTACTTACCCAGTCACAATAAATGCAACGATCGTGGGATATGGAGGACAAGGTGTGCATCATGGTTATACAAAAGATTGGGCCGCAAAAGTCCCAGCAATAAATGTTGAGGTCTCAAATAGAGCCATACTCAGTGTTTACGAGAGTTGGTTTGCCGTCTCCGCTAACAAATTAAGAAGACCCACATTAGATCAAGGGTCAATATATGATGCCATATCTCCAGAAGCCTTTGGTGGTGAGAATTATTCTAAATCTTTTTCCGGTGGGATGGGTACGGTTTTTGAGCCATATATCGGTGGAGTCGTAACTTGGTATGATTTGTTCACAAATTATTGGATGGGTAAGACTTTGGGGGAGACATGGTTAGCTTCGACATATATGAATAGGCACATAGCAATGTCAGTTGGAGATCCAATCATGAGGCTTTATGATACTCCTTCTCTCAATGTGAATAGAGCGCCAGTTGTAAATGCTGGGGAGGATATGGACGTTGTTGTAAACTCTTTTCCAGCGAAGATAAGATTCACCAGCATGGTAGGTGACGATAATTATCCAGAAGCGAGTCTTACTTACAAATGGATAAATATGAATGAATATACGCCGATAGTGAAGTTTCTAGATAGTTTCCTGCGTGGAAATATATTTGGTTTCTTAAACTCTTCCGATATTCTCGCTGCAGGTTTATTAGCTCAAAATAAACTTATCGAATCAGATAATACGAGTGGAAACAAGAAACCTCCCGTAGAAAATGCCAGAGTTCCTATTTTCAATTTCGATTGCTCCACCTGTATCCAGACCACGGCGACTTTTCCTGAGCCAGGGAAATATACCATCAGATTTGAAGTCTCTGATGGTGAAAAGACCGGTTATGATGAAGTTACGGTAAATTTAAAAGAATCCGCAAATGCTTCTCAATGGACGAAGGGAGATGGAGAATCATCTAAGACTAAAAATAAATCAACAAATAAAGTTATAGACAATCACGATGCGATCATAAATAACCGTAACGGAGAGGTGGTACCTGCCGGTACTGATTTTTCTTCGGTCAAGAATGATATAGATAATGCAAAGACACAGATAAAAGACATGTTGCCTCAGATACCGATACCTGATATGGAGTCCGATACACCAAATAATGTCAAAGAAACAATAAATAAAGGCGGTGAAAATGTAAAAATAATCAGCGAGAGAATTATTCGTGGAGCTAAGAAAATTAGTAATAATCTATTTCAAACTCTGATTGATATTTTCTAAGACCATCATATTAAAAAATAAAAAAATGAACATAATAAGCAAGATAAAGGCGATGATACTGATACAATTCTTAGTGTTCTTATATGCTTCTTCTGTATTTGCGCAATCGTCAGTAGATTGTTCTAGTCCTCTAATGTTCAGGGCCGATAGGGACGTAGGAGATATTATGACTTCCGAAGAAGCTTCTTCACTCAAAAATATTTTATCCAAATACAATTTGTTAAATGATGCCGCCAAATATAATCTTGAATACAATGATGAGTATTCTGTGGCTATAGGAAAGTATCAAGCGATGAATGATCTTTTACGCACCGGCTATATGGGACCACTCACTAGGTTGAAGTTAAACAATATTTGTTCTGGTTCAGTCACAAAATTGACGGTTGTGGGTCCAAATGGTAACGAAGAGAAAAAAGTTGGAGAAAATATGACAGTTTCTTGGAAAGCCCAAGGAGTAATCACCGGCAAGATAGCGATATCGGCGTATTCATATGTCACAATGGTTACTACCAATATCGCCACCGTACCCGTAGCTCAGAGTTCATATACATGGAAAATAAATGTACCTGTTGGTAAATACAAGATACAGATAAATTATGTAGATAGCCAAGGTAAATTACAAAAAAATATCTCTGATTTGAGTGATGAATATTTCAAAGTCATATCAGCAACCGTTAAACCTGAACCATCTATAAATATAGCATCACCTATTAATGGCGCTTTGTATGAAACTGGATCAGAATTGAAATTGATTTGGTCAACATCTAATTTCGATAATAACATATCCAATCTTTCAGCCAATCTTATTATAATAGATGAGATTCAGGAGAGGGCAATAGTATTATCTTCATCTCTTATAAACGATGGACAAGAAACATTTAAGATACCAAATACTGGCAATGGTAAATATTGGATACAGATCAAAGCAGATGTTACGGGAAAAAATGTCCCCGTGAAAGGGTATAGTGGAGTATTCAGAATATCGAATCCTGCTCCTGTAATCGCTAATGACTTGGCCATAAGTAAGACGGAGGTTGTACCAGACTCAACTTCCGGTAAATATAAATCGTGGCTAACATTCAAGGGTGCTACGGCAGAAAGTAAGATATCTTCTTGGAAAATAAAGTTCGGTTGCATTTCGGGTATAGTAGTCAGTTCTAAAGAGGGTTCATTCTGTGAAGAAAGAATTGTGGCATCAAATATATATCAATATAACGGAGAAATGGCCAAAGAGTTTTCATTTACCAATACAACAGGATCAGCACAGACTATAACTGTGGTGGCAACTGCAGTGGGAGTGAGCGGTAGTATTTTGGGGAATACCGACGATTCAATAACTATCCCTAGTATTCAAATAGAAGAAAGTAGTATTGAAATCAGCTCTATTTCATCGTCGAATCAAAGTCTAAACATATCTTCGACAGAAGAAACTTCTAATGTAGTCTTGGGACAATTTGTATTTAAATCCAAAAATGTAGATTCTTATCTGGAACATGTATTTGTAAGAGTGAATACAGGAAAAACTCCTGTAGCAGATATAATAAAAAATATGATTTTGGAATCTAATGGAAAGATCTATCCCATGGATATTTTGGAGAATGCAGATGCTGTATTTGTAGATATGAGAATACCATTGCCGGCAAACGCCACTGTACCTATAGTTATAAAAGGATCAATAGCCAAAGATAATGGAAAGTTAAATGGTCAATCCATATCTTTAAGCGTGATTGTAGCTGCTAATAATGCTATATATAATAGGGTTTATGTTCACGATTCATATGGAAGAGATATAAAAGTCCCTGAAGGTACTCACACTAGCTTTACTACAACATTGGTCGGATCATCGGGTCTATTACAAGATGGATCTGAACAGCCCAAAGAATCTCCAGTAATAGACGTATCGGCTTCCATATTCAATATAATTGAGAAGTTGATGAAATTCTAAATATATATAGTATGATTATTCTGCAATGAAAAATTTCCAAAAAGGGTTTGTCGTGCGGGGCATTATAGCAATCATAGCCTTACTTTTATTAACAGGAGGAGCATATATAGCTTCCAAAGATCAACGGGGTACCGCAAGTAATCAAGACATAAGTGGTGAAAATGTTTTTAATAATTCCCAGGAATCGAGATGTTCCAATGGTTCCACAAATTATCCTCACTGCAATGCCGATTTACCGTATATAGGAAGTATCACTTCTGGATCAACCATCTTTACACATGTTGACTCTGGTATTACTTTCAAATATCCCAAAAACTGGAAGTTTGATGCCGTAAAAAATTATTTTACAACGTCGGATTATCAGGAAGGTAAAAGCGGGGCACGAATCGAATTTGTATATGGACTTTCATACAGTGACTGGCAAAAAACAGTTGCCGCTATGTATGGAAGTAAATCCACTAATAATCCAATTTTTATCAATGGAAGACCTGCATTGCAGACAACATATGCAAGTGAGCCATATCTTCTAGGACTATCGATACCATTTGCAAATAATACTGCGTTTATATCGTTATTCTTGAGATACGAAGCTGCAGGAAGATTTGAGGCTTCATACAAGGAATCTTATGAGCCGATTTTGCGACAGATAGCTGAAAATATGATTTTGCCATCTTCGCAAGACACGACTTGGCATACATATACTAACAATAAACATAATTTTAGCTTTAACCATCCGCCGCTTACAGCAGTAGTCCAAAGTAGCACATACTCGACAAATTCCGTGGCATCTTATGAAGTCTTTGTGCGTTATGGATTTCACCAGTTACTTTTTGTCTACTCTAAACCTTCCGATCATTCTATAAAGGCGTGGTATGACGGCACATATTCTGAAATTACACCATTTAAAGGTCCTACAGAAAAAACAGTCAACGGATACTCAGCTATCGATGTTACCTTCAATGATATGGCTAATCTAACGAGACATATTATGCTTGCAAAAGGCAATGTTGTAATTGATTTTGTATTCAACGCTGACCCAGAGGGTCCACTGAATTTCGATCAACAAAAATTATTAGATTCATTTTTATTCATAAATTAACATGAAAAACTTACAAAAAGGATTTGTCGTGCCGGTACTTTTAACAATAATTACATTGTTGGTAGTCGGTGGTGGTGTTTATATTTATCAAAGTAAAAAAGTAGAAACACCTTCTGTTAAAAATACTGACACGCCTCAGTTGAATCAAGTGCAACAGACAAATGCTCAAACTCCCGCCGTCACACAACCGATAGTTACCTCTGCTGCAGTTTCCACAAAGCCTTCTATCACTGTTCTCTCTCCAAACGGCGGTGAGACATTTAAACAAAATTCTCCTATTACTGTGAAATGGTCACAGAATTTCTCTGGATCGGCATTTATTTGCCTTATGGGAGATGCTGGCTGTGTTTATAGTTCGACACCAGTCAAATTTAATTCAGGAATTAATACTTTGACTATTCCTGTGGGTATAAATATTGCAACATGTAACACAACTATTTGTTATATCGCAGATGGTTTCAAGGTAAGAGTTACCACAGACAATCAGCCTGGGAGTGGTCATGCGGGAGAATTCATGAATGACGAGAGTAACGGTTATTTTGTGATACTACCACAGACAGGCTTACAAGCATTTTCATTTTTACAAGAGATGCAAAGTCAGATTGGTACTAATTACACAATTAATCCTTCAGTAGGAAGTACTATTCCAGCATTCAGAGTAGATTTACCGAGTGATAAATTTGCACAAGCAACCAATTATCTCTCTTCTCAATTCGGTGGTCATAATAATAAATATACCAGTGAACGCGGGTATGGCTATGAAAATTGGCATTTGCTTTGCATGAGTATCGGTCTCGGTGCAGGTGCAGCTTCTTCAGATCTTCCGTATGTAACATGTAAGGACAAAGTTGGAGTTCAAACAATTGATGTTGTGGTTAAAGATATAAAAGGCATTAATACAAATCCTCGCGATTTCCTACTGACGATAGGGAATGAGACTATGAAGGTTAGAATGCCAGCAGTGATACAAAATAACAATTACCAAAATGGTACTTATGCTGATTTCGTTAAAACCATAACCAGTAACCAATATCAGACGAGTACGTTCAAAATGACTGGTGAGATAAAGGGTGATGCTTTTGAGGTGACTACTATTCAGTGGATATTGGGTTAGTATAACCAATACAAAGCCAAAAAATTTGCGAATTTTATTGAGTCATGTTAGTATCTTCTGTACGCGCAGACCCTGCGTTTTTAATAGTCTTATTAACAATTTTATCCACTGCTTTTGGGATGATCGACGTGACACACTTGGATCCCGTCGAGTATTCCAAAAGTTGGGGCACTAAAAATAAAAAACATGGCAGCAGAATTCAATCGCACAAAGCCGCACGTTAACGTCGGCACAATCGGCCACGTCGACCACGGAAAGTCGACGCTCACAGCCGCTATTCTTGTCGTTCAAGCCAAAAAAGGTTTGGCAAAGGAGAAGGCATACGCCGATATTACAAAGGGAGGTACCGTTCGAGACGCTTCAAAGACGGTTACTATCTCACTCGCTCACGTTGAGTATGAGTCAGCTACAAGACACTATGCTCATATCGATGCTCCTGGACATGCCGACTACATCAAGAACATGATCACAGGTGCCGCCCAGATGGACGGTGCTATCTTGGTCGTATCCGCTCTAGACGGTGTGATGCCACAGACTCGTGAGCATATCCTCCTTGCCAAGCAGGTTGGTGTGCCGAAAGTTCTAGTATTTCTCAACAAATGTGATGCGGTCGAAGAGAAAGATTTGATTGACCTCGTCGAAGAAGAAGTTCGCGAACTATTGACCAAGCAAGGTTTCGATGGCAAGACAGCCCCAGTTATCCGTGGATCAGCCCTCAAAGCTCTCGAAGGTGATCCTGCATGGACTACCAAGATCGATGAACTCATGGAAGCTCTCGATACCTTTATTCCAATTCCAGTTCGTGAAGTCGACAAGCCGTTCCTGATGCCAATCGAAGACATATTCTCTATCGAAGGCCGTGGAACTGTGGTTACAGGTCGTATCGAGCGCGGAAGGATCACTTTGAACGAAGAAGTTGAGATCGTCGGATTCCGAGACACTGTAAAGACAGTTGTTACCGGTATCGAAATGTTCAATAAACAGCTCAAAGAGGGTATCGCTGGAGATAACGCAGGTTTGCTCTTGCGTGGTACAGCCAAAGACGCCGTATCTCGCGGACAGGTACTATCGAAGACTGGTGCAGTCAAACCTCATACAGAATTTGAGTCAGAAGTTTACGTTTTGAAGAAAGAAGAAGGAGGTAGACACACACCATTCTTTACAGGATATAAACCTCAGTTCTATATTCGAACAACAGACGTAACTGGTGAAGTAACATTGCCAGAGAAAGTAGAAATGGTAATGCCGGGAGATACAGTTACTTTCAAAGTGAAGCTCGTAGCTCCAGTCGCACTCGAAGCACAAATGCACTTTGCAGTTCGTGAAGGAGGCAAGACTGTCGGAGCCGGAGTCGTCACAAAGGTTATCGCTTAGTGCAAAATGAAGATTAAAAATTAACACATTCCATTTTAGTTTTTAATTTTCCATTAAAATAATGACAGCAAACAAAGACACAACCAAGCACGAAGCTCCTAAGGAAGCAAAAGCTTCTAAACCTGTTAGAATTCGTAAAAATAAGGCAGCAGATGCGGTACCCCATCTACGAATCAGGGTTAGAGCTTATGAACACAAGATTTTGGACGCTTCCTTGAAACAGATTATCGATACGGCCAGCCGATACGACGCTACCATTCATGGTCCAGTGCCGTTGCCGACCGAGATCAAGAAGTACACTGTAAATCGCTCTTCATTCATCGATAAGAACTCACGTGAACAGTTCGAAATGAGAGTTCACAAGCGTTTGATCGACATCGTCAATCCAAACCCGAAGGTTATCGAGGCGTTGACGAACTTGAGTTTGCCATCCGGAGTGAATATAGATGTAAAGATGATGTAATGAAGTTATTCTGATCCTGTCAAAGGATGTCCGAAACGACTAAAGCAAACCAACATGAAATTTATTTTAGGAAGAAAACTGAATATGACGCAGATATATGACGCAACTGGTCGTGCCATACCGGTTACAGCTGTGGCTGTGCGTGGCAATGTCATCACTCAGGTCAGGACATCGGAAATCGATGGTTATTCAGCTTTGCAGGTAGGGGAAGGATCTCGCAATCCAAATCGCATAAATAAAGCGCAAAAAGGTCATTTCAAAGATCTTGGATCATTTAGTTCTCTTCGAGAGTTCCGATTGGATCCGGCAAATGCAGTGACCGCCAAGGTTGGCGACAAGATCGAGCTTTCCAACTTTACAGTCGGAGAGATTGTGACTGTTTCGGCAACATCAAAAGGTAAAGGTTTCCAGGGTGTTGTGAAGCGTCACGGATTCCATGGAGGACCACGTTCTCACGGTCAAAAACACTCAGAACGCGAACCAGGATCGATCGGTGGAGGTCTTCGTACACACGTTCCAGTCGGTATGCGAATGGCCGGTAGGATGGGAAGTGAGCGCATAACAGTTCGCAATCTCAAAGTCACTCATATTGACCCGGAAGAGAACGTAATGTATGTTTCTGGAGCAATACCAGGCCGAAGAGGTACTCTGGTAGAGATCGTCAGTCAAAACTAATATCATGGAAGCCAATATATACAATCAGACAGGAAAAGAAACCGGCAAGGTCACATTGCCAACGGGGGTATTCGATCTTCCTTGGAATGCCGACTTGGTGCATGAAGTTGTTCGATTGATGAATTCAAATTCCAGAACAAATATTGCCCATACAAAAACTCGTGGTGAAGTACGAGGTGGAGGAAAGAAGCCGTGGAAACAGAAGGGTACTGGACGAGCACGTCACGGTTCGACCAGGTCACCGATCTGGGTAGGAGGTGGAGTAGCCCATGGTCCGAGAAATGACAAGAATTTTGATCGCAAGATCAATAAGAAAGTCAAAACAAAAGCTTTGTTTACTATTCTTTCCCGCAAATGGAAAGATGGTGAAATACTCTTCCTCGATAATATGAACATCTCAGCTCCAAAGACAAAGGACGCAAAATCAGTTATCGGATCGCTTTCGAAGATCAAAGGTTTTGATAAATTAACCACAAAAAAGGTCAATACTGCTTTATTCACAATAAATAAAAAGAGCTCAGCCATTGAAAAAAGCTTCCGTAATATCGGTAATGTCTCGATCGAAGAATTCCGAAATATCAATCCAGTCAATATCTTGAATCATACATATCTGATTGTTTCTGATCCTGTCGAATCATTTAAGTCGTTCGATTCAAAGATTGCAAAGAAATAATAATTTCCATATCACTACTACCATGGCTATATTCGGACTTAAAAAAATAAAAGAGACAAAGAAGATCAAGGCAGATGCTAAGCCCGTTGTTTTTGTCGAAAAGAAAGACAACAATCACGCTTCGGTAGTTATCAGGCCTCGTATTACCGAGAAGTCAGGTATATTGAGTCAGAGCAATGTCTATACATTCGAAGTTACTAAGAACGCAAATAAAGGTTCGATCATGAAGGCTATTTCTACTTTGTACAAAGTTGTACCGACAAAGGTAGCGATCATCAATACACCAAGACGCAATGTCTTCGTAAAAGGTCGCAAGGGTACAGTTGCAGGAATCAAAAAAGCCGTCATTACCCTCAAAAAGGGTGATAAGATCGACTTCGTTTAGTCTAAATATACTTTCAATTTTAATTTACCAATATGAAATCATTCCGACCAACAAGTAAATCACGCCGACACATGACGGTTTTGCCGTTCAAGCAATATCTCACTGCTTCTGAACCTCACAAGTCTCTAACACGTGGTATGAAGCGTGATATGGGTCGCAATGCATTTGGCCGAATCACAGTACGACACAAAGGTGGAGGCCATAAGAAACTATTCCGTGATATCGATTTTAAATATGACAAAAAGGACATGATAGCGACAGTCAAGACTGTTGAATACGATCCTTTCCGAACTGGATATATCGGTATAGTCAATTATAAAGACGGCACAAAGAGATACGTTCTTTTGCCAAAGTCTATGAAAGTGGGCAATTCATTTATCGTATCCGAAAATGCTCCGATCGAAACTGGTAATCGTTTGCCTTTGAAAAAGATTCCAGTCGGTGCTTTTATCTACAATATCGAAGTCAAACCAGGTAGCGGAGCCAAGCTCGTCCGTTCAGCTGGTTCATTTGCTCAGGTTATCGCCAACGACGCCGGATATACTCACATCAAGATGCCTTCGACTGAGATCAGAAAGATTCATGATGATGCTTGGGCTTCTATAGGTGCCGTATCAAATGAAGAAAATCGTCTCGTAAATATCGGTAAAGCAGGTCGTTCACGATGGATGGGTATTCGTCCTACGGTTCGTGGTTCTGCTCAAAACCCAGTAGATCACCCATACGGTGGAGGTGAACAGCGTTCAGGAAGAGGTCTTCGACGTCTAAAAACTCGTTGGGGCAAACCAGCTGGTAAAGGTCAAAAGACTCGCCGTTCAAAGAAATATTCCAATGTTTTTGTTGTATCACGTCGTCAGCCAGGTAAGAATATGACGGCATCGAGTTAAGGTTCTTAACTTATGCTTAATAAGATAATAAAGATTACTAAAATTGTTATGGATGCGATAGTACGAACTATTATCGGAAAATAGAGCTTTCTATTTGGTCGGTATCTCAATTGTGAAAGTTGTTCCTCGATTTATTCCAGGAGAACTGACTGTAATCTTTCCATGATGTTTCTTTACGATCGATCGGGCAAGGAATAGTCCAACACCGAAACCTTCTGTATCTATATTCTGGGCGTTTTTTGTGCGGTAGAATTTCGTGAATATCTTGTCTATGTCGGCGTGATCAATGCCGATACCATTGTCGACAATAACTATTATGGCTGTATTCGATCTTTGTCCGATACTCACCTCAACATTTCTGCCTGGTGGAGTGTAATTGTGGGCATTTTCCAATATTGTTTGTAAGACAAATTCCATTCGAGGTCGATCGATTTTTGCGGTTAATTGCTGGATAGCACACTGAACTGAGAAGAACAAGTTTTTTTGATGGAATAAGTCTTTGTGCTGTTCGGCAATTGATTTTACAAAGGCACATATATCAGTAGTTTCGAAGTTATATGAAGATTTCGTTTCATTGTCGAGATTTGTCATTTCGATCAGTGTGCCGGTTAGATTGATCAATTTTTCATTTGATTGCTTCAGATCTTTGAAATTTTCCAGACGTCGAACATCTTGTTCTTCAGCTACCATGCTTTCGATCAACCACTTGGCAGCTGTGAGTGGTGTTCGGAATTTGTGAGCGATGATCGTTATGAATTCGTATTTGAGCTTTTCGTTTTCATTGATCTTGATCCATATTCGAGAAATGATGATATAGAGTAGACTGACCACAATGACAGCCAACAGAGAGAGTCCGATCAAATTGCTTTCAAATATGGTCGAATCATCGATAAGTATTTTGAAATCCATCATAGGTGCTTTGATTATAGCATTATGGGGATAAGGTGGTCATGCTATAATGTAGATAAATAAGTGTTCGATATGAAAAAAACTTTCAAATCTTATATAAAAAAGTGGCATATAGTAGTTCTGATCATATTTGTATTGATTGTAGTTGGATATGTATTTTTGAAAGGAGGTGATAGACCTATATTTGAGACGGCTCTGGTTACAACGGGGGATATTATCCGAGAAGTTAGTGTAACAGGCAAGGTTTCGCCGATAGAAAGGGCACAATTATCTTTTGCCAAAGGGGGAATTGTTACGAAGATAGCCGTCAAGGTCGGTGATAAAGTAAAAAGAGGCGATATGATAGCCTCGCTAGATGATGCTGTGGACAAAGCCAATCTGGCGGCAGCTGAAGCAAAATTGGCTGATATTTCTCGCACTTTACGTCCGGAAGAATGGAAATTGGAACAATCAAAGGTTAATTCATCCAAAGTCGCTCTGGATAATTCAAAAAAAGATTCTGAGAATGCTTTTCGTGAAAGCTATAACACAGTCCAAAGCGCACTTATAAACTATACTGATCAGATTTTTGACAATCCACAAAGTATAAATCCGACAATAAAAGTTAGATTGTCTGGTACGACTCAGCAGTCGCGGATTAATGAACTTCGATTGAAGGTGACTGAGAATATGGCAAAATGGAAAGCTGATATAGATGCGATGACAAGTGGAGTAGATCAAGACAACCTACTTTCAAAAGCTATGCAATATCTGGATGTAGATAAGATTTTTTTGAGTGAACTCTCTGCGATTGTGAATGGTTTGAACTCAGTCAATTCAGGATTGACGGAAGCTACTTTGGAAATATATATTTCGGATACAAATACAGCCATTTCATTGCAAAATCAAGCAATTACGGTAGTTACCACGGCAGATTCGGCATTACGCAATGCTTCCTCGGCATATGTCGAAGCACAGAACAGTTCCTCGTTAAAAGTCGCCGGCTCATCTTCCGAATCCATAAAAGCTCAGGCTGCATCTGTTGCGGCCTATCGAGCAGAATTGTCTCGAAATCAGATCACAGCTTCGATAGATGGAATCATCACGCGAGTTGTGCCAAATGTGGGCGAATATGTTTCTCCTGGAATGACATTGTTCGATTTACAAAGCAGCGGAATATACAAGATCGAGGCCAATGTAGCAGAAGCGGACATAGCCAAGATTGCTATTGATGATACGGCTCAGGTGACTTTGGATGCATACGGACAAGATGTAATATTTGGAGCCAAATTGGTCCGGATAGACCCGGCTGAGACTGTCCTCGAGGGTGTTCCAACATATAAAGTCACACTATTTTTCGATGATGAAGATGAAAAGATCTTTTCGGGAATGACTGCTAATACGGATATTTTGACTGATAAGCGTAATGATGTGATGATGGTGCCTTCGCGTTCTATTCTCGAAGAGAAAGATGAGATTACAGGACAAGTTACAGGTCGATTTGTCAGAGTTATGAATCCAGACAATCGTGATTTCACTAAAGTTCCAGTCACTGTAGGTCTCAAAGGATCATCTGGCACGACGGAGATCATTTCCGGTTTGAATATTGGTGATACGGTCGTGACGTATGTGAAATAGTTGGGTGGATGTTTCGTGTGAGGATTATACTTTCACATAATACGAGCCGATATGCAGAACATAATTGAAGTAAAAAATCTCAGTAAATCTTATGATGATGGTACAGTCGCACTTAACGGAGTGACTTTTTCGGTTCGTAAAGGTGAATTTATGGCCATTATGGGTCCGTCAGGTAGTGGGAAATCCACACTTTTGCATTTGCTTGGTCTCCTAGATATACCGACGAAGGGTTCATATCATCTGGATGGACACCCGATATCCTCATATTCCGATATAGATCTGGCCAGGATCAGAAATCACCATCTCGGTTTTGTCTTTCAATCATTCAATCTTCTGCCGAGGACTTCAGTTTTGGAAAATGTAAAATTACCTCTGTTTTATTCAACTGTTCCAGAAATAGAATGGGAAATGAAGGCAAAAAAAGCCGTAGAAGATGTTGGTCTCGGTCACAGAATGTTCCATGAACCGGCAGAACTTTCAGGTGGAGAAAAGCAACGTGTAGCAATAGCGCGAGCTCTGGTCAATGATCCAGATATAATATTTGCTGATGAGCCGACTGGTAATCTAGATTCGAAATCTGGCAAAAATGTCATGGCAATCATTCAACATCTAAATGAAGAACACGGCAAAACCATTATCCTTATTACACATGAGACATCAACAGCCGAACATTCAGAAAGGATCATTCATCTCATAGATGGAGAGATAGATAGTGATCATAAAGTTAGAAATCGTCTGAAAACCACAGATCAGTATGTAAAATAAATATCATGACCTGGAAACATATTATCAAGACTTCTCTGACCGGACTCTCGACGAATAGATCGAGATCTTTTCTGACTATACTGGGAATAGTGATAGGTATTACATCGATAATGCTGGTGGTTTCTCTAGGTGCTGGAGCTCAAAATCTGATACTCGGTCAGATCCAAGGACTCGGTTCGAATACTCTGACTGTACACGCCGGCAGGGAACCATCGGGTCCATCGGACGTATCTTTTCTATATAGCGATTCTTTGAAGGAAAAAGATGTTATTGCCCTCAAGAATAAAACAAATGTTCCCGGTTTAAAATCCATAATGCCCTCGGTTTTCGGCGCTGTTACTGTTTCATACGGTTCAAACTCATATCAAACATCAATATTTGGTTGTACTGATTTGGTTGTGGATATCATGGATCTCAATCCTATTGGAGAATTTTTCACCGAACAAGACGTTTCTTCGAGAAGCGATACGGTTGTTCTAGGTTCAAAAGTGGTTGAGCACATATTCGATAATGAAGATCCTATCGGACAAAAGGTCAAGATTAAGGGTCGGAATTTCAAAGTAATTGGCACGTTGCCGGCTTCTGGTGGAGGATCGATATTTAATTTTGACGATATGGTTCTAGTACCATATACAACTGCTCAGTATTATATTCTCGGTCAGAAACATTTTAGCGAAATCATCATGCAGGCGGTTTCTGATATTGCAGTTCCATCTACAGCTGAAGATATCAAAACAACCCTACGCGAATCTCATGGTATTACAGATCCAACTAAAGATGATTTCAACGTCAGCACTCAACAAGATCTAGCAAAGAGACTAGGTACTATCACTAGTATTTTGACTTATTTCCTAGTGGCTGTGGCTTCGATCGCTCTATTTGTAGGAGGTGTAGGCATCATGAACATCATGCTTGTTGCTGTTACAGAACGCACTCGAGAGATAGGTCTTCGAAAGGCCTTGGGTGCAACGAATAAAGATATATTGTCACAATTTTTGATTGAAGCTATATGTCTCACGGTAATGGGCGGTATCATTGGAATATTTCTAGGTTCAGTATTGGCTTTTGCTATTTCCTTTGGGCTTTCGAAAGGTTTAGGTGTTGATTGGCAATATATATTCCCCTGGAGTGGGGCAATGCTAGGTTTTGGTGTATCAGCTCTGATCGGTCTCATTTTCGGCGGATATCCAGCTAGTCAGGCATCAAAGAAGAGTCCGATAGAGGCGTTGAGGTATGAGTAGATTCGCTCTGATTTGAATAGATTTATAACGTAACCCCCCTTGCATCCTCGTTTTTCATCCTCGAACTCTACTCACAATATACCAACATTTTCACAAAGGATGCGTTACAAGGATTCGCGCATCCTTTGGAAAATGTATTGGTATATTGTTTCGCAGATTATTCTCGGAAGAAAAACGAGGATGCAAGGAGTGTTACGTAAAATCTTCATATTCACGTCCATGACTACTTTTGTAAAATTTCAGCTCCTCGAGCTCGGTGAATATTGTTCGGAAACGACTCGCAATGCGATTTGAACCCCGAACAAATTGCCCATATCTGAGTAGTTCCATCTACTCAAATATGGATGCAATTTGGAGTGGGTGACCTTGCGTGTCGTTTCCGAACAATGTTCACCGAGCTCTTTCTTTTCTTGACTTCAAAGTGTGGCTCTGTTAACATGCAACGACTGCTCCGCGGAGCTGTTTTAGTTAATCTTACATGTCAAGATCACTCAAGAAAGGTCCATATGTCGACGAAAATCTTATCAAAAAGATTTCGGGTAAAAAGCCGGCTCAAACTGGTACTATAAAAACATGGGCACGTCGTTCTCAAATCTCACCTGAAATGGTGGGCTTTACTTTTGGTGTTCACAATGGACGCAATCATCTAGATGTATTTGTAACCGAGGACATGGTAGGACACCGCCTCGGTGAATTTTCGCCTACAAAGAAATTCATCCGACATGGAGGTAAGATGCAAAAGGAGATCGAACTCAAGGCTAAAGAAGCAGAGATGGCCGCAGCCAAATCCGCCAAGGAAGCCGCTACAACAGCAGCTACAAAGAAATAATCCACTGCCATGATTACCGCTTCACTCAAAAATTTCCGAATATCACCACGAAAAGTCCGTCTAGTTGCCAATATGATCCGCGGTAAAGGCGTAGCCGATGCTCAAAATATTTTAAATACAGTCATCAAGAAAGCTGGTAGTCCACTCGGCGATTTGTTAAATTCCGCCGTGGCAAATGCTTCACATAACTATCAGATCGAAAAGAGCGCGCTTTTCGTAAAAGAGATCCGTGTCGATCAGGGATATGTTATGAAGCGTTCGATGCCTGTTTCCCGAGGTTCAGCCCATCCTATTATGAAGAGAACAAGCCATGTCAGCATCACTCTGGCACCGATCATCGCAAAGGGTGCAAAGAGTACGAAGTCTGAGAAGGCAGTAGAGGAGAAGCCAGTTATAGAAAAAGCAAAAGTAGCCAAAAAGAAAACAACCAAGAAATAAACTAACATGTCACATACCGTACACCCTTATTCACATAGACTTGGAATTATCCGCGATTGGAAGAGTCGCTGGTTTCTTTCTCATAAGAATTACCGATCCGCTCTGAAAGGGGATCTTTTGATTCGTGAATTTTTGATAGAACAATTGCGGGCAAACTATCTAGGAGGCATAGATATCGAAAGAAATCAAAAGACTTTGCGCGTAGTCATCAAGACATCTCGTCCAGGTCTACTCATCGGCAAGGCTGGTGATGGTGTCGTGAAGCTTCGCGAAAAGATCCTGAAATTGCTCCGAGTCAATAAAGTCGAGCTCAATGGTCAGGAACTCAAAGTTGATATCGAAGAGATTCGAAATCCAGAGTCAAATGCCGCTATTGCAGCCATGATGGTTGCTGAATCACTCGAGAAACGTCTACCATTCCGCCGAGTTCTAAAGCAGACTGTCGAAAAAGTCATGGCAAATAGAGAAGTTCAAGGTATCCGTATATATTTGGGAGGTCGTCTAGGTGGAGCTGAAATAGCCCGTTCAGAACAACTCAAAAAGGGTCGAATACCACTACAGACTTTGCGTGCCGACATTGATTTTGCTCGAGAGAAAGCCCATATGACATATGGAGATATTGGTATAAAGGTTTGGATATACAAAGGAGAGATTTTCAAAAAAGATCAGAAATAATACGCAATTCAATTTTTCATTTTAAATTACCAACATGTTATTCCCAAAAAAAGTAAAACATCGCAAATGGTTCACCATGCGTACGCATCCAGACAAGGAGGCGTCTCATGCTGATACCCGAGGTGTTCATATTGCTTTTGGTTCATATGGACTCAAGGCCACCAAGTATGCCCGAATAACATCAAATCAGATAGAAGCCGCTCGAAAAGTTATGGCCCGTTATGCTACGAAGTCCGGTAAAGTTTGGATTCGTATTTTTCCAGATCATCCTTTCACACAAAAGCCTGCTGAAGTAAAAATGGGTAAAGGAAAAGGAGATCCAGTAGGATATATCGCCGAAGTAAAGCCAGGTCGTATCATGTTCGAGATCGATGGAGTAGAGCCACTCGTAGCCGCTGAAGCTTTGCGTAAGGCTGGTACAAAACTACCGGTCAAATGTAAAGTAGTCAGCCGAAACTAATACACCATACCAATATGAAAATGAAGGATATAACAAATAAGACAGAAGGAGATCTAGCAAGGATGCTTGTAGAAAAGAACGAAGCTCTCCGAGTATTTCGTTTTGGGGGTGCTGGAGCCAAGAGCAAAAATGTCAAAGAAGGCCGAATGATCAGAAAGGACATTGCTCGTATAAAAACATTTCAAAATAGCAAATCCTAGACAAAACATCACTGATAACGTAATATCACAATTCACATGAAGACCACCGAAACAACTGAAAAGAATGGAAAACGACAAGTTTTTGTCGGTGTTGTTGTCTCTGACAAAATGAAAGATACGGTTGTTGTCGAAGTCAAACGTTATGTTAAGCATGAGAAGTATCACAAGTTCCAGACAAAGAAGACCAAACTCATGGCCCACGATGCTGGCAATACAAAGAAGATAGGGGATAGTGCCACCATCGAAGCTTGCAGGCCATTATCAAAGCATAAAAATTTCAAAGTAATCGCATAGTTTTCTTTTTACATTAATCCAAACCCATGATTCAGCCTCGAACAATTGTGAAAATAGCCGATAACTCAGGAGCCAAAATAGGCCGTATTTTCAAAGTGCTCGGCGCAACCAGAAAGCGCTATGCTGAATTGGGCGAAGTAGTAGTTTTGTCAGTTCAGAAAGCCGAACCTAGAAAGGCAATAAAAAAGAAAGATGTTTTGCATGCGGTAGTAGTGAGACAAACAAAAGCTACCAGACGCAAAGATGGTTCGTATATTCGTTTTGATGAAAATGCAGTTGTGATTATCGAAAAAGATAAGAAAGAGCCGATAGCCGGACGTATTTTCGGTCCTATACCTCGTGAAGTCGGTGAGGCAGGATTCAAAACCATAGCTTCGAGAGCACCTGAAATAGTCTAATTTCAAATATATGAATATGCATGTAAAAAAAGGAGATACGGTAACTATACTTTCAGGTGATGATAAGGGTAAATCCGGCAAAGTCATCAAGGCCTTTCCTAAGGAAAATAAGATCGTCGTCGAAGGTATGAATACAGTAAAGAAACACGAGCGTCCAAGGAAACAAGGACAGAAAGGTCAGACTGTTGTTCGACCAATGCCAATGAATGCTTCAAAGGTCACCAAGAAATCATAAATACCATGTCTTACAAATCAGTACAAGAACTCAATAATGAATCTTACAAAGTCCTAAAGGAAACTTTGGCTTTGAAGAATCCGATGCAAACTCCAAGATTGCTCAAGGTTGTCGTATCTTGTGGTTTTGGTTCTACAAAGGATAAAAAGAAGATCGAGCTCATCGCTGATAGACTAGCTCGCATCACTGGCCAGAAACCTGCAGTTCGTGCCACAAAGAAAGCTATCGCTACCTTCAAGACTCGCGTAGGTGACCCTATAGGTTATCAGGTCACTCTTCGTGGCAAGAGAATGTATGAATTCATGGATCGTCTCATACACGTCGCTCTGCCTCGTACCAAGGACTTCCGTGGTCTCTCTCGAACATCAGTGGATGCCATGGGCAATTACACTATGGGTATAAAGGAGCACACTATCTTTGCCGAAACTTCCGATGAAGATCTCAAAGATGTTTTCGGTTTTGCCATAACTATCGTCACAACTTCTAGTGATAAAAAAGCAACATTGGCTTTTCTAGAACATATCGGTATGCCTTTGAAGAGGGATTAGTTAGAAATCATCGTAAGTGCTAGACTTATACCAGAAGAAAAGGAGAACATGATGATAAAGTTCCTGCTCATATTAGCGGTGATACCGTTCATATTCGTAACTCCCGACAATTCATTCGCAGGGGAGACGAATACTCTAAGCAAGTCTTTTGTCGCCATAAAGGCGCCTAAGCTTAATATTGGGACAAACGACACTACGGTCACCAAGGTCAAATGGAGCATCGAAACGACAGAATCAAAAGATGTCTTCAGATTACCTTTGGAAGACAGAATGGATTTCGATTCCTATACGGAGTTCTCTGGAGCAAAGAATGGTCGGGACATCTGGAATTGGAGACTCATCAGAGTAACCAAAAGATCCGGTATCGGACCGTTTGTTTCGGCTGACTATCCAGTCACAATGACTGGTCCCAATAGGGATACCCTTTCGACAGGAATTGCTTTTGGTGCGATAATAGGTAGATAAGCTAGTTTCATAACTGCGTGTCTGCAAGGCCTCCATATTCAGTTATGGAGGCCCCTTTCGTATTTTTGAGATATGGACTTTCGGCAATAGTTTTAATGAGCTCAAAAATTTGACGTCCGCTTCGCATTCTGCTAGTATCCTAATTACCTCCAAATACCCTGTATCTTGAGGAAATATAGATTGGAAGCACGTTCCTTCGAGGAAAAGCTAACCAATCTCATTTAATTTGATAAAATAGTGCGACTTCGCTCACCATAAATAAATGGCAAAAACATCAGTAATAGCTAGATCAAAGAAGACACCGAAGTTCAAATCTCGGGTTGTAAGACGTTGTTTCCGTTGCGGTAGAAAGCACGGATACATGAGAGACTTCGATCTTTGCCGTATTTGTTTCCGTGAATTCGCAAATGACGGAGCAATTCCAGGTATCAAGAAATCGTCTTGGTAATCATTCAAATCATTTTTCATATCAAACATCATGACCACCGACCCAGTATCAGATTTCATAACAAGATTGCAGAATGCTAGCAATGCACGTAAGGCTTCTGTCATTGTTTCGTATTCGAAGTTTGCCGACAGCATCGCTCATGCCTTGAAGAAGGCCGGTTATGTCGAGTCTGTACAAAAGGACGGTAAGCCATTTTCAAGAGAGTTGTCGATCGGACTCGTATACTTCACGACTGGTCCACGTATAAATGGAGTCGAGAGAGTTTCGAAGCCATCACGACGTGTATATCAGAAGTCGAGCGATATCCGAACTTTTCGAAGCGGATTTGGAAATACATTTTTGTCGACACCAAAAGGAGTCCTTATAGATCAGGATGCAAAGAAATTCAAGGTCGGTGGAGAAGTGCTCTTCAAGATCTGGTAATACAACGATTTTCAATACTTAAACAAATACAATGTCCAGAATTGCCAAAAAACCAATAACACTCCCAGCCAAGACCGAGGCAACTTTTGCAAACGGCACCATGACTATCAAGGGTCCTTTGGGCAGTCTTTCGAAGATTTTCCGATCTCATATCAATATTGTGATTGCTAATAACGAAATCACTTTGACACCAGCTTTCGAAAGTTTGGAGACTCGAGCATTGTGGGGAACATATGCTTCTCATATCAAGAACATGATTGCCGGAGTCAATAAACCATATGAAAAGAAATTGGTTGTTGAAGGTATCGGTTACAAAGCCGATGTCAAAGGCAAAGATCTCGCTATGTCACTCGGTTTTTCACATCCTGTCATCATCCCTATACCAGCTGATCTCAAAGTAACAACAGAAAAGAACACAGTTACTATTTCCGGTATCGATTGTGAGAAAGTTGGTCAATTCGCCGCTCAGGTCCGATCCAAAAAGAAACCAGAACCATATCTAGGTAAAGGTATCAGATATTCGGATGAAGTGATCAGACGTAAGCAAGGTAAGAAAGCCGCATAATCCACAAAGTTAATAATATGAATACCCTCGAAAGAAAACATAAAGTATTTGCAAGACGAAAGCTCCGCATTCGTGCCAAGATACATGGCTCAGCAGACAGACCACGTTTGTCGATCTTCAAATCTCACAAATACATTTATGCTCAGATCATCGATGATGATAAGGGTAATACTTTGGTTGCTTTCAGTTCGAAGGAAGGCAAGGGCAAGACTCCTGTCGATCGTGCAAAAGAAGTTGGACTCGAAGTGGCAAAGCTTGCCAAGACCGCCAAGATAGTGAAAGTAGTCTTTGATCGAGGTGGATATATTTATACAGGCAAGATCAAGATGGTCGCCGATGCCGCCCGTGAAGGAGGACTTTCATTTTAAATAAATTATTATCATCGCAACAAATACAATGACTGCCAAAGAAATCAAACAGAATAACGATAGTACTGCCGGAGGTGGGGCAGCGGCTTTGGATATCAATATTCCAGCTACTGGTGTTGATGTGGCAGCTATTTTGCCTGAGAGTGCCCATATTGCCGATGTTGCCGATATTCCTGCAACTGCTCCTACAGCAAACAAATTTACTCCTGGTCGCAAGATGCGTGGTGATCCGGCTCGCAGAGGTGGACATGGATCGGCTGGTCCTGGCGCTCAAAGCCGTGGTGGACCAAGAGGTGGTAGAGGAGAAACTCGTGAACGTGTTAAACCAGAATTTGATTCCAAAATCATCGATATTCGCCGTGTGACTCGAGTCGCAGCCGGTGGACGAAGATATTCATTTAGCGTTGCAGTCGTTGCAGGAGACCGTAAGGGTCGCGTCGGTGTAGGTTTGGGTAAAGGTGGAGATACAGCTTTGTCAGTAGAAAAGGCCACTCGTGAAGCAAAGAAGAATCTCATCAAGATCACCCTTTCTCCTCAGATGACTATCCCTCATGCAGTAGAAGGTAAGTATGGCAGTGCACTCATAAAGATCTTTCCGGCTAGAGGAAGTGGTATTGTGGCTGGAAGCTCAGCTCGTGCTGTTATCGAACTTGCTGGTGTTAGAGATGTCTGTGCCAAATTCCTATCTGGTAGCAAAAATCGCCTCAACAATGCTCGCGCCGCTATCGAAGCTTTCCGATCACTATCAAAAACTTCCCGAGCCACACTTCGCGGTAAGACACCGAAAGTAAAAGAAGGTATAGCTCCAGTTCAGAAATAGTATAGAAATAATACAACCATGCAAACACATCAATTAAAAAGAAATCATCCAAACATGAAGCGCATGATCGTCGCTCGTGGTGGACATCGTGGAAAGACAGCCGGTCGTGGAGGCAAAGGTCAGTCAGCTCGTGCTGGTAACAAGCGCCGTCCAGAATGGAGAGATATCATCAAGCGTCTTCCAAAATTGCGTGGTCGTGGAGTAAATCAAAACAAATCTTTTGCCATAGCAAATACAGTTATCAAACTGACGATTCTGGACAAGTCTTTTGATGCTAAGGAATCAGTTTCACCATCAATATTGATTGCAAAGGGTATCATTCGTACAAAATCTGGAGTCATCCCAACTGTAAAAATATTGGGAGATGGCGAGATCACAAAAGCCCTCATGATTTCCGGTTGTCTTGTATCACAATCAGCCAAGGAAAAAATAGAAAAGGTTGGTGGTATCATTACTCCAGTTCCATCCCGAGTCGTCGTTAAAGTTCCAGCAGTTAAGGTCGTCAAGGAAAAAGTTGAAAAGGCTCCAAATGCTGAGAAAACTGAAAAAATCACAAAGGTTGAAAAGACAACAAAAGTGACAGAGCCCGCAACTAAAGAGACTAAATCAAGAACTAAAACGGCTGAATCAACCGAATCAGCTGAACCAGCAAAGAAAGCCAAGAACGTAGCTAAGGTAGATAAAAAAGTTAAAAAATAATGAAGAATTTTTGGGCAAAATTCCTAGTAGCGTTGAATGATCCTGTTTTGCGAAGGAGGGTTGGTTTTACCATCACGGCCCTCGTAATATTCCGTGTTTTTGCCACAATACCGATACCGGGCGTTGATCCAAGTAGTTTGGCAAATATACTTTCATCCAGTCAGCTCTTGGGATTCTTGAACATATTCTCGGGCGGAGGTCTTTCTAACCTTTCTATTGTGATGCTCGGTGTCGGTCCTTTCATTACAGCTTCGATCGTCATTCAGCTCATGACTATGATGTTCCCAAAATGGAAGGCACTCATGCACGAAGAAGGGGATGCGGGACGACAAAAGCTTTCTCAGTACTCACGACTTTTGGGTGCACCTCTGGCTATCGTCCAAGCAATTGGTTTTATAATTCTTTTGCAATCACAAAATGTTTTGCCACATTTGAATACTTTTGATTTTACTACAAATGTCATCATAATCGCCGCCGGATCGATGCTTCTCATGTGGATCGGCGAGCTCATATCGGAATTTGGCATCGGTAATGGAGTATCGCTTATCATATTTGCCGGTATCGTCTCCAGTCTGCCCGTATCAGTCATGCAGACCTATCAGAAGATCCTTACAACCGGCGCGGCTGACTTGCCATTCTATATCATTATTTTGGTCGTAGCCGTAGCGGCTGTGGCTGGTGTAGTCTATGTAACCGAAGCCGATCGTTCCGTGCCTATCACTTACGCAAAACAAGTTCGTGGCAATAAAGTATATGGTGGATCTTCGACATACTTGCCACTTCGACTCAATCAGTCCGGTGTTATACCGATAATCTTCGCACTTTCGATTCTATTGTTCCCTCAGATCATCGCGACTTCTTTGTCTAAGTTAGTTAGCTATCCAATTATTTCTGGAATTGCTTCTTCATTCGTCACCATATTTAACAATCAATGGTTCTACGGCGCTTGTTACTTTATCCTAGTCGTACTTTTCACTTATTTCTACACGGCAGTCACATTCGATCCAAAGATGATTTCGGAAAATCTACAACGCTCCGGTGCATTCATACCGGGCGTCCGTCCAGGTGAACATACGCAGAATTATCTAGGTAATATCGTTACTCGTATCACATTGGTCGGTGCTTTGTTCCTAGGAGCTGTAGCTATTCTTCCACTCATAATTCAGGCATTTTCTTCATCGAATGATCGCTCGATGGCTATCGGTGGTACAGCCTTACTCATCGTCGTTTCAGTAGTTATCGATCTCTTGAAGAAGATCGACGCTCAGGTTGCGATGAGAGAATACTAAGTAAGTGCGAGTTTTTTTCTGTGCGCTATAATAGAGCACATGACACCACGAACATTTTTATTTATCGGACGCTCTGGCTGTGGAAAGGGTACACAGGCCAAACTTCTCATGGATGCGCTAAAAGTCAATGATCCCAAAAGCAACAGTGTGTATATTCAGACTGGCAATGAACTCAGGAATTTCATAAAGGGAGATACCTATACTCAGAAGTTAGCGAAAAACGTCTATGATGACGGCGGTCTTATGCCCGAGTTTTTGACAGTCTACGAATGGTCGAAAGTTCTCATAGAGAGATTTTCCGGCCGAGAACATCTGATCTTTGACGGTTCACCACGCCGTCTACATGAAGCTGGTGTACTACATTCGATATTTGGTTTCTTTAAATTGAATAAACCATGCGTGATCCTGATCGATCTCGATAGAGACGTTGCCATAAAGAGATTGCTCGATAGGAAACGTCTCGATGATAATAAGGATGATATAGAAGAGAGAATGGCTTGGTTCGAGACAGATGTTATGCCAGCAATAAACTTTTATCGCGATAACACTTTTTATGATTTTCTAGTAGTCGATGGAAATAGAAGTATCGAAGATATTCATGCTGATATAGTGAGTAAGGTTGGCTTTTAGTATGATCACCATAAAAACAAAGGAAGATATAGATATTTTGCGTGAAGGAGGCAAGCGTCACGCTTTTATCTTGAAAGAGTTGTCAGCTATGGTCAAACCGGGTTTGGTTGTGCAAATCCTAGAAGATAAAGCACGAGAACTAATAGAAGAAGGAGGAGATCGTTCGGCATTTTTGAATTACACACCTGTCGGTTCGAAACGTCCGTATCCGGCTGTTTTATGTGTTTCCATCAACGATGAAATAGTCCATGGCATTCCGAATGAAAATGAAAAAGTCTTGAAAGAAGGCGATATAGTCAGTCTAGATCTGGGACTGGTTCATAAAGGATTGATAACCGATGCGGCTATCACGGTACCGGTTGGAAAGATTAGCGATGAATTGGAAACATTGTTGGAGTTAACAAAAAAAGCTATGTATGCCGGTATAAAGGAAGCCAAAGGTGGACGAAGAGTAGGTGATATAAGTAATGCTGTCGAAAGAGTGGCTATTCCAAAAGGTTACGGTGTGGTGCGAGAATTATCTGGTCATGGAGTCGGCTATCATGTCCACGAAGATCCTTATGTGCCAAATTTCGGCGAAGCCGGTAAAGGTAGTGTTTTGAAACCGGGCATGGTCATCGCTATTGAGCCGATGTTCAATCTGGGCACAGAAGAGATATATCTGGATGATGATGGTTATACATATCGAACTGCCGATGGTAAACCGAGTGCTCATTTTGAGCATACGGTGGTGATTACCAAGAGTGGAGCGGAAATATTGACACAATACATATAATGAAGTTATAATAAACAAATATGAATTCTCACCCAAAGTACGAGCGTACATTAGTAGTCATCAAACCCGACGGTATCCAGAGATCCCTGATCGGTGAAATTGTGAAGAGGTATGAAAGGGTAGGGTTGAAGTTGGTTGCGATAAAAATGATGGTACCTTCGGCGGACCTGATCGAGAAACACTATACTTTGGATCCTGAATGGCGCATAAAGACCGGATTGAAGACTATCAAGGGCTATACTGACAAGGGGCAAGTTCCTCCATATACGGATCCTCTAAAGATCACGGCTATTATCTTGAAAAATCTGATCAACTACATGACCAAGGGTCCTGTGATCGCTATGGTCTGGCAAGGGGCGCATGCAGTGGAGCTGGTACGTAAGATCACGGGTGGAACAGAGCCTCTGACGTCACTGATGGGAACTATTAGGGGTGATTTTGTGATCGATTCATATAGAATGTCTGATGTGGATGGCAGAGCAGTTCGCAATCTAGTGCATGCTTCGGGGTCTGTTAAGGAGGCAAATGATGAGATCGCCCACTGGTTCAAAAAGGAAGAAGTATTCAACTACAATGCAGTTGTGGAGCAGATGCTCTATGATGTGGATCTTGATGGGATTTTGGAGTAAGGCGGCACCATAGTCCTCTAAAAACGATCGTGCGTAATCGCTTTTGAATAACAGGCACTAACAGAATGTTCCCAGAACAATCCGAGTATGCGATTGAGCTTCGAAAAATTACCCGTGTTTGGTGAAGCCCTGGAACCAAACACGGTTGTAATTTGAGAAGCGATTACGCAGGATTGTGGCGGGAACATTCTGTTAGTGCCTGTTATGATTTAATCACGTATTCGGATTGTTTCCGAAGTATTGTGGTACTGCCTTACCCAAATTTAATCCTAAGATTTCATTACAACTTGCAGTAATTACTGAATAATGTCGCAACTACTTTTTCCTCTTGCGCTTCGAGATGAGAGTAATACAATTAAGACAGATTGCGAGAGTAAAATCCTACAAAATTTTTATTTTTGGAATGTCGACGAACAGGTAGAGCTGTTCAATTTCTTCCGCGATCTTTATGACGTTGGAAGCTAGATAACCCACCTGGAACACCAGGTATATTACTCTCGCGATCTATGAAGCGCATCCCGATCTATACAGATACGGGGTGCTTTTCTATATTATCCATTATCACGTATAATTGAACACAATGAGATATCTTTTTGGATTCACACTGATCGCAATTGTTATGGCTTTTCAGTTTTCTGACGCACACAAGGAATTTGTATTGATTCCAGGATATGGAATTTTTCTGCATATCCTAGGAGGTATGGGAGTCGCGTTACTGGCTAGTGCCGTTTTGCGTTTTTGGCGTCTGAGTTTGTTGAAAAAGAATATTATTGTACTCATTCTGACTTTGGTGGCAGGTCTCGCCTGGGAATATTGGGAGATTTATTTTGGACTTACAGGCCGTGTACTTTGGAGCTCAGCTTATTTTATTGATACTTTAAAAGATCTGGCAGTCGATCTTATAGGTGGAATAGCGGCACTATTTTTTACCATAAAAAATGACAAATTATCCTAAAATAAAATTTTGTGGTGGTGTCGGATCGGTAACCGGAGCAAATTTTTTGCTTGAAGTTTCGGATGAAATGAAGATCCTCGTCGATTGTGGTCTTGTTCAGGGTGATAAAGTGGCTATGAAAGAGAATAGGGAACCTTTCACATACGATCTCTCCGAGATCAAAGCTCTTTTCATTACTCATGCACATCTAGACCATGTTGGCCGTATTCCAAAGCTAGTAAAGGAGGGTTATCAGGGTCCCATTTATTCCACACCGGAGACGAAGGCATTGGCTGAAATAGTTTTGACTGATGCGGCATCCATATTGGCTATGGAGGCAAAACAAGATGGTGAAGAGCCATTATATGACATTAGCGATGTGGAGAAAGTTTTTCCGCTTTGGAATGCGATTCCATATCATCAGAATTTTGAATTGAATGATAAAGTGTCTGTTTTCTTCAAAGACGCTGGACATATTCTAGGCTCGGCAATGATAGAGTTTTCCATAAAAGACACTTCGAAAAATAACGATGTTTTGCGTGTATTATTTACAGGTGATCTGGGCAATTCTCCTGCACCTCTCTTGAGAGATACTGAAGCAATTGGGGATGCGAATTATCTAGTTATGGAAAGCGTGTACGGAGATCGCAATCATGAAAGCAAAGAGGGAAGAATAAATAAGTTCCAAAAAATCATCAAAGATGCCTTGGATCGCGGTGGTACTCTAGTGATACCGGCTTTTTCTATAGATAGAACACAGGTACTGCTCTATGAACTCAACAATATGGTAGAAGAGGGGAAGATACCCGATGTTCCAGTCTACGTCGATTCACCTATGGCCATCAAGGCGACCGAGATATACAAAAGTAACACCGATCTTTTCAACGATCATGTAAAAGAAAAAATTGCCAACGGAGATGATATCTTTCAATTTCCCAGATTGAAATTTACGGTCAGTTCGGCAGAATCTAGAAATATTAAAGAATATGAAGGAGCCAAAATCATTTTGGCTGGCTCGGGTATGTCAGTGGGTGGTAGAGTGATCGGTCATGAAGAATATTTTCTTCCTGATCCAAAGAACACTATTCTTCTTGTAGGATATCAATCAGTCGGCTCACTCGGACGACATCTCGCAGATGGACAAAAGAAAGTGACTATACACAAAAGGACGATAAAGGTGAAAGCTCATATCGAAACACTATATGGTTTTTCGGCTCATCGTGACAGTGACCATTTGGTTGAGTTTGTCTCGACTGGCACAGATAAATTAAAAAATGTTTTTGTGGTTATGGGGGAACCTGGGGCTTCTATGCATCTGGCACAGCGTGTGAACGATGAATTGGGCGTAAAAGCCATTGTTCCGGACAGAGACAATGAATATACGCTATCGTAGAGCAACTATATCGAGAGTGATAGGGGGAGGGTTATTTTACCAGAGCTACAACTTTTGCAAATGTGTCCGGTTTGAATTCAGCCAAGTGAGCCAAAGATTTTCGATCGAGAGCGATACCTTTCTTTTTGGCAGCACCGATGAATTTGCTATATGAAAATCCAAGTGGACGTAGAGCGGCATTGATCTTTACATTCCAAAGACGGCGAAAATCGCCTTTTTTATCCCTGCGATGGGCAAATGAATAAGCTCCGGCATGTGCCAAAGCATCGGTAGCAGCTCTCTCGGTCTTTGATCGGCGAAAACGAAAACCTTTTGCGGCTTTGAGTGTCGATCGGCGATTCTTCAGTGCGTGTACTCCTTTTTTTACTCTTGTCATTGTGGTGTTATTAGATTATAGGTTTACTAGAAAACGGCTCTTGGATTTGTTATCCATGTGAACAGCGACCATGCCACTCTTCCTGGCGGCGACTTTGGTGCGTTCTTTGGCGTTGAAGTGATTTTGACCGGCTTTGCGAGACATAATCTTGCCATTCTTGGTCACTTTAAAACGCTTGGCGTATGATTTGTTTGTTTTAATCATTGTATTCTAAATTATTACGTTCTATTTCTTTTCGATTATTACGGAAAGTCCTTTTGGTCCTTTTGTGACGGCTTGGACTATCTTGTATTCTATCGTGATAAGTTTCAAAACACGCTCGAGTCTTTCTTTTAGGAAATTGATATCCATATACTTTGATCGGCCGACTAAGAAGAGATCAATCTTGACTCTATTACCTTCGGTTAGCCATTCGGAAATTTTCTTGGCTTTGAGTTCTAGGTCGTGTTCACCTGTACCGATCTTGATTTGAATGATCTTTAACTCGCTCGTAATAGTCTTGGTCTTGGCACTCTTTTCTTTCTTTTTTTCATCGTACAGATACTTGCCATAGTCCATTATTTTGGCTACTGGCGGAACTGCTGTAGGTGATATCTCGATCAGATCAAGTCCGCGCTTTTGAGCCTCAGATAGGGCTACTGTAAGAGCGATAACGCCGAGGTTTTCACCATCACCGGTGACGACTCGGAGTTCAGGTGCCTTGATTTGATGATTTATTTTGACTCGTATGACCAATTGACTATGTATTACTTTACAAGGACTATTTATAGCATGTTTCGATGGGCTACGCAAGCGTTTAACGAGCTCACGACGCAATTGTTCACAAGAATCTTCTAACCAGCTTTATGAGTATTTCAGGTATTTTTTCCCAGAAAAATCGTGATTTCCATTCATCTAGCGAAACTTCTTTTGATAGATTCATATCATGAACGAAATGCGAAGCCAATTCTTCGGTAAATCGAGTATTTGAAGTGATAATATTGGCTTCGAAATTGTAGAGAAGACTGGCATGGTCAAGATTTAGGGAGCCGACAGTCGACCATTTGTCATCTATGATTATTGATTTGCTATGGATCAGATTGCCGTCAATATTGGGATATAGAAATATTCGTGCTCCTGAAGACAGAAGTTGAGAGAAATATGATCGAGCGGCAAGATCCAAAGTAGGGTAGTGATCGGTTTTTTCTGGAATTATGATACGAACATCGACACCACGCATGGCAGCTCGGCGTATAGAACGCAGTAGGCGATGAGTCGGCACGAAGTATGGTGAAGTCATGTATATGTACCGACGCGATTCACGAATTGATTTGACTATCTCTCGGTATATCATCTTTTGACCGGGAGCGGGAGAATTGGTGACATAAGCAAACTCTTTCTTTCTCACGCCAAGTCGTCGGTCGTAGATCTTCCGTGGAACGCGCTGACCTTGCGCTTTTTGCCACATCCGATCGAAAGCATCTTTCATATCACTTACCACGGCTCCTTCCATTCGAACATTTGTGTCACGCCAGTTTTTCATGGCATCGGAGATACAAATACTGCCTGTATATCCTATTTTACCGTCAATAACTAGAGTACGGCGATGATTTCGCAGATACCATGAACGTATGTCGGGGATTTTGAAATATGAAGGGATGAGAGTTTTCCAAAAGAGTAATTCTATACCCTTGCTTTTCAAGTCGTTAATTATATCTGTTCCGAAAAAGCTGAAACTACCAGCGGCATCCCAAAGAAATCTGACTTTGACGCCTGCTTTGGCCCTTTCGACGCAGATATCGATGAGTTTTTGACCAAAGTCATCACTGACGAAGATGAATTGTTCGAGGACTATGCTCTTTTGAGCTTTGGAACAATCGGATAGTATTGCTTTCCAAGCTTCCTTGTTTAGAGCATAAAGATTCCAGGTATTTTCCATTAACATATAGACAAGTATATAATATGTTACGATATTTGTATGCCAACATTGGTAGATAACAAAAAAGCCCATTTCAATTACGAGATCATGGAAAAGATCGAAGCCGGTATCGAGCTTCTCGGTCATGAAGTGAAATCCGTAAAAAAGGGGCAAGGATCTCTAGATGGCGCTCACATCATTATTCGTGGTGGCGAAGCTTTTGTGATCAACATGCTCATTTCGCCATATCAAGAAAAGAACACTCCTGCCGGTTACGAACCGCGTCGCAATCGAAGGTTGATAATGAATAGGAAAGAGATACAGAGACTGGCGGATATCGAAACTAACAATGGTTTGACAATCATACCGATTTCGGTTTATAATAAGGGTAATCTCATCAAGGTTTCTGTCGCTCTGGCTCGTGGCAAAAGAAAGTACGATAAACGCGAGTCCATAAAGAAACGCGAAACTGACAGGACTGTGAGGAGGGAGTTTAGAGATCGTTGACATAGAAAAATTCGGTCAAAAATTTGTTTTCGTTTACACGAAAAAAATTTTCGACACGATTTTTCTTGGGAAAGAAAAATCGGGGATGATCGGCATAGACAGTCTATGGTCTCCGTTCGTGCGGCGTGAGCACCGTTAACTCATAAATCTGACGGAAACTCTAAATGCTAAATCAACCGTTTCTCCGTATTTCGGAGCAAAGGACTTTAGTTTCGCTCTTGCTTAAAGAGCGCGTTCACCTCAGGGTATCCTAACCTGAGAATGGGCGTCATTATCTGGATGTAGGGCAGTGAAGTTTCTCGCTTCATTGTCTGAAATCATGAGATCGTGAATACGTGTTTTGTCTTCTTTCGAGCGTATTCATTAAACTTCAAAGAATTCTACCGCCGTAGAATCGTTCGGTTGATCTTGATTGCACCTGGGTTCGATTCCCAGCATCTCCACAAAAATAAGAAGCGTAGCGACTATATTTTTGTAGGATGCCGCCTGAAAGGCGGCACCACAAAAATCTAACCGCCGAAAGGCGGTTTTGATTTTTGTAGCCCTTCGCTGTGCTCAGGATCTTCGAGATGCCGACGCAGTGGCGTCGGCGCCACACTTTTATTCATCAAATTGCAGGTTTAATTGCATAGTGTTAGTCTACGGAAAGCGGTGTACGTTTTGTTCCCTCAACAATAAAAAGAAAGGTCAAACATGGAGACACTTCGTGTGAGTAAATCTGTTCTGCTACTCGTAGTCATATCATTCTTTGTGACCGTTATGTGTCTGTTCACAGGACTGATGTTTGAATTGACCCTCAATCCTTTGGTGGCTTTCCTTACAGCCACCATTATATGGGCTTCATACGGCTTGACAGCCTTCAAGTTTGCGGTGAATAATTTCAAGGCGTATCTGTGGCTTGATATGATTCTCGCGATAAGTTCACTCATATTTTTCATCTTATGCGGACCAGTCATGCTTTCGGTTATCGCAGTTATGGATGAGAAACGAGACGGTCCGGAATGAATCAACATGATTATCTCCTCAAGTTCTCAAATCACCCTCCAAATGAAATACGGAGGGTTGTTTTTTGACTTGTATTGGTATTAAAAATGGGTGGGGTTATTCATCATCTTGCTTTCCTTAATATCATCTGTTAACTTTATAAAAGTTTATTGCAATAGAAACCGAAACCTTAACAATAGGAGTCTCAAATGAAAAATAGAGAGGGCCGGAGACGTGACTTACAGGTACAACGAAGGTCTGCGCGGGAAACTAGGATGCTTCATCCTAAAGGTGGGAGTGATTATGCCAGAAAGATTCGATTGAAGGGCAGAACTTTTGGCCAACCACAGGAGGTTGTGGTCGTGGGCTCTTGGGAGCAGAAGCCTTCGAGAGAAGATCTCGAAGAAGCCAGGCGCCGAGAAGATGTACGACGTTCCAACTTTCGTTTCTGTGGACTCAATCCGTGGTTGTGATGTTGTAGATGTCTACATGAGACCCTCACGAGAAAGACCTTAAAAAGTCATTCTCGTGAGGGTTGTTTTTTGATTGAGAGTTTTTTCTTATTTGCGATCATCTTACTCTCAGTCTAAAATTTGATGTAAAATAGACCCATGAAAGCAGAATCAGTAAAGATAAACGATACATGGAAGATGGAATTGAAACAGGAATTCGAAAAGCCTTATTTCGATGAACTTTCCGGTTTTGTAAAAGACGAATATCTGAAACACAAAGTCTATCCGCCACCTAGAGAGATTTTCAAGGCATTCGAGATGTGTTCATTCGATGAAGTGAAAGTCGTCATAATAGGACAAGACCCTTACCATGGCCACAGACAAGCCAATGGACTGTGTTTTGCTGTGAATGAAGATGTGGATTTACCACCTTCGCTCCGTAACATATTCAAGGAAATAAAAGATGATCTCAATGTGGAACCATGCGAAAATGGCGACCTTACTCGCTGGGCAAAGCAGGGTGTATTGTTATTGAATGCGACTCTAACAGTCAGAGCATCTTCGCCTGGTTCGCATCAGAAAAAAGGCTGGGAAGAGTTTACGGATGCTGTTATAAGAACGCTTTCGGAAAAGAGAGAAGGTCTAGTTTTTATTCTGTGGGGCAACTATGCGAAACAAAAGGGGACAGTAATAAATAGATCAAAGCATTTCATCATTGAGTCACCACATCCCTCACCATTTTCAGCGTATAACGGATTCTTCGGTTCGAAGCCTTTTAGTAAGACAAATAAGTATCTCAAAGAGAACGGTTTGGGAGAGATAAATTGGGTGTGAATTTCGATTGACAGCACTCTCAATATAATCTATCGTAATTGTGGAGTACTCCTTTTTAATAGAGGAGAGAAAGGAAAAGATGAAAAGATCTTCTGATTTCCAAGTTCTGTTTATCGGAGTTGGAATCGTGACGTTGGTAATAGCTGTCGTCTTGGCGCTAACTGCAGTCAGGGCGAGTGGTAAGCATGCCATCGAACGAAAAGGACTGGTGTCAGTCCTTTTTTGTATATATCAATGGATTTTGAAGTTGTAATATCAAAGAGAACGCGTTTTCGTGTTATATGTATTTCCAACGCGTCTTTATATACTCCTCAGCTTCGCTCATGGAGAAAGGTTGTGTTGAGTTGCCAATTCGGACGAAAAATTCTTCTTTACCTTCCTGGTTGTGCAGATAGGCTGGTTTGTGACTCGGTTCAACCATTACTATACAGGCTTCTTTTCCTTGGAAGAATTCAAATTTTGTACGAAAATAATTTGTGAACTTTATTCCGATCATCGTCTTTACGAGTAGACTCAGATGATTTTCGAGGCCGTCTCGGTTCTTTTTGGCCAGAGTATCATAATCGTTTTCTAGTCCGGTCACCACACCTTCATCATCAACTCCGATGATCAGAGTTCCACCTTCGGAATTCATAAATCCGGCGATGGTCTTCATTGCCGATCTTTCGACGTCCTTACTGACGGTTTTTTTACGGATGTCATATCGAAGTGTTTGTTTGAATTCCAAAAATAGACTCTCACCCTCCTTTATTAGCATCTGAAGACTCCTGTGTTGAAGTGCGGTTTTTGTTGTATTCGTTATCGTTTGTTTTATGAGTTCGGCATTCTCGGCAAAATTTGAAACATTTCGAATCTTTGTGACTCGACCGTTTTCGTGTTCGAGGATGATGGTCGCATGCTTCATGATACGATCAAAAGGGGATTGTTGTATCTCTACCGCGACAATTTGCCTCAATGATACGGATTTTTGTCTTCGAAATAAGAGACCAGAACGTCTGACAATCTCTCGTTCTCGTATCTCAAAATGCTTCATATACCAGTCAAAGAATGTTGTTAGAATAAAAATAAGTTGGAATAATCCTGAAACCAAAATGAGAAAGTTATTGTACTCGATAAAATCGATAAGTCCGTACACCCTAAACAATTGTTCATAATTGGCCAGATACGATATACCTAGAAAGATCGCAGACGCTATGATCTCCATGAATAATATGTTCCTGAGAAAGACTACTGGACCTTCTTTGAGGATGATATGTTTCATAATTGAATGATAGCACAGGGTAATGAATCGTAAATGACTTTTTTCTTTCTTTTTGCCCGCATTTCTGTATAATCAGTTTAAACGGTTTTCCACGATATATGTCACAAGAGACCATACCAAAATCAAATAACAAGAAAAAGTCCGGAAGAAGAATGAAAGTATCACCAAAAATGGGTTTTTTGAATGTAATCGCGGTAGTTGTACTGATCTTTCTTCTCATCACTGGGGTCTATTCGCAATTTGCCACTGATAGAGCGTCGGTCGAAACAATTTCACTTTCGATATTGGCAAAGGATGTTCATGAAAATAAAGTCGCTTCTATCTCACTTTCGGGCAATAAGGCAAAGGCCACTTATATAGACAAGACATTGAAGATGGCCGAAAAAGAATCCGATTCTTCATTCACCGAATCTCTAGTGAGATTGGGTGTGACATCACAAAACCTGGCTTCAACAACTATCACGGTTGAACAACCAAGCGGATTTTGGTTTTGGTTTGGAGAACTTGCCCCGTTTTTGGTGCCGATATTGTTTCTGGTGTTATTTGTCTGGTTGATTTCGAGACAAATGCGTGGAGCTGGTATGCAAGCATTATCATTTGGCCAGTCAAAAGCCAGGATAACTCTTCCTGATGATCAAAAACAAAAAGTCACTTTCAAAGATGTTGCTGGTGCCAAAGAAGCAAAACAGGAGTTATCCGAGATAGTGGACTTTTTGAAGAATCCAAAGAAATTCATCGAGATCGGCGCGGAGATACCAAAGGGAGTGTTACTTATGGGAGCACCTGGCACCGGAAAAACTTTGCTCGCCCGAGCGGTTGCCGGTGAAGCAAATGTCGCTTTCTTCGCGATATCAGGTTCGGAGTTCGTGGAGATGTTCGTCGGAGTCGGAGCTTCTCGTGTCCGTGATCTCTTCAAGATGGCCAAAGAAGTGGCGCCATCGATAGTCTTCGTCGATGAGATCGATGCTGTGGGTAGAGCTCGAGGTTCTGGTATGGGTGGTGGAAATGACGAAAGAGAGCAAACTCTAAATCAGATCTTGGTTGAGATGGATGGTTTTGAACCAAATGTCAAAGTTATCGTCATGGCGGCCACAAACCGTCCGGATGTATTGGATCCGGCTTTGTTGCGTCCAGGAAGATTCGACAGGCGCATTGTGATCGAATTGCCCGATAGGCATGATCGGCTCGAAATACTCAAGATTCATTCCATGAAGAAGCAGTATGCCGAAGATGTAAATCTCGAGGTGGTTGCGGAGAGAACGCCAGGATTCTCCGGAGCTGATCTGCAATCTCTCATGAATGAGGCGGCTATCTTGGCGGCTAGGGAAAATAGGACAAAGATCGGACAGTTCGATCTGATCCGTTCCATAGAAAAAGTCATGCTTGGTCCGGAAAGGCGCAGTCATATATTGTCAGTCAAGGAAAAAGAGATCACCGCCTACCATGAAGCTGGACACGCTCTGGTTTCATCGATACTTCCTTATGCCGATCCTGTTCATAAGATCTCGATCATTTCGCGGGGAAGAGCGGCCGGATATACACTCAAACTACCTTTTGAAGAAAGACGTTTGCAATCGCGAAAGGAGTTTCTGGATGATATTGCGGTATCAATGGGCGGTTATGTCGCTGAGAGAATGATGTTCGGCGATCTTACGACTGGTGCCTCGAATGATCTGCAAGTTGCCACGGCTCTAGCCAGAAGCATGGTTACCCAATACGGCATGTCCGAGAAGATCGGGCCGGTGGCACTCGAGAGTCCGGCTGGTCGAGTGATGTTTGGTATGGGGGTCAACGACAGAGAATATTCAGAAAGAGTCGCCGCCGATATAGATAGTGAGATCACTCGGATCATGACTGAGGCGCGAACTTTGGCTGAAAAAACATTGATTGAAAATAAAAAAGCTTTTGAAATGGTTGCCAAACGACTGATAGAGGTTGAGACTATTGAGAGGGAAGAATATGAAAATATACTCATTGCTCAGGGTATATTGATCAAGACCAGATTGGGCGCGACTGTATAAGAGGAGACTAACAGTTGTCGAGAACGTCACTTTGTCGTATTATTGGCAAATCCGCCCTTAGCTCAGCTGGTTAGAGCACAGAGCTTATACCTCTGGGGTCCTTGGTTCGAATCCAAGAGGGCGGACAGATGTTCACAAATTTTATACCCTAATTTGATTAGGGTCGTTAAAGTAACTTTTTTTATCGTGAACCTTTTTCCAAGTGATCCACACCTATTAGCCAGCCAAGGCCAAATGTGATGAAAGCGATTATGATGATGGCGAGTATTCCCATAAATGTAAGTTATGGTTAAGCAATTAATAAGAAAAGGAGAAAGAACGCTACATAACCATAAATATATCCGAAATGGTTTTAGAAGCAAGTGCATATATAGTGAGCTTGGTGAGTATTGTTTCGAAACAATACTCACCAAGCTCACATATTATCTAAAGCATTATTCAAAATGAGCAGTCTTGGTATGAGTTTTGACTTTATTGTTAAGGATCGGGTATTTGTCTAATCTTGAATCTTCTTCGATGAGACGGACCGCTTCATTTCTGGCCGCTTCAACCATTCTCAAGTTTTTCAGAGATTCCATAGCAATATCGGAGATGCCCCACTGTTTTCGTCCGGAAAGACCACCTGCACCGCGTTGGGCCAGATCGAGTTCCGCCAATTCAAATCCATTTTTGGCTGTTTGAAGAGCTTTCAATCTTTCGATTGATTTTTGGGAATTTGTTTCAGTAAAAGCATAGCAAAATGATTGATGTGAGCTTCGCATGACTCGACCACGCAACTGGTGCAGTTGCGCCAGACCAAACCTCTCGGCTCCTTCAATAATAATGACTGTGGCATTTTCGACATTGACTCCGACTTCGACGACCGATGTGGCACAAAGAATATTGATCTTTCCAGAAGCAAATTCGAGCATTGTTCGATCTTTTTCTTTTGGTGACATTTTGCCGTGTAGGATACCTATCTCATATTCGGGAAAGACCGATCTTTTCAGACGTTTTGCTTCTTCCTTTACTGATTTGGCGATGATGGCGGCTTCCATATCTGGATCCGGTTCGTCGATGCGTGGACAGATCACATACATCTGTCTTCCAGCTTTTAGTTGTTCTCGGATTTTTTCATAAGTTTCTTGACGTTTATCCGGTAAGACTAGTTCGGTTATAATCGGTTTTCTATTGGCAGGGGATTGATCTAGGAGTGATAGATCCAGATCACCGTACATCGTGAGTGCCAAAGTTCGAGGAATAGGTGTAGCAGTCATGGATAAGAGATGGGGTACGGGCTGGTTTTCCTTTTTTATAAGTCGAGATCTTTGATTGGTGCCGAACCTGTGTTGTTCGTCGATGATGGCACAGGCTAGATTTTTGAATACCACAGATTTTTGAATGAGAGCGTGCGTACCGATCAAGACGGCTATTTCACCGTTCGCCACCCATTTGAGCAACTGAGTTCTGGAAATATCAGTCCAGCCTTTTGGATTGACTTTGGAAGGGAATTTTCTGGCACCTGATCCCGTGATGAGACCGATCTGGATAGGCATATACGAAAAGAATTTTATGAAGGATTCGAAATGTTGTGTTGCCAATATTTCGGTGGGGCACATATAAGCGATCTGTAAATTGGCGGAACGAACGGATTTTATCTCTTTTAACGGATTGTCTTTGTCTTTTTGTTTTACTGGTTTAGAGACCATAACGGCATAGGCTATCGCCGCGGCTACGGCAGTCTTTCCTGAACCTACATCGCCTTCGAGGAGCCGTGACATGGCAAAATCGCGTTTGAGGTCGGATAGTATTGTTTCTATGCATCGGTTTTGAGCTTCTGTGGATGTGAATGGAAATCGGCGGACGAATTCTCGAACATGATCGGGATCAGTTTCGATCATATACGTCGGATGTTCTCGGTATTCTTTTCGAGCTCTTTGTTTTCCAAGCTGTATGGTGAAGATTTCTTCGAATGCAAATCGTTTTCTGGCTGACAAAGTATCATCTTGGTTTTGGGGTGTATGGACCCAGATCAATGCAGTTTTTATTCCGGGTAAGTGATATTTTTCGAGTATGTCTGGTGGTATTGGTTCGGGTATGGTGTCTAGAATGCCACTTTTGAATATTTTTAAAATAGCATGATATATCCAGCTGGAACTGATGCCTCGAGATTCTGGATAGACTGGATAGAGTGTGTGGGCTTCGATATCACTGCCGAATAAGGAATTACCGACACCTGTCGGTAGTCTGTTTACAGTCTCGATCTTGGGGTTTGAAAAGTAGAGTTGATTGTCTTTGCGTCTTTCGCTGACTTTGCCTTCTATTCTAACCATCGTGCCATCAACGAACATCTTGGCGACGTAGGGTTGATTGAACCAGACGGCATGTACACGCCCAGTTTCATCTTCTATGTCACCTTCGGCCATTGCAATGTGTGATTTGAAGCCTTTACCGGTTTTTAGTCCGCTGATTTTGCCGAAGATAACGACATTGTCTCCATGTTGGAGTGACTCTATATTTTTTGCTTCGGCAGTATCTCCGTATCGGACGGGAAAGTGACGCAATAAATCTTCGATAGTCCTTATACCCAAACGATCCAAAGCGATCTTCTGAACTGGAGTCATGCGAAAATACTCGGTTACTTTGGAGGTAATTGAGATTGGCATGGAGATATTATAACCCTCTTTTGATAAATAGTTCGATCTGTGCCAGAATGGTCAGACGATTGAGTTATCGGTATTGTTGGATTTGAAATATTGAATCATGGAGACGTGGCTGAGCGGTCGAAAGCGGCACCGTGCTAAGGTGTTAGGGGGGCAACCTCCTCGTGGGTTCGAATCCCACCGTCTCCGCCTTCGCTCGCCGAAGCGAGTTACGGCGGATGCAATCCGCAAGTAGTTCGCGAAGGCGAGCTGATCTGTACCCCATAAAGTAGACACGCTTTTCAAGCTGTAAATTGGACAGATATTGACTTTTATATTGTAATAATGATATAATACAGGAAGAATAGCTGCCGAACTATTCCGGATTTATGAAAGTCTGTATGACTTGGTTGTCACTACGGATGGGCATCGACCCCATAATTCGCAACAAAATGAGGCACTAAAAAATGAATAGTGAATACGTCGAAAGCATTGTGGCGGAATTTTCGCCAGGAGCTGTAAGTTGCTGGGAAAGGAAGAACCTAGCTGGAAAGACCTTGGATGGATTGAAATCTGAGGCGCTGAAAGCAATGCGGAGGCAGTTTGCACTGAAAGTTGTCTACTGGATTGCTACCACTATTACTTTCCTTGCTACCGTCTCGGCTGCCTTTTACTTCGGCATCTGGGTCTTCCCAGTACATATCGATCCGAATCACATGAGGCCAAACTTTTTGATAATGACTCTGGCTATCGTGTCTGGCGCGACAATCATGGTGGTCATCGTTACCAGTATCGCCAACAGGAACCACCGAGATTGGTTTGTCATTGAATCTTACAACCACGCTCTTGAGAAGTTCGAGAAGTCAGCGAAGAAACTTGTAATCGCCGACGATCGGGACCTTACGTCCGAACTTCTCAAAACATCTGTCTTGTTTGCACGTGCTAGCATGTTAGCGTCTGTTGTCTTGGAAGATAGTAGCCGCTTCAAAACAATCCGTCTGGACCCAAAAGCGGGACCCACTGATGTGATACGGGCGGGCAGAAGGCTCACGGACAACCAAGAACGGTTTGACCGATTCTGGAGTGGACTGGAGGATTTCGAAAACGTTGACCAGCACAACAAGGACATAGTCTTTTCGTTGGAAAAAGCTCGCCGAAACGAAGAAGATAAAACTCCTCGTTAATTCACTTTCGAGATTAACCAATCTTGGCCTCACAGCAATGTGGGGCACTCTACTGGATTTACGATCAGACGATCGCGAATCCTGAGAGTCTGGTTCTTTAAAATAATTTGGAAGTAGCAATTTGGACCTTTTGGGTCTAGGTTGCTACTTCTAAAGAATTGGTTAATCCAATCGCTTGCGGCATTCCGCTTCAAGTTCTATATGTAGCAAGGAGAACGAATGAAAAAAGCAGTGCAAACTACGGTAAAATGGCAATTCCCGACAGAAGCTAAGGCTGGTTATCCTGATTGTAGGATCTTTGTTCAAGGCAAAGACAATAAGGAGTGGGTGTTGGGGAGCATCGAGATCACATCCGAGCTTTATCAGCATCCGGCCGGTCGTTGCGTATCAGTTGTGGTTAATGTCGCCAACCCTCAGCATGTCGAGGCTCGCACGCACGAAATTCTGAGAACAGAGTGGGAAGGTCTCACTGACGAAGTGCAGCACCGGAATCAGAAGGAGTTTGGTTATCTGAAACTAACGTCGTCCATGTTCGATGGTGTCGTTGGTCACGATGGGCGAGCTTACTCGATTCAGTGGAAACTGCTTCCAAACGAGGAGTTCCTCGACGGTGCCGTGCGAATCGGAGTCGAGATTTTGACGAAGAGCGGTGCAGTTGGTCGCTACGAGCACTTCAGGACTAAATGGATGCTGGGAAACTTTGAGGTGACGCAAAAAACCTTTGTGCATCTCAAGAACTCGGGCGTCCTTGGTTGGTGCATTGGCGACTGGCAACCGATCGAACGTTACCTCTGCTACAAACATGGTTTACAGGAGTAACAGGTCTGAATAGTGTCCCACAAGGAAGTCTCACGACACCTTTGTGGGACTTTCTTTTTGTCAGAAATATTCTTGATTTTCGTCCAAATATGGTATACTGGGCATCTATGAAGAATAGAGCAAAAACATCTAAACAAATCAAGGAACAGGGTGCTGATTTCTTGAAAAATAAGCCTGAATTGGCTGAGGCTATGCGTATTTTTGATGTCTCATCGAGACAGTACAAAATAGCTACTGAAGCCACGGGCTACTCTACAGAAACTTCTGCTAATCCCAAGTCGGGGGTCATACAAGGCAGCTACTTCATGTCATGACATGAAGAAAGGATGGCAGGATATAAGAAAAGAGATTGAGGCAGGAAAATCCCAGGATAAGCCAGCTGGGGATTTTGATGGTGTACGAAGGGCAAAATATAAACTAGTAAGTGGGTTGACTGGGCGGCCACTCGTTGTTTATGCCACAGCTTTTCATAATCCGATCAAAGTTCAAGTAGCGTCACCTTTTTTGAGTATTGATCTCTCTGATAAGGATGGTTTTCATGAAGTAACTCGAAACCTTACGGGAGATGCCGTTGACGTCTTTATTCATAGTCCAGGCGGTTCAGCCGAGGCTACAGAGTCAATTGTGAAGATTCTGCGCAACAAGTTCAAGGATGTCAGATTCATTGTTACGGGTACTGCCAAAAGTGCAGCGACCATGATGATTATGTCGGGCAACTCTATTCTCATGGATTCCAATGCAGAACTCGGACCGGTTGATCCACAGGTTAGGGTGAGGGGTAGATTTTCTCCAGCGGGTTCCATTATCGAGCAATTTGATCGAGCGTCTACAATTCTTGCCAAGAATCCCGAGCAACTACCAGTCTGGATACCTATTCTTCAGGAATTTGCTCCAGCTCTTCTGGTTGAGTGTGAGAACTATATAAAACTATCGAAAAAGCTTGTTTCTTCATGGCTAGCTCAATTTATGTTTGCCGGTGAGACGCGAGCCAAACACCGCGCTAGTACAGTTGCTAGATTTCTCGCGAATGAGAAAAACTCTTTGTCGCATGCACGTCGCATAGATCTTGCTCAGTTACAATCAATCAATTGTGGTTTGAAAGTTAAGGCCATTTCGGCTGAAAGTGCAGAATTGCAAGATGCTCTTGGCCAGTTACACCTTGCGATTATGGCAACTCTTGATAGCACTGGAGCTGTGAAGATTTTCGAAAATTCTGATGGCGAGGCTCTTATACGATCGGTTGGCATTCAACAACAGGCTCAACAGTAATAATACTTGGATTTCCTAGGCATTGTAGACTTAAATAAAGTTCCAACTTCATCCCACCGTCTCCGCTGATGATCTGTACCCCATAAAGTGGACACCAATTTTGCTTGACTTTTGTCTTTGATTTGATAGTATATTGACATACCTTCTGTCGCTTCGGTGGCAGAACGCGAAACCGCAATCTTGTGTTGCGGTTTCTGCATTTTAGGAATATTCTACTGTAATGAAACTTTATATTTATATTGACGGGTTTAATTTATATTATGGATGTTTGAAAAATACTCCATGTAAATGGCTTGATGTATTCAAGTTGTGCCAATTTTTGTTTCCAAATGATGAGATCGTAAAGATTAAATATTTCACGGCTCCGATAAAGAATCGGGAGAATGATATTGATAGAGAACGTCCAAATAGACAACAGATGTATTTTCGCGCGCTGAGAACGATTAAGAATTTAGAAATCATAGAGGGAACATTCCTATCGCATAATGTGAGTATGAAACTAGCGACCGGGAAAGGATTTGCAACTGTGATACGAAGTGAAGAGAAAGGAACTGATGTAAATATTGCGACTCATCTAATTCACGACGCACATAATAATAAGTTTGAGAAAGCAGTTGTGATATCAAATGATTCCGATTTGGTAACTCCTATTCGTATCGTAACCAAAGAGATTGTCCGTCCGGTAACTGTAATCAGTCCATTCAAAAGAAATAATATTGAACTGATGGAGGCGGCCACAAGCATTAAAAAGATAAGGCGTGGGGTTCTCGGAGTCAGCCAGTTTCCTACAAAACTAACTGATAATACGGGAGAATTTTCCATACCAGAAAAGTGGAAATGAAAGCTGTGTTTGTTGATATAATTGTCGATAAAAATAAACTCATTTCCGAAATAGATTCTGGAACAGATTGCGGAGAATTTGTCGGGAGAGTTATCGGTCTATCCAGCAATACAGGATCAAAAAAGCAATATTGGCCGGAAGAAGTTTACGATTACACCGTGAAAAAGTTTGTGCTTAAATAGGTTCAAACTTCAAGTAAAAACTGCCGCAAATAAATCCTATGAAATTTCCTGTAAATCAAGAATTAGAAAAGATCTCAAAGTGTAGAGGGAATATAATATCAGATGCTGTTGATGTTGAAATATCATTAGGTTGGAGACTAAGACTTTACTTCTTTCCAAAAACAAGCCAAAAAGCAGCTATCTTTCACGACAAAATACTTAATTCCTCACAACTTAGTTTCGATAAGAAAATTTCACTTTATAAAGACATTTCTTATTTTAAAAGGTTAAGACAATATGAAAAAATCATAGCAGCCTTACGATTCGTACAAAAATATAGAAATGCCTTTGCCCACTGGAGTACCATTTGGGTCGATGATAGTAAAAATGAGATTGTTATATACAACACAGATTTATCGAAGGAAATTAGAGTAAATAGTAAAAATATTCTCGAATTTCAAGAAAATGTAAATTTTTTGGTTAAAACATTCAAATTTAAAAATTATCAAGGTAATTGGAAACTATAAGTATGGGCATTTTTAATTATCCTATACTAAACAGTAATAGAATCTATAAAATATAAGTAGGTGCATTCTTAGCTAAAAAAATCCCAACGTTATCCCACCGTAACCATAAATAGTGTTTTTTTATCTAGATTGGTATACTGCGATTGTATGGAAAATGAATCAGAGATATTAGAATATAAAGAAAGCCTTTCTGAAATAGAGGAAGCTGGAGAATGTCTTACGGGATTTGCCAATAAAAATGGTGGCAGGGTCTGTTTTGGTGTAAAAAATAATGGAGAAGTAATCGGAATTAGTAATATAACTGAAAAAACCTTAAGAGATATATCGCAACGATATGTTGATAATACAGAGCCAAAATTGATTCCGAAAATCGAAGCTGAAATGAAGTCAGGTCTAAATGTTATTAGTGTATCAATAGAAAAAAGTTCCACACCATATCATACTTATAAGAAAAGACCGTTTATTCGAATTGGAACAGAGACAAAAGCAATGTCTCAAGACGAGTATCAAAAACGCTTAATTGCTTATAAGGATTTGAACCAGGATTTTTCGGCAAAGAAAATTAACAACGTTCAATTAGATGACCTTTCTCCTGAAGCAATGTTGGACCTGAGAAAGTTGCTAAAAGTATCTGGTCGATTTAAAGTCAGCATCGACAAATTATCAGATGAACAATTACTTAGAGATTTGCAGCTTCTCCGCGATGGTAAATTAACGGTGGCGGCCCTGGTACTTCTTGCAAAACCTTCAACTCTTTCTCGAATTATGCCTTATGTTGAAATTAGGTACTCATTTAAACTCAATGAAAGCGAAATGAGAACTCAAGACATAGAGATATTTAATGGTGGATATTTATTGTATTACGATAAAATCTGGGAAAAAATCAACGCTCGAAATATAACCTTATCCGTGCCTCAAGGTCTCCTGATTAGAGATGTTAAAGCTTTTGATGAAGAGAGTATAAGGGAAGCGATTAATAACACGATTATACACAGAGACTATTCACTAAACGAGAGTACCTTTGTTACGCAATACCAACAGAAAATAGAGGTAAAAAGTCCTGGAGGTTTAGTCGACGGTGTATCTATTGAAAATATACTCGATGAATCAAAAACTAGAAACAAATTAATAGCGGATACGTTATTTAAGACTGAATTCGTGGAACATCTTGGAAACTGAGTAAACCTCATGTTCAAGAATCAGCTTTCTCGAGGGAAAAATGCTCCAAATTATCTAAAAACTAACGATAATAACGTCTTTTTAGAGCTAGATGGAAAAATTAAAGATATTGAATTTGCAAAATATGTCTTTAATGTTGCCGATAAAAATGGCCGGGAACTAAATGATAAAGAATTGATACTTTTGAATCAAATTAAAGATAATAAGCGAATAAAAGCTAGCTACATTACAGATAATCTTTTAGAACTAGGACTAATAGAGAGAGTGGGTTATGGTAAATATATTCTTTCAAGAAATTATTATAATGATATCCATCGATCGGGTGAATATACTAGAAGCAGGGGACTCTCCAAAGAACACAATAAAATGCTTATCCTCGAACATCTTAAAAGTTATGAAAAAGGTTTTAAAAAAGATTTATCACAGGTGCTGCCGACACTGCGATGGTTTCAAATATATAGGATGCTTATAGAGCTTCGGCAAGAGAAGAAAATAAAATTCACTGGAGACAGAAGAAGTCACTCGGGAAAAAACGCTGGCTATTGGAAATTAGTTGCATGATTGTAGTAGAAGTGTAGTAGTTATCCGGTACTTAATCAAAAAAAACACTTATATAGAGCCACCACGGAATGATAAAATGTAGTAGTTCAGTTGTAGATATGTAGTAGTTCAAAACAATTTTTAGACAAGTAACGCCACTCGGACATTGTCCCAAACTCCCCGCCTTCGCTACGCCGAAGCCCGATTAGGGCGAAGGTGAGCATATAGTAGAGGTCATGTTAGAATTACACATATGAAAGAAATCACTCTTCATGGAGAATGGCTCGTCAAAGCACCTGTCGAAAATGTATTCAGAATGATGACAAATTTTGAGAAATTTCCAGAATATTTCCCTAAGGTCGCTGAATCAATGCAAGTGAAGAAACGGGAAGGGGATTATTTAGAAATGGATGCAATTGTCAGATCATTCGGCAAAAAATTTCCAGTGCAGATGAAAACTCAGATCCTGCCTGGAAAAGGGTTCATTTCGGATAATGAAAACCCTAAATTTGGAACTTCTGGACATGAAGAATTTTTACTTTCTGAACATCCTGAGGGAACATTAATTGATTACACCTATAGCGTTTCAATTCATAAGACATGGCTACGCGTGGTCGCAACACCACTCATTCGTTGGTATTCGATGAAATACTGGGAAAAAGCAGTTATAAGCGAATTGAGGAAGGCGCTGGAGAAGTGATGGTTTTGACTCTGAAATCTTATACAGTTGGATCACAACCTATCTCTCAAGTGATATGAAGCTTTATAATATTCTCCCAAAGACGTTATTCCTTTATACTTCCTTACATATCTAACGGTAAACAGTATACTTTGAATGAAGCGTTTGATGTGTGCCATGAACATTCTTGTTCTGTTGAATCACATGAAACATAACCTTCTGATAAAGGCAAATCCTCGCTGGTTCCTATGAGAATAACTCCGGGTAAACTACCTTTGATCCAATTTGCAAAGTGTATCGTTTTACAACCATATTCAACAGCTTCAACTCCGGCGTGATTGTATACGTTTGGTAAATACGCGGTATATGCCCATCTTTCTAGACCTGTATCATGGGTAACATCGAAATGTGGTATTTTGCTAATATATCTTCCAATTATAAGTGGTTCAAGTGCCTCGTCTAGCCAAGGAAAACCAAAAAAATCATAACATGCAAAAGGATTATGATTGTTCGTCGGTGAATAGAGCGGAGGACATGGTGGTTGAGTCTCATTATGATCGAGCTTATACATCTGAAGAGCTTTTTGAAGTTCTCGCGTTTCCACAGCAAATTTTGTATTTTTTGCTTTATCTTTAGCATCTTGGAGTGATGTAATTACGACTGTTGCCAAAAGACCTATGATGGCGATCACGACGAGCATTTCTACTAATGTAAAACCTTTATTATTGTGCATTGTTTTGATAAAGCATTTTATTAAAATCACTAATTGTTCTAGGTCTTTTTGGGGGAGCGTTTGTGATATGTATGTAAATAAGGTAGGAGGCCAGTAGGACAATGACCACTATACCAGTATACATCCTCTTGGCTCCTTTATTATCCCTAACAATACCCTTACGCACAAGCCATGAATCATCTTGCGAAACTTGCGGTAAAAAATGATTAACCGAAGTCGTCGGTTTGGAATAGGATCTACTTGAAAAATCTTCTTCAAATTCTACCGACATATGTAAATCTTACCATAAGAGATCAAAAAAATGTTATAGTATAAATCACATGATCAAGACCGACGAACAACTCATATCAGACTATCTCGATGGTAGTGAAAAAGCGTTAGGAACGCTTATTGATCGGCACCTGACAAATGCATATAACTTTGCTTTGAAACTAGTAAATGACAGTCAGGTTGCGGATGATATAACTCAAGAGGCATTCGTCAAAGCCTGGAACAATATTCGAGGATTTAGGCAGGGGAGTTCTTTTCAGACCTGGCTTTTCGCAATTACTAGAAATGTGGCAATTGATTGGCTAAGACGAAGAAAGGAACTTGTTTTCTCCGCTTTTGAAAATGAGCGGGGAGAAAACATGCTTACAGAAACTCTTGTCGACACTGGCTTATTGCCAGATGAACTTTTGGCAAGAGCCGAAGATGCTCGTTTTGTGGAAATTCTTTTGGAAGAGATCGATCCTCTTTATCGTGATGTATTGAAACTTCGATATTCAAGCAATATGACATTTGCCGAGATCGGCGAATTTTTGAAGAGACCACTCCATACAGTAAAGAGTCAACATAGAAGGGCACTCATTGCCTTACGTCGATCTTTCGAGGCGCGACCAATCTGAGTATCTTGTTAGGAATTGCGTTCTGCAGTGGTTTGTTTACATATATTTTGCCGAGAATTCTTTGCGCTTTGTACAATTTGTTTTCATAGAGATTGTCATTCTTTGTAAAGATGCACCAAAATGCATCCCGTCTTCGTCTAACAGTTATGGAAAAGATACAGCCACCACAGGATCTAAAGCAGAATATCCTTTTAGGAATTGCAAAAGAGGAGTTTCGTCGCGCAAAGATCTACTTCACTGTAGCTGTAACGGTATTGCCGACATCTTTGGTTGCAGTATTTTTGTCCGGCAGATATCTCATAAATAGTTTTTATGAATCCGGTTTTTACAACTATTTTTCATTGCTGTTCTCCGGAGATAGTACGGTTTTGAGCTATTGGAAGGAACTGGTCTACTCCATGGTAGAAACAATGCCGATCTTGGGCACGATCGTATTTTTGATGGCTGTTAGTTTTCTTGTTTGGTCGGGAGCCAATACCATTACAAATTTGCACCGTTTTACTTTAGCAACTAATTAATCAAATATGGATTATAGAGATATACACAAATCGAAAACAGTGCGAGGAATCCTAATAGGATTGGGAGTTGCCGTCCTTATCCTGGTCATTTTTCAAGCAGGCATGGTTGCGGGTTATCACAAAGCTAGTTTCAGCGCGCGATTTGGTGACAATTTCGAGAGAAATTTTATTGATCCTCGAGAAGGAGACTTTGGTGGAAAATTTCCCGGTCCGGGCATGCCGGGCGGACATGGAGCCGTGGGAGAGATTGTTAGTATCATTCTTCCACGAGTCGTTGTAGCCGGCCCTGATAATTTGGAAAAAACTGTTCTCGTTGGTACGTCGACAATTGTTCGAGAATTTCGAGATGAAATCACCGCAGATCGACTCAAGGTCGGTGATTTTGTAGTAGTTCTTGGTAATCCGAATGATAAAGGTGAGGTTGATGCAAAATTGATTCGTCTCATGCCTCCACCACCTGAGCCATCTGGTAGAGCCGTAAATAGATAATTAATTCAATAATTATGAAATCATTTATTCAAAAAATAATTATATGGTCTAAAGTCCACAAGATTATAAGTGTTGTCATCCTTCTCGCGCTTATCGGTGCTGGTTATGGAACAGTACTCGCCTTTAGTAGTGATACCAGTGAGACTCGTTATGTCCTTGCCACCTTGGGACGTGGAGATATCGTCGCTTCGGTAACTGGTTCCGGTCAAGTATCCTCATTTGATCAGGTTGATTTGACCGCCAAAACATCAGGTGATCTCGTCTCAGTAAACGTCAAAACTGGTCAAGAAGTAGGATCCGGCGCGATCATTGCCCAGATTGACTCGGGGGATGCATATTATGATTTTGAAACAGCAAAACTGTCTTATGAAGAACTAGTCACTATCGATCCCGATGATGTTGTTGACGCTGAAGAAGATGTGGAAGACGCGTACACAACAGCCCGCACGGCTATAAGCACAGCTTCTATAAGTGTGGAAGATATCATGGAGGATTTGAAAACTCTTTTCAATTGCAATAATGGATACCTGGGCGGTTGCAACAACTATTCCACAAGCGCTAAACAATTTCGCACGAAAGCGGAAACTGCATGGTTTGACGCGAATGATTCGATTTATAGTTTTACGAAAAAATATAGGATTATGTCCAACTCATCAACTCGAAAAGAAATCGAAGATACGGTAAAACTGGCTCGCGATACTGCGACGGCTGTTTTTGAAGCGGCGAAATACTCGCAAGACGCCGCGATTTATTTTAAAAACAACGCTGATAATGAAACCGACCAAACAAAAGCTGATGAGGCATACAGTTTAGTTTCACCTTTGGTATCATCGGCAAATACAGTTTTGTCCGATCTGACTACCGCTCAAAATGGCATAAAAGATAGCGAAAAGGCTCTTGTAGAATTGAAAGATGGAGCAGATGTGCTCGATATTCGATCGAGCGAGCTTTCTCTTCGTCAAAAACAGGATGCTTTGTCTGATTATGTGATAAAATCCCCGTTTGCCGGTATTGTCGCGTCGATTGATGTGAAAAAAGGCGATACGGTAAATAGTGGAACCACAATAGCAACACTTATTACAAAAAAGAAGATCGCGGAGATATCTCTCAATGAAATTGATGTTGCGAAAGTTAAAGTTGGTCAAAAAGCCACTCTTACTTTCGACGCCTTCGATGATCTGACTATCGGAGGAGAGGTGACCGAAGTTGATCTTGTCGGTACTGTGAGTCAGGGAGTAGTTAATTATGTAGTAAAAATCGCCTTTGATACAGATGATAGTAAAGTAAAATCTGGTATGACGGTAAACGCGAGTATCATAACTGAGATGAGACAAAATACGCTTGTGGTCCCAACAAGTGCGGTAAAAACGCAGAGTAGTATGAGTTATGTTGAAGTTATCGATCAAAGCGTCTCATATGATAAGTCTAGTCAGACAACGGGTATTCTCCTTACAACATCTCCACGCAAAGTAAAAGTCACTACAGGTTTTACGGATGACGAGTCTATCGAGATAGTGTCTGGCCTTGAAGAAGGTCAACAGTACGTAGTTCGCACTATAACAACTACCGTCACAGCCACTCAGTCGACTCAAACCGCACCTAGTCTCTTCGGTAATGCGGCTGGCAGTGGTCGAACATCGGGAAGCGGAGGTTTTGGTGGTGGAAACATGCCACGATAATCATTTGTTGTGAATATCCTCATTTATTTATTGAACCATGATTGAAGTAAAAAATGTCACGAAAATCTATAAGACCGGTGATATCGAATTTCAAGCGTTGAAAGGAGTATCTTTTACGATTAAAGACGGAGAATTTGTCGCTATTATGGGTCCTTCAGGATCAGGGAAATCGACTCTTATGCATATTTTAGGTTGTCTCGATACTCCGACTACAGGCACATATTTTCTTGATGGAAAAGATGTCTCAACTTTGTCAGACGATAATCTCGCGGATATTCGTAGGGAAAAAATCGGATTTGTTTTTCAATCATTCAACCTACTGCCTCGCACGACGGTACTACGAAATACAACACTACCATTGGTATATGCTGGTGTCAGTGAGGAACAAAGAAAAGAAAGAGCAGTAAAAGCACTCAGGGCGGCAGGTATGGATGAGTCACACTTTTATCATTTGTCCAATCAACTTTCTGGAGGACAGATTCAGCGTGTAGCGATTTCTCGGGCACTGGTGAACGATCCGTCGCTTATTCTTGCCGATGAGCCGACTGGGAATCTGGATACAAAAACGGGAAATATAGTACTCGGCACATTCCAAAAGCTCAACGAGGAACTTGGTCGAACTATCATACTTATCACGCACGAGCCGGACGTGGCAGAACATGCCGACCGCATAATTTTTATACGTGACGGTCAGATTATCGAAGACGGTAAAGGTCACTCTAAAAGAGACGCTAAACATCACGCATGACCCTCCGACTAACTCAGGGTCATAGTGAGTAAAATCGAACCATGAAAACATCCGACATTATCCACGAAACATATACCGCACTTCTCTCAAATAAAGTGAGAACCGGTCTTACCATGCTTGGTATTATCATCGGTATCGGATCGGTCATTGCCATGGTTGCGATCGGTCAGGGTGCGCAGGGAACAATACAATCGAACATCCAGTCTCTCGGATCCAATCTTATCCAAGTGACACCAGGTTCACAGGGTGGTCCAGGATCGCAAGTGAGTCAAGGTCGAGGAAGCGCGCGAACACTTACGCATGATGATGCTCAAGCTATCGAGAAAGAAATTTCTTCTGTTCAGGCAGTTTCGGCTGAACTCTCGGGCAGGTATCAAGTGGTCGGCAAAGGGACAAATACAAATACAACAGTCATGGGAGCAACTTCTAAATATCCAGAAGTGAGGAATGTTTCTATAGCGGAGGGATCATTTATTTCCGATCAAAATCTTAAAAGTCTCGGAAAGGTGGCGGTGCTTGGTCCAACTGTTCGTGACGATCTTTTCGGTGAGGGTGCATCAGCTATTGGGCAGACAATACGTATTAGCGGAGTACAATTTAAGATTATTGGCGTGACGGTAGCCAAGGGTGGGTCGGGATTTCAAAATCAAGATGATATGATCTTTATTCCACTTACGAGCGCTCAAAAATTCCTCGTTGGCGATGATTATGTCTCGACTATCGCGGCACAGGCGGTAAGCTCGGATACCATGTCGCAGGCCCAAACGGATATAACTGATTTGTTGCTCAAGCGACATAAGATCTCAGACTCCACGTCTGCTGATTTCAGCATTCTCAATCAAAACGATATTGTCGCGACGGCTTCAAGCGTTACACAGACATTTACCATGCTTCTGGCGGCTGTCGCCGGGATCTCTCTTGTTGTTGGAGGTATCGGCATTATGAATATGATGCTTACGACAGTGACTGAGCGAACGAGGGAGATCGGTCTTCGTAAAGCAATCGGAGCGAAGAGGTCAGATATCAACAAACAGTTCCTGGTGGAAGCGATTGTAATAACCCTGGTTGGCGGTATTATAGGAGTTGCTCTGGGGACTCTGGTTTCATTTGGATTGACCACTTTCGACGTAATTCAGACGAAAGTCTCAATCGGATCAATACTTCTTGCTTTTGGTGTGTCGGCAGTGATAGGTATCGTGTTTGGGTATTATCCGGCTCGTCGGGCGGCCGCTTTGAATCCGATCGAAGCATTGAGGTATGAGTAGTTTGGTGATCAGTGTGCTATCGAAATACCTTTAACTTTTTTGAATCCCGCATTTCTCATTGTCTCCAAAGCCTCCTTCATGGTGCTTCCTGTAGTGATAACATCATCGATAATGAGGACATCCTTGTTTAGAAATTGCGAATCTTTTGACTTTAGATCATCCAATATCACGATATCTACAGAGAATATCCCTCGGGCACTTACGAGTCGATCTGACCTATTCTTTAGAGTCTGTCTATCTTTGTGCTGTATTCGGACCAATAGATTCGAAATTACTCTGAATCTATCGGTACTATCAAGTTTTTTTATTTCTTCACAGATCAATTCACATTGATTGAATCCTCGTTCGCGTCGTCTCTTTATTGTGATTGGCATCGGAATGATTGTGATAGGTTGGTCGGGACTATTGAGGGTCGATGAAGTATTCCGCATGGCTTTATACAGGATAAAAGCCCCAATAGCTGTGGCTTTTTTTGATTTTTTATATTTAATATTCCAAATCAGTTTTGCAACACGTTCATCTTTGTAGGCGAGGACTCCTCGAGCATCGGGTATAGGAGAAGCAGAAGCTCGAGGTAGCGATTGTTCGGCCTTTTCTGGTGATAATGAAAAAAGTTCTTTTTCAGCAGGAGAAAGAGGGAATATAGCTTCAAGAATAGTTTTGTATAAAGCTTTTATGAATGACATTTGAATGACATGTTTCTATCCACAATGTTGCATGTAATACCGATTTTTATGATTTTATCTGCTATACTATTAGCATGTCATTCTTTTCTTCACTGTTCAAGAAGGAAGCAAGCGTGCTTGGCATCGATCTCGGTTCTTCTGCTATCAAGATCGTTCAGATCAAGAAAAAACACGGCAAAGCTGTTTTGGAAACATATGGGGAATTATCCCTGGGCCCTTACGCCAATATTGAGATCGGTAGGGCGGTTTCTTTGCCGGCCGAAAAGATGATTCAGGCCATCAAGGATATTTTACGTGAATCAAAAACTACCGCGAATATCTGTGGATCAGCTTTGCCTCTCTCGGCTAGTTTGATCACATTTATGACTATACCGGCCGTTCCCGACAAACAAATAGCAGACGTGGTCAATATAGAAGCCAGAAAATATATCCCCGTACCATTAAATGAAGTTTTATTGGATTACTCGATCATTCCTAGAGAAGAGGCATATACCAGTCAAGATGAGACCGCCAAAGCTGAAAAGAAAGGTAAAGACATTTTGGTTGTCGCCATACACAATGACTATATAAACGAATATCAGTCAATCATGCAGGGTAGTGGTCTCTTGCCTAGTTTTTATGAAATAGAAATATTCAGTTCGATCCGTTCAGTTATCGATCAGGGTGTCGCCACGCATATGATCATAGACATGGGAGCGCGTTCAACAAAGTTGTATATTGTCGAAAGGGGTGTTTTACGAGCTTCGCATATCATCAATAGGGGCAGTCAAGATATAACTCTGGCTTTATCAAAAGCTCTATCCATCACTATTTCCGAAGCGGAGACCATGAAGAGGGCTTATGGTCTGAAGGGTGGTCCTGAATACAAAGAATTGACCGAGATCATAACAGTTAACCTCGATTATATGTTTTATGAGGCAAATGCGACCCTGCTTAGCTATCAAAAGAAATATTCCAAAAATGTAAATAAAATAATCTTGACTGGAGGAGGAGTTTTACTCCGTGGTTTTACTGATCTTGCCAAGATAAGTTTTCAGACCGAAGTCGTCTATGCGGATCCTTTCGGAAAATTGGAAACTCCCGCTTTTTTTGCCCAAGAATTCGCAAAATCAGGACCTGAATTTGCCGTAGCTATCGGAGCGGCATTGCGTAGGTTGGCGGAGCTAGAATAAGGCACGCTTCGACTTATACACACTACTCATTGAGCTCTAGTCTGCTATAATTGTATGTGAATCATTATGGATCCAAAATTCCAAACTTCTTTCATACCAAAGAGTCCAATGCCTGGCTTAGGAGCAAGGAGTAATATGGCCTCGATAAAAAAACCACCTCGGCATATAGCTAGTCTTTATATGATTTTGGCTACCACCTTACTCGTCATATCTATTGCCGGAGTAGGAGGTGCCTTTCTCTGGAAGCAATATCAGATCTCTCTGCAAGAAAAACTCAAGATCGAGCTAGCTGACCGGGAAAAACAATTCAACATCAATCTCATCGAACAGTTGAAACAAGTCAATGTGCAGATCGATACTGCTAGAGGATTGTTGCGTGAACATAGAGCTGTATCGGCGATCTTCGATTTGATTTCTAAATTGACTGTTGAAAAAATCCAATTTACAACATTAGAAATTGTTGGACCAGATAATCCTGGTGGTGATTTGAATATTACATTAGAGGGCAGTGGTGCCAATTTGGCTGTACTGGCTTTCCAGTCAGATGTTTTGGGATCACTCGAACGTTACAATCTACGCAAAGCCATAAAAAATCCAATAATCAGCAATCCGAAGATCGGTGCCGATGGTCTGACTTCCTTTATCCTTGAAGCAAGCGTCGATCCATCCAGTGTTTCCTATGAGAGGATAGTAACTGGCGATGATACAGGTTCGGCAACATCGACTTCACTTTAAAATATTATGAATCGTAACATTATAGCTACAATATTGATCGTTCTGGCTATCGGCACGTATTTTACTGTAACCAAAAAGATCATGATCGAAGTAGATGAAGTGCGTAAAGTCAACGCCGAATATGATTCGGCTATAGAGAGTGCTAAAAGACTGATCAGTGTGCGCGACCAAGTGCTCCGTGACTACAACAACCTTTCAGCTGTTGATCGTGATCGTCTATCTCGAATGGTGCCTGGATCGATCGATAATATTCGATTGATGCTACAAGTTAAGGATGTGGCTATGACTCATGGATTTACTCTGGATGATCTACGTGCGGAAACGTCGGCAAAGTCATCAGATACAAACACGTCAATGCCAACACGGAATCCAGACGGTTCTACTTCACAGTATTCGATTGCTACGCCAACTATGGATACAGTTACAGTGTCATTTTTAGCCAGTGCACCGTATCTAGAGTTCATAGGCTTCCTTCAGGATCTCGAAGCAAATCTCCGTATTATGGATGTGAGTAAGCTCAGTATGAAATCCAGTGAAGATGGTGTGTATGATTTTACAGTCGAACTAAAGACTTATTGGTTGCGTCAACAATAATTCAAAACCACATGAATAATCAGAAATCATCCAACAAATCAGCCCTGATCATCGGTATAATCGTCGTTGTGGCGGCTATCGGTTTCTTTTATTTTCAAGGCAAAGAATCACCTGATGATGGACTACTCAGTGTACAGCAGACCGAGCCGGTCACCGCTCAAATCATTGGTCTTTTGAATCAGATCGAATCACTCCGTATCGATACATCTATATTTCGTAGTGTTTCTTATCAAACTCTTCGAGAGTATCCTGTAACGATTCCGGAACTCAATGTTGGGCGACCAAATCCTTTTGCGCCCGTATCCGGTCAGTCGGCCGGCAGTCGACGGTAATCTCACAAAGCATGTCAGTTCTAGATATACTCCTTCAAAAAAAACTATTAACCAAAGATGATGTCCGTGAAGTGCGCAGACAGATGTCTTCTGGCGGTTCTTTGGAAGAAAGTCTCATAGCTCAAGGAGTCAAGATCGAAGACATAGTCGGAGCTAGAGGTGAATTTTTGAATATTCCGGTACGGGTCATTTCGAGTGGAAGTGTCCCTTTTGAGGCACTGGACTATGTGCCTGAAGAATCAGCTTTGCATTATCGTTTTGTCCCGATAGGGCTCAAAGATGGAATGCTTGAAGTGGGTATTGTTGATCCAGACAATATGGAGGCGCGTGACGCTTTGAATTTTCTAGTTTCTAAGAAAAATATTCCATACAAAATATTTCTGATCACCATAGATGATTTTCAGAAGGTCATAGAAATGTATAAGGGAATAACGGGCGAAGTCACAAAAGCTTTGTCCGAATTGGAGACGGAACTCTCAAATGAAGTAGAGTCGACTCGCGGTACAAAGAAGCCTGAATCAAGTTCGATGTCCGAAGAGTCCAATGCTGGTCTGGCTAAAAAAGTCGAGTCAAAACCGGGTGAAACGAAACAAAGCATTGAGGAAACATTGATCGTCGAAGATGCGCCTATCGTCAAAATAGTTGCTACCATCGTCCGTTATGCTGTCGAAGGGGAAGCATCCGACGTTCACATAGAACACATGAGAGATAAAGTCCGAGTCCGTTTTCGAGTCGACGGAGTTTTGAATACCTCGCTTGTCATGCCATCTACTGTACATTCAGCGGTAGTTGCTCGTATCAAAGTCATATCGAATATGCGTCTTGATGAGAAAAGAAAACCGCAAGACGGACGTTTTTCGGCCAGGATAGATGGACGAAGGGTTGATTTTCGTGTCTCGACATTCCCAGCCTATTATGGAGAGAAAGTCGAAATGCGTATCTTGGATCAGGCCAAAGGCGTCCGTACACTCGCGGAATTGGGTCTTTCAAATACATACATTGACATGGTCCGAAAGGCTCTCGATGCTCCATACGGAATGATACTCATCACCGGACCTACAGGTTCCGGAAAATCCACCACGCTCTACTCTATTTTGAATGAAATGGATCGTGAGAGTTACAACGTCCTTTCTCTCGAAGACCCTGTCGAGTATCAGATCGAAGGCGTCAGCCAATCACAGGTACGTCCGGAGATCGGTTACGATTTTAGTTCGGGACTCCGAACTACTTTGCGCCAGGATCCGGATATCATCATGGTGGGAGAGATTCGCGATAAAGAGACGGCTCAGCTCGCGGTGCAGGCCGCTTTGACCGGTCACTTGGTCTTCTCGACTTTGCATACTAACAACGCGGCCGGCGTCATTCCTCGTCTTATCGATATGGGTGTCGATCCGTATCTGATCGCCCCAACTCTCATCTTAGCTGTAGCTCAAAGATTGGTCAGTTTGCTTCCACCTGGAGGAGGACAGCCGACACCAGTAGATGGCAGTATCAAGGCTATGATAGATCGTCAATTTGCCGATCTTCCCGAACAATTCAAAAAAGAAATACCGTTTTCGGATACGGTTATGAAAATAAAGCCAACTTCTGATGCTCCAAAGGGTACACGTGGTCGTATGGCGGTATTCGAGATGTTCACAATGGATAAAGAGATCGAACAAGCCATATTGAGGAATGCCACGGAGATCGAAATCCAAAAGATTGTCCGCGAAAAAGGCATGTTGTCGATAAAGGAAAGCGCGATCGTTAAAGCTTTTGAAAAGAAGATACCTTTTGAAGAGGTAAACAAATTGTAGATAATGTATAATATCGTCATGAATGAACAATCCACAAAAAAGATTTTATTTATAGATGATGACAAATTCCTTCTGGATATGTACTCACTAAAATTCACAAAAGCCGGTTATGAGGTCAAAACTGCCGATTCGACCGAAAGCGCAGTAAAGATCTTGCGTGATGGGTACTCTCCGGCTGTTATTCTGGTTGACGTTGTGATGCCGGGTATGGATGGACTCGATCTGGTGTCAATAATCCGAAAAGAAGGACTAGACGGCAAATCGAAGATTGTCATGCTTACAAACCAAGGAGCATCGGATGAGATAGTTCGAGCCAAGAAGCTCAATGTGGACGGTTATATCGTCAAGGCCACAACCATACCGTCGGAAGTTTTGGAAGAAGTTGATAAGATTATTAAAAATAATAGCAAACAGGAGGTTTCAAAATAAAAAACATGGACTATAAATCTGAAATAGAAGATTTGGTAAATCTGATATTGAAAGAGGGAGCTTCCGATCTGCATCTTTCGGTCGGTCGCAATCCGATCATCAGAGCATCGAGCAATCTTATACCCTTACTAAAGAGGCCTGTTCTTACCGAGGCCGATATGAAAGGTTTTATGAATGTGTTCTTGTCTCCAGCCAGCAAAGATCTACTCGAAGAGAGTAAAGACGTGGATTTTTCATATAGTCTTACCCACGCTCGATTTCGAGGTAATGCCTTTTATCGTCAAGGAGTGATCTCTATAGCCCTACGTCTCATCCCAAAAGTCATACGCACGCTCTCCGAGCTCAATCTTCCTCCGATATTGGAAACATTTACTAGGAGACCGCAAGGTTTCTTCCTCGTAGTGGGTCCGATCGGTCAGGGTAAAACAACCACCCTCTCATCATTGGTCGAACTCATAAATACCACAAGGACTGAGCATATATTGACCATCGAAGATCCGATAGAGTATCTATTCGAATCAAAAAAATCCATCATCGATCAGAGAGAGGTCCGTCTCGATACTCCAGACTTTAACAATGCTCTTACCGCCATGTTCCGTGAAGATATAGACGTGGCTATGGTCGGCGAGATGCGCGATGCAAATACCATGTCTACAGCAGTGACCGCGGCCGAAACTGGCCACCTCGTTTTCTCGACATTGCATACAAATAGCGCCGCCTCGACAGTCGATCGTATCATCGATACATTTTCTCCAAATCAGCAAGATCAGATCCGTGTGCAGTTGGCGGGATCTTTGACGGGTATCTTTTCCCAGCGACTCATACCGAGAATATCGGGCGGACTGATACCGGCTTATGAACTCCTCATAAATAACAGCGCTGTTTCAAATCTGATCCGTGAACGTCGCACACACGAATTGAATACAGTTATAGAGACAAGTTCACAAGTGGGTATGATAGATATGAACAGATCTTTGGCCGAATTGGTCCGGGCAGGGGAGATCACGGTTGAGAACGCCTATATGAGTTCATTAAATCCAAAGACATTGGAAAGAATGATATAGAAATGTGTAAATCAATAATAAATAAACATGCTTTTTAATTACGAAGCCATAGATGATACCGGAGCCAAAAAGACTGGTTCGATCGATGCTATCAATGTCGATGTAGCCATTTCTTCACTGCAACGTCGTGGTCTGGTTTTGTCGTCTATCAGGGATGCTGAGACTCGTTCATTTCTATCAAAGAATATATCATTTTTCGATAGGGTCTCGACAAAAGATGTTGTTATTTTGTCACGCCAGCTATCAACCCTATTTGAAGCTCAAGTTTCAGCTTTGCGCGTCTTTCGACTTCTGGCTGCCGAATCAGAAAATCACACTCTGGCGGCAAAATTGCAGATCGTAGCCGATGATCTCCAAAGTGGAAGCTCGATGTCGCAGGCCATGGCCAAGCACCCAAAGATCTTTTCGGAGTTTTATACAAACATGGTCAAGGCTGGAGAAGAATCTGGAAAATTGGATGAGACATTCCAATACCTGGCGGATTATCTGGAGAGGACATACGAATTGTCCTCGAAAGTTCGCGGTGCTCTCATATATCCAGCTTTCGTGGTGGTCACTTTCTTTACTGTCATGATATTGATGTTCACTATGGTTATTCCGAAGATCAGCGGCATCATCACCGAGTCTGGAGCTGAAATACCGATCTATACACAGGTTATATTGGGTATAAGTAATTTCTTGGTTCAATATTTCTTTATTTTGGCTGTAATCTTTGCAGTGATCGTATTTTTTGTTATTCGTTTTATAAGAACTCCAGCAGGTAGTATGGCTTTCGATCAGTTCAAATTGACTATTCCTTATATCAATACTCTATTTCGCAAAATGTATCTGGCGCGTATGGCAGACAATATGAATACAATGCTCATCTCAGGCATACCGATCATTCGAGCGTTGGAGCTGACTGCCGATGTTATCGACAATAAAGTCTATGAACAAATCATGCACAATGCCGTCGAGTCGGTCAAAGGAGGCAAGACTCTGTCCGAAGCATTGTCTAATAATAACGAATATATTCCAGGCATTATGGTTCAGATGACAAAGGTTGGTGAAGAAACCGGTGAAGTTGGTAATATCTTGAAGACCTTGGCTCGTTTTTATGGTCGTGAAGTTGCAACGGCGGTCGACTCTCTAGTGTCACTTATCGAACCTGGAATGATAGTGCTATTGGGAGGCGGTGTAGCGGTATTGCTAGCTTCCGTCCTAGTGCCAATCTACAATATTGCCGGCGCCCAGTAGGGCGGATTGTTATCCACATGTGGCATTACATCGCAATTATAGGGTAGTGCTATAATTGTGCTAACAGCCTTAAATAGGTTAGTTATTAGAGGATTAATAATTATTAGTAAATAATATATGAAAAAGTACACAAGAGGTTTCACTCTTATAGAGTTGCTCGTGGTAATCGCCATCATCGGTATTTTGGCGTCAGTAGTGCTCGTCTCCTTGGGCTCAGCAAGAGCAAAGGGTAGGGCTGCATCTGCTCAAAGCAGTATGACAAGCATGAGAGCACAGGCGGAATTAAATGTTTCTGCTAGTGGCACATATCCTTCAACGCTTTGTACAGCAACTACAGGTGAGCTTGCTACATTACTAGCTGCTGTTCAGACACAAACAGGTGTAGCACCTACTTGTGATGTTACTACTGCAGGAGGTTCATGGGCTGTTTCAGCAACTATGACAGGAGTTGGTGGTGTTGCTGGTACGAATACAGCTTACTTCTGTGTTGATAGTTCCGGTTTCTCCGGTGGACGAGTAACAGCTGGAATTACCGGTTCTGACGGTACGACATGGGCTTGCCCAGCTTCATAGTATCTATTCTTTAGTTTGAAAAACTGCCCGCCTCTTAGGTGGGCAGTTTTGTTTGGGGCGACGTAGTGACATGTTACTGGGGGTGCGCCTGTTATTATCCACACATGGCATTACATTGCAATTCTAAGGGAATGCTATAATGCTATAATTGTGCTAACAGCCTTAAATAGGTTAGTTATTAGAGGATTAATAATTATTAGTAAATAATATATGAAAAAGTACACAAGAGGTTTCACTCTTATAGAGTTGCTCGTGGTAATCGCCATCATCGGTATTTTGGCGTCAGTAGTGCTCGTCTCCTTGGGCTCAGCAAGAGCAAAGGGTAGGGCTGCATCTGCTCAAAGCAGTATGACAAGCATGAGAGCACAGGCGGAATTAAATGTTTCTGCTAGTGGCACATATCCTTCAACGCTTTGTACAGCAACTACAGGTGAGCTTGCTACATTACTAGCTGCTGTTCAGACACAAACAGGTGTAGCACCTACTTGTGATGTTACTACTGCAGGAGGTTCATGGGCTGTTTCAGCAACTATGACAGGAGTTGGTGGTGTTGCTGGTACGAATACAGCTTACTTCTGTGTTGATAGTTCCGGTTTCTCCGGTGGACGAGTAACAGCTGGAATTACCGGTTCTGACGGTACGACATGGGCTTGCCCAGCTTCATAGTATCTATTCTTTAGTTTGAAAAACTGCCCGCCTCTTAGGTGGGCAGTTTTGTTGGTGCTATAATCATCTTCATGCAAAAACCATCACTCTGCTCAGTGGCAATATTTGTTGGTACGAGTTTGTTTCTAGTAGCACCATTTGTTCTCAGTAGTTATTTATCAGAACACCTCATTCTGATTTCAATAATATTTGGACTTTTCGGATTACTTTTGACACTGCATTTCAAAAAGTCTATCCAAAAGACTTTGTCAAATAAACTAGCGTTTGTGTTTCTGATTTGTTTGCTAGTTTTAATTCCATTTTCAATCACAAAACTATCTTCAGTCACTCATTTATTTTGGTGGTTATCATATATAGCTGTATTTTTGTCGGCACAATGTCTCGTTTTTGATAAAAAACTATTGCAAATAGGATCAAAATTATTTGTGGCAATTACCGCTGTATACGCAGTCATCATGTCATACCAGTTTATATTGTCTGGCCTTAGTTCGTATACACGACTGGTCGGATTGTCCGCTGGACACAATATATATGGTGGGTTTCTTATTTTGCCTTTTTTCTTGAGTATTTATTTAGCAATTGTGGAAGAAGAGCGATGGAAGAAAATATCCTGGATCATTGCCGGAGCAATCATCTTTTCCAATATCATCCTGACTTTTTCCAGAGGGACATGGCTTTCCATTATTATAGGAATAATTGTTTTTGCTGTCATATTTCGTGAGAAATTTCTATGGCACGATGTTTTGAACTCTTGGAAGACATACGTCTCTATATTAGTCTTGGCAGGAATGATCACAGGTGGTCAATGGGTTATGGCTAGAAACAACACATCAAAGATTGACTCCAGACGTCTGGCAGAAGTAGAGATATTTTCCAATGAAGATGCTGATAGCAATGCCTTTACTGCCAGATTGTTCTATTTCAAAGATGCACTCAATACTTTCATTGAACGTCCCATATTTGGTTTTGGTGGGGGATCGTATCAGTTTGCTCTACGCATGAATAAGCAAGATCCGAATTATGGTTCATTCGCCGACCCACACAATTGGTTTTTGCGCATGCTAGTGGAGAATGGAATATTGGCAACGATTATATTTATAGGATTTTTATTCTCTTTGTTTTGGGGTATTGGCAAATCTATTTTGCGTACGGAAAAGACCGATAAAAAAACCAACTGGTTGAATATGGTCATATTTATCGGATTACTCTCATATCTTCTTCATGGTCTCATGGATATGGATTGGAATTATCCGGTTCTGCTTTTGATTTTCTTTTCTTTTGCCGGCGCTTTGTATGGCAACACGCTTTCCGAGAGTGATGTGAAAGAATCCAGAAGAAAATATTTTTCACTGTGGATCAATGTCATTCTGATATTTGTAATGATTATCTCGGCCATGATTGCTGTCCAAATGTTTCGCTCTGATAGTGCCAGGAGGGACGGCGATTATTTCTATTTTGCAAAAGAAGACAATGATTCGGCAGTGGTGAGTTATTATGATGCTATCAAGTTGAATCCCTACAATTCGGCTCCTTGGTACAGTCTTTGGAATGTCTATATGGGTGAGAACAAGTTCAATTATGCAGAGACGGCTATAGGGAAGGCCATATCTCTATTTCCGACAAATGGTACATATTACGGCGCTTTGGCGACAAGCTATGCTTCATCTAGTAATCCACAGGGTTACCATGATGCTTTGGTTAAATCCATAAAGTATTTTCCAGCTAACAATCTTATAAATTATGTGAAGCTCGTGCATTATGATTTTGTTCAAAAAGATTATAAAGAAGCATTGGAATATCTTGACCGAGTCATACCGATTTATACGCATTATCAAACGGTTTTATGGTACAAAAACGACCCAAACTCAGCGATGATGACTCAGAATCTCGCGACTCTGAAGGAGTACAAAACTAAGATTGAAAAAATTACAGGCAAGAAGTTGGAGTAGGTGCTAAGAATTAGGAACCTTCCGGAAATAACTTCCCTCCCGTGCTCCGAGGATGGGTAGCCAGCGATTAGCGCCCGCAGGAGACGGGAGGGAAGTTATTTCCGGAAGGTTTCTTAGTAAGCGCCTCTTCCAAATAGTACCGCTGGAATTGTTTTTAGGATTATTACGGAGTCTAGGAGCATGCTTTGGTTGCAGACATAGTAGAAATCATATTCCAAATTTTCGTGGAGGGGTATGTCTTTGCGTCCCAATATCTGCCACAAACCAGTTAGACCTGGCTTGGCTTTGAGGCGGATCTGTTGCCATGGTTCGTATTTTTTGACTATAAATTCCATTTCAGGTCTCGGACCGACCAAGCTCATATCTCCTTTGAAAATATTCCAGAGTTGAGGCAATTCATCCAAACTCAGTCGACGAAGAAATCTGCCTATTTTGGTAATGCGTGGATCGGTCTCATTTTGTGGAGCATATTCATAGAGAGTTGCTGTGCAATGCATGGTTCTAAATTTCCAGAGTGTAAATGGTCTGCCATCTGATCCGATGCGTGACTGTTGGATGAGCGCTGGACCATTGGAATCAAGTTTGATCACGGCAGTTATGATGAGCCAGAGTGGGGTGACTATTATCATTCCTGTTCCAGCTATGACTATGTCAATGATTCTTTTTGTGTACAAGTAAACAGTATTTGGTCGAACATTCGGAGTGATAGAAGGTATATCGTCTATGTTGTTCAAGCGTATCTCTCCGGTAACTAGCCTGAAAGTGTCAAGAATCACTCTGAAACTGTGATGCTTCAGATTTTGATCAGCCAATATTTTCATGACTCGCTCACGTCCGAGATATTCATCAGCAATGAATATGTCATCGGAGTTTATTGTGCGTAAGTACGTAGCGGTTTGAGGATCATTGAAATCTAGCTTGATGACAGATAGATTGGGAAAAACATTTTTGATCTGTTTTTCAATATCTTTTGCTCGATCGCCAGTGCCTATGATATGCACATTGTCATCACCATCTTTTTTACCATTCCGCCTATACCTGAAATATCCGAAACGTGTAAGAGTGATGAATATGACTGTGAACAATACAGTCAAGAACAATACTCCGCGAGAGAAATCATATTTTATGGCATAAATGACGGCTGTTATGATAAGTGTCCAGACGACCAATGCTTTCAAGACTGTAAATATCCTAGCCGACAACTCTATATTGCGGACACGATAGAGTCTAAAGGCGGAGAAAATGATTATAAGCAGGACGGAAGCGATGATAAAGGAAAGTAAGTAGCCACCTTTGTCAAACGTAATCTTCCCAAAGTATGGATTCAGCAGGGAAGATTGGCGGAGAAAGAGGGAAAGAAGGAAGGTGAGGGTGAGGGAAATAGAATCTATGGTAATTAGTTTTATGCGATCTATTTGCATAGAATTCTTTTCTGAAGAAATATGTTATATTTTTGCTAGGTTAAGAGCCTAAAACATCATCTTACTACACAAATCTCATGTCTACAAAGTTCCCAAGATTATATAAGAAAAGGGCGAAAATTGCTAAAGCACTAAAGAGTCAAAGCCTCCTTTCTTTTTTTTATGTCATATTGGGAATATTGAAAAGTCATATAGTTCAATTATTTCTTAATCTTAAATATAGCTATAAAGATACATCACTTCCGATTTTGCCTCAGATTCATCCAGTGTTTGACAGGCCGGTAACAATAATAATCCCTTTTCGTGATAACATTCATTTGCTCGAAAGATGTTTGAATAGCATTTTTGATAGGACTTCATATAATAATTTCAATTTAATTCTTATAAATAATCGGAGTGTAGAAGCAAAGACTGCGAAATATCTTTCATCTATAAAAAACGATCCACTCATTCGAATATTAGACTATGATAAATCTTTCAATTACTCCGATATGCACAATTGGGCGATGAATTTTGTTCAAACTGAAAATATATTATTACTTAATAATGATACGGAAGTTATAACTCCAAATTGGCTTGAATCACTCACCGCTTGGATAGAACAAGAGAAAGTTGGAGCGGTTGGGGCGCTCCTCTTATTTCCAAATGGGACGGTACAACATGCTGGAGTCGGCTTGTATCCCGAGATTGCATGTCATCTTTACGAAGGTGAATCGCCAAATGGAGATAATAAAAGTTCGATCAATCAATGTCGCGAGCTCTATGCTGTTACTGGTGCTTGTATGATGACAAAAAGAAATCTTTTCGAGGGAGTTCAAGGAATGGACAGCGCAAATTTGCCGGTGAATTTCAATGATGTGGATTATTGTTTGAAACTGAGACAGAGAGGCTATAAGATTGTTTTCGAACCCTCTGTCAAACTTTATCACCATGAATCTTATACCAGAGGCAATGCGTGGACTCAGATTACGAGATACAGATCATACAAAAAAGAGCATAGATTTTTCTGGAAGAAATGGAAAAAATATATCGGAGATATCGTTAAATGACGATTTCCGATTGTTATTTTCGACGTAGACGCGCTTCCTTTTTTACGCGAACAGAGAAATGATTTGCACCTATTATTAGGATTATCAAATCGATCAGATATTTGATTGGATATTCTATTATGTTCAAGTATTTATCCTGGACAAGATACGTTTCGACGGAATTCTCAAAAGCATTTTCCGGTGCCAGTGACCAATTTTGGCCATGCATAACAAAAACATCTACTAGTCGGTCAAAAAACATCCATCGTGTCTTATTCCGTATCCTTAAAAAAAAATCATAATCCATTGGACACTTTATCGATTCATCGAAATATCCGTATTGTTCGAAGACTTGTCTTTTGATGAATACGGACTGGTGATTGATGGAAGAGTGGAATTTCAACAGATATTTTCCAAGAAAACTTCTGGAGGAAAATCGGGAACATTTCGAGCGATTTGTTGTTTTAACAATTGTTCCTGATGGATTTATTCTGGTTTCTTTTCCATATATCCAATCGCAGTTATTTTGCTTCAGAAACAAATCGACATCAGTCAAGACCTCTTTATCATGAAGACGATCGTCGGAATGAAGATGAATCAAGTATTCTCCCTTGGTCACCATGGTACCTTCATTCATGGCATTTGATATACCTTTTGCCGGACGACTGACTAGCGATACTTTGTCAGGAAATTTATTTTTATACTCCTCTATTATTTCTATTGTTCGGTCGGTGGACTCACCATCAACGAATATATGTTCGTAGTTACCAAATGTCTGCGAAGCGACACTGTCAATATTGTATTTTAGATATTCTTCGCTGTTTTTAGTACAGGTAATAATGGAGAATCTAGGCTTCATATTTTGTGTTTTCAAATATAGCATCGGCCTGAAGTGGTTGCAATGTTGTTGGATCTAGCAACTGTTCAATGTTACCAATGTAGTTAAAACCCATTTTTGTGAGTTTATTGTATATATCATCAAAGAGTGGTTGACCCTCATATAGACTTTTGTAACTGACTTCAATCATGATTATCGGAGAGAGTTTGAATGTTTCAAGACCACCATTTATCACGTTTATTTCGTATCCTTGGGTATCAATCTTGATAAAAGGTCTTTTGCATTTGTCCCTTATCTCATCGATATTGTCGAGCTTTCTTACCAATACAATCTCTTTTTGTGATTTTGCTGTAAAAGGAAAAGCTTTTTTATGCAGATCGTCCATCTTTAGTAGTGATGAAGAAGGACTGAATTCACAATGATTCATCGACATTTCTTTATTTTCATCTCCGATTGCACATTGTATAACTTTTACATTTTGTCGGTCTTTTGTTTTCGTCTGAAGTTTTTTGTAGACCTCTCTAAGAGGTTCAAAACAATATGTTTGTTTTCCAGGGAAGACTTTCATTATTTTTTCAAGAAACTGACCCTCGTTTGCTCCGATATCAAGGATTGAATCAATGGTATATTTTTTTAGCCAAGATAAATCAGAGGAACTGTCATTTGTAGTGTCTCTTACTCGAAAATGAAATATTGGTCGTAATATTTTTTTTATGATATTTTTCATGTCTTTACAGTTTTTTTGTGTCCATACGAATCAATGATGCCATGGGTCCATATATTTTACTGCCAAAAAGTTTGTCTCTAAGATTGTTTTTACTACTGATGATGCGAAAGAATGTTTCTGCAGTATCGACAAATTCAATAGTTGGTCTCTGAAGATTGGCGTTAATCTTGTATGTACCAACATTAAAAAAGAATGCCGGTATTGTAATATTTGAACGGAATGTGCCAGGCGTGTAATTTCTCAATTGGCCGTCAATATCTCCCTCGGAAACGTGGTATATCACTTTTGAATCTGCATAAAAGATAATACATGGAATCACTTTGCTAAGAGATTCTTTTACTACAAATTCAAATTGAATTTGAAAAGGTGAGTCAATTGATAATTTTGAAGATATTTTGTTGGAGTTATCAAGTAGTTTTACCGACGATATGTAAGCTTCATCTTTTGTTGTTTTATTTTGGGGAGCGGTGTACACCATCGTATCGTTTATGTATTTTGCTACAATGTCTGTAGAATCACCCATTTCCTTTATTATTCCATTGTCCAGATATATTGTTTTTGAACAAATATTTTCAATAACATCCAGGTTGTGGCTAACAAGCAAAACAGTTCGTCCTTCTGTCTTGGACACATTTTCTATTTTCCCCAAACATTTTTTCTGAAATTCGGCATCGCCGACCGCTAGGACTTCGTCTACGATCAAGATGTCTGGTTCAAGATGGGCGGCGACGGCGAAGGCTAGGCGGACATACATGCCACTCGAGTAGTGCTTGACTGGTGTGTCTAGAAATTTCTCTATGTCAGCAAAGGCGACTATCTCATCAAATTTCTTGGCGACCTCTTTTCTGGTCATGCCTAGAATGACACCATTTAAGAAGATATTTTCTCTGCCGGTAAGCTCTGGGTGGAAGCCGGTGCCAACTTCCAAAAGGGAAGAGACACGACCAAAAAGTTTGACTTTGCCTTCGGTTGGTTTTGTTATACCAGACAAAATCTTGAGAAGGGTTGATTTGCCAGCACCATTTTTACCTATGATGCCTATGATGTCACCTTTGTTTACGGTCAAATTTATGTCCTTAAGTGCCGAAAATGATTCGCGAGTCTTGCGTCTTCTGAATGGGTGCCTAATGAAACCCACGATAGTGTCGCGCAAAGTTCCATAACGAACCTTTTCGTGCATTATGGGATATTTTTTTCCAAGGCCGGAAATTTCTATGATTGGTTTCATGGTTTATATAACATCGGAAAATGCTCCTTCGGACTTGCTAAAATAATACATGCTCCAAATGAAAAGCAGTAAGGTGATGAGTAGAGATAAAATAATGGGAGTGGTTGAAAAAGGTAGAGAGAATATGGAAGAACGAAAGGCCTCTATGATTCCGGTGATGGGATTTAGGTTCAATAGAAATTGATATTTTCCCAAACTGGTTCCAGCATATATGACAGGGCTAAGGAATAGTCCAAGTTGAATGAAAAATGGAAGAGCGTATTGAACATCGCGGTATTTGACATTGAAAGCAGAGAGAAAGATGCCTATGCTAGCAGAAACTATTCCAAGTAAGAGTAGTATCGGAATTATGAGAAGTATACTGATGTTTGAAGGAAAGACATGAAAATAAATCATTAGTCCGACTAAGATGACGAGAGAAATAGCTAGGTCAATGGATTGAGTAACTATTTTTGCTAAGGGAACGATGATACGTGGAAAATATATCTTAGTGATCATCTGACTTGAGACGACTAGAGATGTGCTGGCCTCATTTATGGAATTGGAAAAGAATTGCCAAATGACAAGACCAGAATATACAAAAAGGGCATAAGGGATGACATTGTTGGTCATACCACCGAATCTGCCAAAGATAAAAACGAAAGCCAACATGGCCACTACAGGCTGAAATATGGCCCAGGCAATGCCTATGATAGTCTGACGGTATCTGACCTTATAATCCCTCCAGGCAAGCAGATATAGAAGCTCGCGATGATGCCAAATGTCACCAATCTCCAGAAAAGGGTCAAATCTGGTACGTGGTTCTATGACTTTGAGTGGTATTCGAGGGGCGGATGTCTCCTGCATCGCCATATATTAGCATGATATAATCGCTTTATAACAACATGAAAATTTTATGGAAACGTTAATGTGTTATGAACACAAGTAATGAAATACGTGACTATTATAATTGTCACATATAATTCCAGTCAATTTATAAATAATTGTTTAAATTTTTTGTTGTCTTCGGACGCACTTTCGATAAGTAGGATCATTGTTATAGATAATAATTCAGTGGATGGTACACAAGAATTATTGCAAAAATTCAGCAATATGTCTGAGATCACTATTATCTATAATATGAAAAATGTTGGGTATACGAAAGCATGCAATCAAGGCATAATGATGTCTTCGAGTAAATATGTCTTAATCCTCAACCCCGATATACAAGTAGGTAATGGATCAGTAAAGAGATTGTATGAATATATGGAAAGATATGATGTGGCAGTTGTGGGAGGAAAACTTATGTATTTTGACGGCAAGCTCCAGTACTCATGTCGTACATTTCCCAGTCCATTAACTTTTTTATATAGAGCTTTACAGATTGAAAATAATAAGACGATAAGGACACATTTGATGTACGATTTCGATCATGGGGAACCTCGTGATGTTGACTGGTTACTCGGTTCTTGTCTGATGATTAGGCGAAAAGTTTTAGATGAAATCGGTTTTCTTGATGAGAAGTATTTTATGTATTATAGCGATGTTGAATTTTGTTGGAGAGTCCATAAAAATAATTGGAAAGTGACATATGTACCTGACTCTGAAATGTTTCATTATTATCAGAGACAAAGTGCTAAAGGTGTACCTGGTTTTCTCGCATTATCGCACTTAAGGAGTGCTGTTAGGTTTTTTGTCAAAAGATACATTAAAGCTTAAGGCATTAATTATCAATTGTTCCAATACTTCCAAAGCGTCATTTGTTTTCATCTAAAAAATGTTAGAATAATTAAATGAAGATATTCAGGTTGGTAGCATCAGTCGTCCTTGTTCTCATCATTTTCGCATCGGTTTATTTCATTTATTCAAGATTAACAACACTATCTTCAGAATTCAGATTGGTGGAATTTCTCCGAGTAGATCCTGCTAAATCTTTTTCTGTCATTGTCCTTCCCGATACTCAGTTTTATTCGTCTCATTATCCTGGAATATTTTGTAGTCAAACACAATGGATTGTAGACTATAAGGATGATTTGAATATAGTATTTGTTTCGCACATGGGTGATATAGTGAATGATGGGGCAAAAGAGATGAAGCAATGGAAGAATGCTTCAAAATGTCTTAGGAAGTTGGATGGAATTGTTCCTTATAGTGTCATTCCTGGCAATCATGATACGAATATTCAGAGTGATAAATCATCTGGATTATCAATGTATGACAAATTCTTTCCGGTCTTAACATCCAAACGTAATGGTTGGTACGGTGGCAATTTTGATGGCAATAGAAATAATTTTGAGATGATTTCTTCAAATGGTTTGAAGCTATTATTTATCAATTTGGAGATTGAGCCGACGGATGCCGTTTTGAATTGGGCAAATGATATAGTTAGGAATAATTCCACTGTGTATACAATAGTAACAACGCATAAATATCTTGATATAGATGGAAAGAATCCTGAAAATAAGAGAGCATTTAGTATAGATGGCAATACTGGGGAAGATATTTGGAATAAATTAGTATTTGATAATTGCTCTATAGCCATGGTTTTGTCAGGACACTTTCATGGTGAGAATAAAATTACAAAAATCAATTCGTGCGGAAATGATGTGAGTCAGATCGTTCAAGATTATCAGGCCAGAGAAAATGGTGGAAACGGCTGGTTGCGTATATACGTTTTTACACCAAATGATAAAAAGATTGATGTCTATACATATTCTCCATATTTGGGGAAAATAGAAATTGATGACAACAGTTCTTTTTCTTTAGGGATACCTGTTGATAACTAACATAGCGGTAAAGCCGTAAAGCGGTTATTATTGAGTCATAGTCTTATAATTTTAAATATGAATAAATACCCTCACTCTAAAGGTAAAGGTTTTACATTGATCGAGCTTCTCGTTGTCATAGCTATTATCGGCATCCTGGCATCGGTGGTATTGGTCAGTTTGGGAGCGGCAAAGGGCAAAGCTGCCGATGTAAAGATAATCTCTGACATAAAACAGATCCGAAGCGAGCTCGAGAGCAACTTTGATGGCTCGTCATATCCAGATCTTACAAACGACAGTCCCGTATATACCGGTTTTGTAGCAGATGGAAATCCTGGTACTACAACCATAAATGCTTTGATTAGCGATATGAATTCTCAAGGCAGTGAAATAGTCGTTGTAAATGCGCCATCAGATCCTTCGACATTCGTAACCGGTTACGCTCTATATGGAAGATTGGTATCGAGCAGTACTATGTATGTCTGCATGGATTCGACTGGCAAGACAAATCTGGAAGCATCCGATAACACAACATCGGTCTGCCCATAGAGAATTATAAGTGATATAATTTCACCATGTCTAATAAAAATCTAAAGAATAAGGGTTTTACATTGGTTGAGCTCATGGTAGTCGTGGTGATCATCGGTATATTGTCTGCTGTTGTCTTGGCAAACTTGAGTTCGGTCAAGTCAAAGTCCAGAGATGCAAAAAGGATTGCCGATGTCGGACAGATACAGTTGGCATTGGAGCAATATTTCGGAAGATGTCATGAATATCCAGGGGCACTTTCTGTGGGGTCATCTTGTTCCGATCAAAGCGGAAATACTGTGAGTTTGTCGGATTTTATTTCTGTGATACCTACACCATCTTCACAGGCTGGTCAAAATAATTATCAGTATACGACAAAACAGTCTGGTCTGGATTATTATATTATGGCCACACTCGAAAATGACAATGAGGTCTTAACGGAAAGCCTTCCTTATGATTCGGTGGAATACCCAGATTGTTACGGTTCCTCGTATCCAAAAAATTATTGCGTAGGTCCTAGGTAGATTGTGTCGATGGGAATTTCCGAATAAGTAACGTGGATACATTATCTCTCATACTTTCATTTATATTCGGTACCATAGTCGGTAGCTTCTTGAATGTGGTGTCTTTGCGATTAAATACTGGAAATACAGTGGGCGGTCGGTCAAAGTGCATGTCTTGCGGTAAACAATTGATATGGTTCGAACTTATACCTATATTGTCATTTTTTGTCCAAAATGGCTCGTGTCGAAAATGTAAAAGTAAAATATCATGGCAATATCCATTGGTAGAATTTTTCGGCGGGGCAATATTTGTACTTATTTTCCTAACATTTCCGCCGGTATCACTAGAGACTGGATTACAAACTTTACTTTATATAATAACAACATGTCTCCTCATAGTGATTGCGACTTACGATATCAAACACAAGATCATTCCTGATCCATTCGTATATACTTTTGCCCTTATAGCATTGTTGAGTCAGATATTTGGAGGAGCTTCCTGGATACATATACCGAGCGTATCGACATTGTTGGCTGGACCTTTATTGGCATTGCCTTTTGCTTTGATCTGGCTCATCTCGAAGGGAACATGGATGGGTCTAGGAGATGCCAAGCTGGTATTGGGGATCGGCTGGTTGCTCGGTCTTTATTCTGGGGTAAATGCTATCGTTCTGGCTTTTTGGATTGCGGCCGCAGTTTCGGTGATATGGCTCATTCTCACATCCAAAGAGTTCAAGGCCAAAACCGAAGTGCCTTTTGGCCCATATCTCATCATTGGTATGTATTTGGTCCTGTTTTTTGAGGTGTCTGTTATCGATATTCACATACTTAGGGATCTTGTGCTGTCGTATATTTGAGTCAAAGGAGATATAATATAACAAATGAGATCTTCACGAATCCAAAAAGGCTTCACATTGATCGAGCTCATGGTCACCGTGGGGATATTTGTCTTCATGACGGCGCTTCTTCTCGCAAAATATAACAATTTCAATTCAGGGACTCTACTCACAAATCTAGCCTATGATGTGGCTTTGACTTTACGTCAAGCTCAGACATACGGTCTAAGTGTGGTCAATAGTCAACAGTCAGGAGCAAATTTTAGTAAGGCTTATGGAGTATATTTCGTAGATGAATCCGCAGAATATACTTTTTTTGTCGATTTTAATACAAAGGCATTTAATACTGAGGGGATATTGAATGATACCAATGACGCAATCGAATCTATAAGCAAATATACTTTGAAACGAGGAGCGACTGTCACTGGACTTTGCGCGGTAAACGATACAATCTGTTCGTCTTCGGATTTCAATAAGACTCATTTGGGCATCACTTTCAAAAGACCAGATCCAGATGCCATCATCAAAGCCAGTACAGATGGTTCCAATTGGGATACATACAACCATGCGGAAATAAGAGTTTCCCAAAACGGCGTTCATCGTATAATAAAGGTCAATAGTTATGGTCAGATCGGTATTCAAGATTAATCATGAAAATAAATAATACACAACGTGGATTTACAATGCTCGAGATGATAGTCTCACTCGGAATATTCACCGTGGTTGCTGTGATTGCTGTTGGTACTCTAGTTAAGATTGTAGGCCTCAATCGTCAGGCTCAGACCTTGCAGTCATCGATGAACAATCTAAGTTTTGCTTTGGAGTCTTTGTCTCGAGAGATTCGAATGGGTACTTCGTTTTATTGTAGTAGCGATCTCGATGTGGATGTTTCAAGTTTTAGCCCGCGAGGATGTTCCGGAAGTAATGGAAGACTGCTGGCTTTTCGTTCATCGAAGACTGCTCCAGATGGTGGTAGTTCTGTATGCAATCTCATTTATTCATACAGGGTTGTGCAAGTTTCGTCTGATCCTCTACTTTTCAAACTGGAAAAAGCCAAACAAAGTGATTGTGGTGACACACTAACCTACCACTCGATCCTTGATGAAAACAATATCTTTCTAACTGATGGCAATTTCAATGTCTATAAGGGTGCTGGAGGATATTCTTGGGCAGACATAAGATTTCGTGGTTATTCAGGAAATCGTGAGAATGAATTGAACTATTTCAATGTTCAGACCAGCGTCTCTCAGCGTATGGCAGATTGAGATAAAGTAGCATGAAAAAGATATGAAAAAAATCAGACAAAATAAATTCAATAATGGTTTCACTCTAGTCGAGACATTGGTGGCGATCACTGTCCTCATGATAGCTATCGCCGGACCGCTTACGGTTGCCAGTAAGGCTTATCATGCGGCTCAAGATGCTCGCAATCTGACCATTGCCGTTAATCTGGCTCAGGATGCGGTCGAATATATAAATGTTTTGAAAGAAAATTATGGTTTTAGCGGTTATATCGATGCTACGTGTAATGCGTGGAGTATTTGTGGTGTAAGCGCTATGCAGGACAGTAGTCCTTTGGATAGTGATGTAACCGGTAATGTCAAAGTTTGTTCAGAAATGAACGATTGCGATATTACATACAATCCGACTGATGGATATACTCATAAGACAGGAGGAGAGGAATATAAAGAGACTCCTTTTAAGAGAGTGATACGTTATGAGGTTGTGAGTGATGGAATTCGAAGGATTGCCGTAGATGTTAGTTGGCAGACAGGATCAGTGCCAAATAGTTATAGTTTGACATACATAATGTCCGATAAAAAACGCTAAATGATAAATGAAAATAACAAAGGATATACACTATTGTTTGCGATTATCGTTTCGGCGATGGTACTTTCTATTGCGACATTTATATTGTCGGTCAGTCGCAAACAATTCATCTTGACTTCAGCCGCACGCGAATCAACATTGGCTATATACGCAGCTGATAGTGGTATCCAATGTGCCGTGATGGGATATCAAGAGGGTTTGTTTAGTACTACTACCCAGTTTATAATCACTTGTGAAGGTCAGGTCTATTTTCCTCAACCTCAAGAATTAGATGGTAGTACGGCTTTGGCTTTGGGTTTGAATGCTTCAGAGTCGGTTATTACAACATCAGAACTTCCTTTGACGATCGGTCTCGGTTGCGCCATGATAACAATCATTGATGGCAGAGAAAGCGCCGCTCCTAACAGGCACAAGGTTATCATCGAATCACGCGGATACAATATCTATGATGATGAAAATTCAAACATAATTTGCCCGAAGAAGACTCCGCGAACTGAAGAACGAGCGATACGCCTTATCTACAACGATTGAGTCATTTGCTATATACTGGAGTCATGACTCCAATAGTGCCAAAACAGGTAATTGACCGTTTTCATAAGCTCAAAAAGACAATTGACAGACATCGTCGTCTTTATCATACACTGGATAGGCCGGAGATCAGTGATGAAGTATACGATTCACTGGTAAAAGAATTGGAGAAGATAGAAGCCGAATATCCGACCTTGAAGACAGAAGACAGCCCTTCTGTGAAAGTAGGTGCCGAACCGTTGAAGGAATTTACCAAGGTTAAACATCAGGTCGAGCAGTGGTCGTTCGATGATATCTTCGATTTTGAAGAATTGAAAGATTGGGATAAGAAAGTTCGTAATTTTATACGCAAGGCCGGTCTGTCTGATTCGAATCTCGAATATTGTTTGGAACTCAAAATAGATGGTTTGAAAATAATACTGACCTACGAGCGGGGTGAGCTCATTCGAGGAGCGACTCGTGGAGACGGATCGGTCGGTGAGGATGTCACCGAGAATATCAAAACCATAGACGATATTCCAAAAAGACTTACAAAACCTATTGATCTCATCGCGATCGGCGAAATATGGATGGGTCGGTCTGAACTAGAAAGGATCAATGCTCTACGAGCGAAAAACGGAGAATCACTCTATGCCAATACGCGAAATCTTGCCGCTGGATCATTGCGACAGCTTGATTCGAGCATTACCGCTTCCAGAAAATTATCTGTCTTTATGTATGATGCCGAAAATATTCTTGAATCAGAAAATATAGATTTACAATCGGAAGAAATCAGAATGCTGTCCGGATTTGGCTTCACCGTGGAAAAGCACATGGAGATTGCCAAAGATCTAAATGAGATCGAATCTTTTTATAAAAAATGGACAAAAGACAAGGACGCGCTCGACTATGGTTTGGACGGCATTGTCATCAAAGTAAATTCCATAAAGATTCAAAAAGCTTTGGGATATACAGGTAAATCTCCGCGATGGGGAGTGGCCTATAAGTTTCCAGCCGAACAAGTCACGACGATTCTCGAAAATATAGTCTTTCAGATCGGTCGCACAGGTGTGATCACGCCTGTAGCCATATTAAAACCGGTTTTAGTAGCCGGTTCGACAGTCTCGCGCGCGACACTTCACAATGAAGATGAAATAAAAAGACTCGATGTTCGGATAGGTGATACTGTCATATTGCAAAAAGCTGGCGATGTTATCCCGGACATCGTATCGGTTGTTACCGAGATGCGTACGAGCAAAGAAAAACCATTCATCTGGCCTACAAAAATAGTAGGCTGTGGAGAAGATGGCAGTATCGAGAGAGTGCCGGGTGAAGCGGCTTGGCGATGTGTTTCTAGTAATTCCTTCGAGATCATTAGGCGTAGATTTCACTATTTTACTTCCAAGAAATGTTTTAATATCGATGGTTTGGGTCCAATGATCGTAAATCAGCTCATCGACGCTGGACTCATTGTCACATTTGACGATATATTCACTTTGAAAAAGGGGGATCTCTTGGAATTGCCGCGTTTCGCGGAAAAGTCGGCCGACAATCTCCTTGAAGCGATAGAGAAAGCGCGAACTATCGATCTACCTCGTTTCTTGGCTTCGCTCTCCATATCGCAGGTTGGTGAAGAAACCGCATATGATATTGCGAAATATTTTGTGACAGTTATGAAAAAACAAGAGCACATCGATGATACAAACGCCCAAACAGGTATTCAGACAACCATTCAAGCAGACTTTCCTTCAAAAGCACGATCGACAGATGATTTAACACTTGAAAAAATAATGTCAGCTTCGGAAGAAGATTTTCTTAAAATCTCTGGGGTTGGCCCTATCGTTGCCAAGTCCATGTCATCATGGTTTCGAGATGTGCAAAATAAGAGATTGATCCGAAATCTTATGAAATATGTGACTTTGCGTACGGATACGATCGGACAGAATCAAAAACTTTCAGGGCTATCTTTTGTCTTTACCGGTACGCTACCAACTTTAGAGCGCGAGGATGCCCAAGCTATGGTCAGACAAAATGGTGGAGATGTTTCGAGTTCTGTTTCAAAAAATACATCATATGTTGTGGCGGGTACCGATGCTGGTTCGAAGCTTGATCAAGCTCGTAAATTGGGTATTCCTGTGATTTCTGAGGATCAATTTTTGAAGTTAATTGGTGAAAATGCATTGGTATGAGCTCGGTGAATATTGTTCCTCAACGACTCGCAATGCGATTTGAACCCCGAACAAATTGCCCGTATATCAGTAGTTCCATCTGCTGATATACGGTTGCAATTTGGAGTGGGTGACCTTGCGAGGAGTTGAGGAACAATATTCACCGAGCTCTGATATATTATCTCGTATATAAATTCTCGGAAGACAAATTAGGATATGGTGAGGAGGGGGTCCTAAATCATTACTCGCCGTGTTTATGAGCATATGCTATTATCCACATTATGATTACGATCAAGGAATTGGAACATCTATCCAAACTGGCTCGGATTAAACTCAATGAAAGTGATATGAAAGCACTCATTTCGGAGTTTGATTCGATCTTGACCTACGTCGACAAACTAAAGAAGGTAAAAGTCAGTCTCGATGCCGAAGAACGCGTGGGAGTTGTAAAAAATGTCTTTCGAAATGATAAGGTGGAAATGACAAGCGCAAGAGACAGGGAATCATTGTTAAATGAAGCACCAGACCGGGAAGGTGACCTCATCGCCGTCCCAAAGATGATCGCTCAAGATGAAAAGATATGAAAATCAACACCAAAGATCTGACTATAAGTGAAGTGAATCGACATTTGAAGAATGGAGATTTTAGTGCGGTTGAATTGGCTGAGGCTTATATGAAAATGATCAGTGAAAAGAATGGCGACATAAACGCATATCTCCAAACTTTCGATGATGCTTTGGAATCGGCAAAACAGGCGGATCTCGATATCAAATCTTCGAAATCTGGAATGTTGACGGGGATTCCTTGCGCGATTAAGGATAATATCCTATTCAAAGATCACATAGCCAGTTCTTCTTCGAAGATACTCGAAAAATATCAGGCACCATATGATGCTACAGTCATGAAGAAACTCAGAAAAGAAGGAGTAGTCGTATTGGGTCGGACAAATATGGACGAGTTTGCCATGGGTGGATCGACGGAGAACTCGGCTTTTGGTGTTACGAAAAATCCTCTAGATACAAAGCGTGTGGCAGGCGGTTCATCGGGCGGTTCGGCAGCCGCCGTAGCTATGGATGGGGCATTGTTCGCTCTCGGCTCTGATACTGGTGGATCGATACGACAACCGGCTAGTTATTGTGGAGTCGTCGGACTAAAGCCGACATACGGAGCGGTTTCGCGATATGGACTCATGGCTATGGGTTCATCACTAGATCAGATCGGGCCGATCACAAAGACGGTGACTGATGCTCAAATAGTCTTTCGAGCGATTGCCGGTAAAGATGAAAAAGACGGTACTACCATTCCGGATGGTCTCTATTCAGTCAAGACTGTTAAAAAAAGCGGTAAATTGACTATTGGTATCCCAAGACACTTCATGACCGAAGGAGTCGATCCAGAAGTGTTGAAGATTTTTGATCAAAATATTGAGACCCTGAAAAATAAAGGTTACGAGATAAAGGAAATCACTTTACCAAATATCGCACATTCGCTTTTGGTCTACTATATAGTCATGCCGGCTGAAGTTTCATCCAATATGGCGCGCTTTGACGGAGTCAAATACGGCTTGCGCGTAGACGGTAAAGATGGCATCGATGATTATTTCGAAACTAGACGAGCCGGTCTAGGTAAGGAAGTGATACGAAGAATACTTCTCGGCACTTATGTGCTCTCATCGGGTTATTATGATGACTATTACAATCGGGCAAATGCCGTTCGCGCGATGATCACCGAAGATTTTCGCAAAGCTTTTGAAGATGTGGATCTGGTTGCCACACCGACGGCGCCAACGCCGGCTTTTAAGATAGGAGAGAAGACAAATGATCCTTTGTCTATGTATCTCGAGGATATATTTACAGTACCGGCAAATCTGACCGGACTTCCGGCTATCTCTGTTCCGGGTGGATCTGTATCCGTAGACGGAATGAAACTTCCAGTCGGATTCCAATTGACCGCGAGACATGGCAGAGAGGATGATCTGTTCTTTGCCGGCAAGGATTTGCTCGGTGAAAATCAAAGTTGATTTGAGGTATAATATTGCAATGGATTCCAATCTATTTCTTTTCAAAGACAATATCATCATCGAAACTCTTGTAAAAGCTTTTGATTTTATTCCAGCAATTATTCTGTTCTTCAAAAATGCTGGGGGATTCCTGATCGGGCTTTCTCTAGTGCTATCTCTATTTTTCTTGATCGGCATCATCTATTGCGTGGAAAGACTCAAAATTCTTCGTATCAAGGAAGAAGAGAAGTATGATCTCAAAGTTGAGCCTGCAATCGAAAAGGCAACACCGGGCGATATGGCACTGACGCGTCGTTGGGAAGAAGCCAAAAAACTCATCGGTTCGGCAAATGAGAATGACTGGAGACAGGCTATCATCAATTGCGACATAATTCTCGATGATCTTCTCGAGAAGATGGGCTATCGCGGAGAAAGTGTCGGTGAAAAACTAAAGCGTGTGGTAACAGGGGATATGAAATCACTTTCGGATGCCTGGGAAGCGCATAAGATCAGAAATCAGATCGCCCACGAATCGGGATTTGTTCTTGATCACCATATTGCCAAAAAAGTGTTTAGTCACTACAGGAAAGTGTTTGAAGAGTTTTATTATGTATAAGTAATTTTTAGGAAAAATTAAAACCCCGCCTATCGCTTGAAGCAACAGATGGGGTGTGTGAAAGTTTTCTTAATGTGACAAATTGTGTATAAGTCCGCTGACTAACACATTGCATCTGCGCAACAGGGACAGCGTGCCTCGTCCAGTGACTTCTACGAGGCCGATCAGATAGGGTATAGTCGGTATGATCATACTCACCGATGACCACAAGAAGTTTTGTGGTTGACAGAGGCAAAGCACTAGCAGTGTGAATATGAAGCTTATTGGTACGAACAATACGAAATATCCGATTCGATCGGACATGTCGTAGATTTTTGTCCGTTCCTCAAACTTCTCTACGAATCGACTCTTCATTAGTCATCTTTCTCCTTGCTTTCAAGGTGAATTTCCAGTGTGAATACTAGCACGTTTTGTGTTTGTGTATTTAAAGACCTAATAGTCAAAGAATGGATCAAAAAACCGCCCTTCGACTGTGCTCGGGGCGGTTGTGAATGAGACTTTAGAAGATAAAATCTTGAATTAAGCTCGTGATAATGACGGTCACACAAGCAATGTCCACTGCAAGCTCCTGGGGCTTTGGTTTTAGCGTCCCATGATCATGTCGGTATTCCCAGACGCCGATAAAGTCACTCAAGTGCTCGTTTCTCGACAGAGGCCACAAACAGGATTGATCGATGCTTCTGAATTTCCTGTTACAGTGAGTCATTCCATCTATTATAATGTGAATGCCTATCGCCGCAATGAGTGCGATGAAGTAGAAAATGATCCTTGGACTTTCTAGCGTCGTAGTGAAAAGAAAATAAAGAGTAAATATCCCAAAGACGAATACTGAGTGGGACATTTCTTTTAGGACCAGAGCGATGTGATTCTGCCGAGCGAGTGGCTGTCGTCCTCGTATCTTGTCGAGGAGGAATTGGGGCACCATCACCATGTCCGGTAAAACCGAACCAATGGCGAAGGCACCTGCTATATCGTACCTGTTTGGGTACAAGAGTAACGATAAGCTCGTTCCGAGAACTAGGTGAGTATATGTCTGCATAAGACCTCCATATTTTGTCCCAAGTTATGTCAAATAAAACCAAGTCAATATTGGCATTAAAGTTAGAGTGTGTCAACTTGTTGCACAGGTAGGACGGGATTGGCATCAAATAATGAAGGAAGTAAAAAGCATCTCTGAATTAGCCATAGAAGCAATAATAGCGAGCGTTGACGAATAACTTATTGTATGATAGGGTAATTTTGGCTTTCGGACTATATTTTTATTGATTTTTGACAGCCAAATATAGTAAACAGAAAACAAAAAGGAACGTGATGATAACGCCACATGACTATCAGTGCAATCCGATTGTCATGATCGGTGAGGCACTGAAAGCTTCAAAAAAGGCTTTGGTTGTGATGGCGACTGGCACGGGTAAAACTGTTGTCGGCGCGTTCGCAATCAAAGAACCTTTGAAGCTGGGTCGAGGATTATTCCTCTGCCACAACAACCGTATCCTTGAACAATCCATGAAGCAATTCGCGGAAGTTCTCGGGCCGGAAGTGACCCTCGGGGTCTTCCATGGTGAGAAGAAACACTGGGACGAAGTAGATATCCTCTTTGCGTCCTTTCAGACCTTTGTGGACTGGAAGCATGCATTTTTCGAGGATGAATTCCGCTTCGTCATAGTTGACGAATCCCACCATAGTCAAGCAATTACATTCAAGGAGGTCATCGAATACTTCAAGCCGGCTGAGCTTTTGGCTCTCACGGCAACACCCGATCGAATGGATCAGAAAGACATCCGTGAGATCTTCGGGCAGGAAGTGGTGAATATAACTCTTGAAGAGGCGATCGGTAAAGGGTGGTTAGCTCAAGTTGAGTATCACCTTGTCACCGACAACCTCAATCATTGGGAACTGAAGAAGCTCGCTCGTGAAGTGCTGGAGGTGGGAAAGAAAATTTCCCTCAAACAGCTTAACGAAACGATCTTCATCAAGGCTCGTGATGAAAAAATTGCTGAAAAAATTCAAAGCTACGGGAAGAAAAAGACGATCGTCTTTTGCGAGAGCATAGTTCACGCAGAGAACTTTCAGAAGTTCCTTCCCCGATCCAAGGTCTACCACTCAAAAGTAAGCATTGGAAAAAATGAAGAAACCTTAAATGAGTTTCGCAGTGGCGAGTGCCAATGCATCCTAGTCGTTGATAAATTCAACGAAGGTCTCGACATTCCCGATGCCGAACTGATTGTATTCCTCCGTTGCACCGACTCTAAAACAGTCTACCTGCAACAGCTCGGTCGTGGACTTCGCAAAACCCTGAATAAGGATAAAGTGATTGTTCTCGACTTCGTCGGTAATACGGAACGTGTCATGATGATTCGTGAGATGATCGAAAAGGTTAAGTTCTTCACTATAAACTGGGCGGAGCTCGAAAGAAACCCGCTTCATGTCCAAGGTGACGGATTCGATTTCGTCTTCACGGATGAACTGATTGACTTGTTCAGTGTTCTCCAACGTCTGCAACTACGATACATCTCGGACGTTCCCGAACTCCTCGCGGAGTATTCGGATAAAAACGAACTGTTGCCAAGTGAGGTAGTTGCCGGAACGATGAGGAGGCTTTGGTGGGTATGCTCCAAGTGTGGGCATGAATGGCTCACCAGCGGTTCACACCGCCTTCGAGCCAAATCAGGTTGTCCAGCTTGCCTTAATAGAGCTGTCACCTCCAAAAACAACCTTGCCGTCACGCATCCCGAGTTAGCTAAAGAATACTCTCCGCGGAATCTTCTGCCAGCGACGCAAATAATCGCTGGTTCGATGAAGAAACTGTGGTGGAAGTGTTCGAAGCCAGAATGTGGACATGAGTGGCAGGCAACCGGAAATGCTCGTCTAAGGGGCGGCAACATTGTTGGCTGTCCAGCATGTTGCAATAGGGTTGCAGGTGCCAAAAACAACCTTGCCGTCACGCATCCTGATCTGGCTAAAGAATATTCGCCACGGAATCCTCTGCCGGCTACAAGCTTTGTCGCTGGTACAAACAGGAAACTGTGGTGGAAATGTCTGAAACCAGATTGTGGATATGAATGGCAGACAACTGGGGCAAATCGAGTGTCGGGAAAGGGTTGTCCAGCCTGTTGTAACAGAGCGGTAACCCCAAAGAACAACCTCGCTGTCACGCATCCAGATCTGGCTAAAGAATATTCGCCACGGAATCCTCTGCTGGCAAATCAAATCGTTGCTGGCTCGACGAAGAAACTATGGTGGAAATGCTTGAAACCAGAATGTGGACACGAGTGGCAAGCAACTGGGTTAAGCCGAGTGTCAGCAGGAACTGGCTGCCCAGCATGCGCAGGTAACGTTGTCACTCCAAGAAACAACCTGACTGTCACCCATCCTGATCTGGTTAAAGAGTACTCACCGAAAAATCTGTTGCCCGCGACACAAGTTAATCCTGGGACAAACAGAAAGCTTTGGTGGAAGTGTTCAAAGCCGGAATGTGGACACGAGTGGCAAGCTTCATGTTACCATCGAACCAAGGGTGTTGGGTGCCCAGCTTGTGTAAACAAGGTCGTCACTACAAAAAACAACCTAACGGTTACGCATCCGGAATTGGCTAAGGAGTATTCACCAAAGAATTCGTTGCCAGCGACACAGGTCGTTGCGGGAACAAACAAAAAACTCTGGTGGAAGTGCTCAAAGCCAGAATGTGGGCACGAGTGGCACATCGAAGGAAGTGCTCGGGTTCAAGGTTATGGTTGTCCGGCGTGTGTAAACAAGGTCGTCACTACAAAAAACAACCTCGCTGTCACTCATCCGGAGTTGGCGAAAGAATATTCACCACGGAATCCTCTGCCAGCAGATCGAATTATTGCCGGTTCAACGAAGAGGCTCTGGTGGGTTTGCTCCAAATGTGGGCATGAATGGCTTACAAGTGGTTCACACCGCGCTGTAAATAAATCGGGTTGTCCAAAGTGTTGCAATCGTGGGAGAAAAACTCCTTAATCACCCCGTAAGTTGACCTCAAGTCAGCTTACGGTTTTTTTGTTTGTCATTGGAATCATAAAAATATCCCTTACCTTCAATGTAAAAGTGTTATTTTATGAGACGTGTCCTTCTTGTTGCACAGGTAGGACGGGATTGGAATCTTCTAGTCCAAAATATTAAACAGTTATATGAATTAAATCAATTATTATAAAAAAAGGAAACCGCCAGCGAACTGAAACCGACGGGTTCCGATGTTCGTGGCGGATTATTGTTGCTAGTTTGATGCTAAGTTCTTATTTTTTGACAGATTATTTCTACTGTTCATCAAGCCACTTTGAGATTGCACCCACATCTAGTCCAACAGGAGCATTGTCGAATTTCTGTACGGTGACATTGCCCCATGGGTGATAATCTCCAGCTGGAAACCAGCTTTCAATGGTCTGTTCATCGGGATGTGCATTTGAGTAGATGACGACATAGCACCCACAGGCTCCAACAAATAATAGGCCAGCGTGGTCAATTGCAAAATTTGCAGCCCTCAATACCCACCAATCCGTAGATGCAAAAGGACTTATTCTGTGTCCATGTATTAATCTTGTAACTTTCATATACTCCTTTTCTTTTTAGAGGTTTAACTGCTCTCTCGGACTCATTTAGTGCTAGAGAGAGCGGCCAAATAACAGAGAATATCAAAATCTATACCATAAGTATGGTAGCATATTATGAGATATAAGTCAAGCTTGTTGCGGGGAGCGGAATCGAACCGCTAATTTTCAGGTTATGAGCCTGACGGGTTACCGTTACCCTACCCCGCGATGATATAGACGTATTGGAGCTATTCTGGCATAAAATGGTGTAGCGTGCAAGAGGATAAAAAGGGTAGAATACATAACGTGTTTGCATAGAGATTCATTTTCGTCTATTGTAATCATACGTCGGCGTAGCTCAGGTAGTTAGAGCGAGGGACTCATAAGCCCTAGGTCGCAGGTGCAAGTCCTGCCGCCGACACCATTTCACACTTTGTTTTTTGGCCGAGTTCTGGTACATTAATGTCCATGCGCCCGTAGTTCAGTTGGCTAGAACGCTCCCCTGTCACGGGAGAGGTCGTGGGTTCGAACCCCATCGGGCGCGCTTGACAAACCCAATAGGTATGATATAATAGTAGGGTAAGATTGAAACAGATAGATTTTGACAGTCAAATAGGCAAAGGGATTTAATGTATGAAGACAATAGAATTTTTTCTGGTTTGTCGTGCTGTTGGTAAGCATGGAAACGTAGCACGAGTTGCAATCCATGTTCTCGCTCTCTTAACGAGACACGAGGATTGGGATCGCGCAGTGGCCGGAATTCGTCGCGAATTTTCGCGATAGAATTCCACTCAATACGAAGAGGGGTAAGAGACTTGAAAAAACTTACCCCACTTTACTGAGCCTATAAAAATTGAAATTTGTAGGCTCACAGAGTGACGATGTTTTTAAATACCATAATATGATCCCCAAATACGTGGGGATTTTTTGTTATAACCATTCACCACAACAAAATACCTCAAGTTGTTTTTGTGTCGATATTCATATATGATTTCAAACATTCGCGTTGGATCATTGAAATCATTTAGTGTACAGAAGTAAATATAAGCCGATGTAGCTGTCTTGGTAGCTCTGACGCAAATCATTTAGTGTACAAAAGTAATACAAGCCGATGTAGCTCAGTTGGTAGAGCACGCCATTGGTAGGTCGTAAGACCCTGCCCATTTCGGTGGTAACGCCGAGATGAATCCCGAATAACGGTTAAAGTCCCGAGAGTAGTCGAGGGATAAGACCGTGGCGTTTCGATTTTATCGAGACGCCCGAACGACTGACAAGGGTCTCCAAACGTTGGAGAAAGATACAGTCTAGTCCTCCCGTAAGGTGAGGTGTAAACGAATGGCGAGGTCTCCGGTTCAATCCCGGACGTCGGCTCCTTGTTTGTTAAAGTGTGTTTCGATATACTCCTTCTAATGCCGATGCCAAGAAAGATTCGTAATATGTGTCTTATGTGCGGGAATGAGCCAGCCCGTCCATCATACAAATATTGTTGTAATTCGTGTCAGCTTGAGTTTCAGCATCTTGAATATATTCGTAAATGGAAATTAGGAGAATTAAATGGACTTAGCAGTATTGGTACAGTCTCTGTTCATGTGAAAAAGTACTTGAGAGAGAAATATGGTAACAAATGTATCCTATGTGGCTGGTCTGTAGTAAATACAAAGACTGGTCTGGTTCCACTAGTTGCAGATCATATTGACGGCAATTGGCGAAACAATTATGAGAGTAACTTGCGTCTCATTTGTCCAAATTGTGATTCGTTAACAGCAACTTATGGTGGTTCCAATAAAGGTAACGGTAGAACAGGGAGAGTTGTTAGCAAAAGAGTCCTTGAAGGAAAAAAGTTTGTATTGCTTTCTACGCCGATGTAGCTCAGTTGGTAGAGCGCCACTTTCGTAAAGTGGATGTCCCCGGTTCGATTCCGGGCATCGGCTCCAGAATCTCTTACGCATGATGTATATATATAACACTCATTGTCACACCGAGCCATTTTCTGTTACTCTAAGGTTATGAACGACAAAGACAAATTGGAAGAAAAGATAGCCGAATTGGAAACCGCCATGAGTGGTGCAGATTTTTGGTCTGATAAAGAAAAAGCTCAGACTGTGATCGCGGAACATAAGAAATTAAAACAAGAACTTGAAGGAGTCGGCAAATACGATAAAGGTGACGCTATCATGACTATCTTGTCCGGTGCTGGTGGAGATGATGCAGAGGATTTTTCGGCGATACTGATCCGTATGTATAGGAGATACGCCGAGAGTAAAGGTTGGGGTTGGTCGGTCATTCACGCAAATGAAAACGATCATGGCGGATATAGAAATATTACAGTAGAAATATCCGGTAAATCTGGTGGCACAAGCACTTTGAATGGTGAAGGGACGCTTGGGGCATTCGGTACATTAAAAAATGAATCAGGTGTTCATAGACTGGTTCGAATCTCTCCTTTTAATGCAAATGAAAAAAGGCACACTTCTTTCTCGATGGTTGAAGTCATTCCAAAACTAGAAAAATCCACAGCCGAAGATATAGTCATAGCCGATGCCGATCTAGAGATCAGTATTGCCAAGTCCGGTGGTCCTGGTGGTCAAAATGTTAATAAACGAGAAACAGCGGTGAGATTGGTCCATAAGCCGACTGGTATATCGATACATGTAACATCAGAACGTTCACAAGCTCAAAATCGAGAGAAAGCTCTGGAGATTCTCCGAGGAAAGATTTGGAAACGCAATGAAGAGGAACGACTAGCGAAGGAGAGAGGTATGCAGATTTCTAGTACAACTTCCATAGAATGGGGAAATCAGATCCGATCCTATGTCTTTCATCCGTACAAGATGGTGAAGGATCATCGGACAGATGTGGAAACTTCACAAGTCGATAAGGTTATTGAGGGAGAACTAGATGAATTCATAGAGGCAGAGAAGGAGTTGTAGGATTTGCACAGACCCCGACATAATGTGGAATAGCTTGGTGAACATTGTTCCGAAACGACTCGCAATGCGATTTGAACCCCGAACAAATTGCCCATATTAGAGTAGCTCCGTCTACTCTAATATGGTTGCAATTTGGAGTGGGTGACCTTGCGAGGAGTTGAGGAACAATGTTCACCAAGCTAGCGGGAACATTATGTTGGGGTCTATACATATTGTGAGTCATTTTACTGCCGTCCCCTCATAAGCTATAATCAGTGAATGATTTATTACGATAAGGTTTCCAAGATCTACCCCGACAAGACAATAGCAGTCGAATCAGTCAGTTTTGGAGTCGAACCAAAGGAGTTCGTGACAATAGTCGGCCCTTCGGGGGCTGGCAAGACTACATTGTTGCGCATGCTTACGGCCGAGGAATGGCCGAGCAACGGCTCTGTATTCTTCGAATCGACCGATATTCACCGTTTGACCAAGAAAGAGATGACGAAATTGCGACGTAGGATCGGCACCGTATTTCAGGATTATCGTCTGATACCGACCAAGACCGTATATGAAAATATCGCTTTCGCAATGGAAGCGACCGGTAGGAAAGACAGTGAGATAGCATCCGATGTCCCGCATGTTCTCGAACTTGTCGACCTAGCCCATAAGATCTGGAATTTTCCGACGGAATTGTCCGGAGGGGAACGTCAGAGAGTCGCCATAGCCAGAGCCATCGTCACTCAGCCAGACATCATCATCGCCGACGAACCTACAGGCAATCTCGATCCGACCAATACTTATGAGATCATTCGCATTCTTCAGAAGATCAACAATCTAGGCACAACAGTATTGTTGACTACACACAATAAAGGAGTTGTAGATACAGTAGGGGGTCGCGTACTCACCATGGAAAAAGGTAAGATTATCAAAGATGATAAACATGGCAAATATATACTTTAATATTCAAGCATAATTTATTTCGCCGAAAGGCACACATTATTTTATATGATATTTACCACATTCAAACGCATAACTAGAACCGGTTTCGTCAATTTCTGGCGCAATGGTTTTTTGTCATTCGCGGCAATCGTGGTGATCACAATGTCGCTTTGCGCATTTGGCTTTATCATATTCACTGGCGCTTTTGGCCGTGCTCTCATATCCGACGTCAAAGACAAAGTTGATATCAATGTTTATTTCAGTCTATCAGCTGAGGAATCCGAAATATTATCCATAAAAAAAGATCTGACGGCCTTGCCTGAGGTGGCATCGACTACATATATATCTCGCGCTCAAGCTCTGGAATCATTCAAGACAAAGTGGCAGGACAATGCTCTCATCATGCAAGGTCTAGACGAGATCGGAAATAACCCATTCCCAGCTTCCATAAACGTAAAGGCAGTCGATCCTGGTCAATACGGCAGTATCGCGAAATATTTGGAAAATAAAAATCCAACCTCGGCCGACGGAGCGCCTCTCATAGAGAAGGTCAATTATCGCGAGAACAAATTGGTCATCGATCGCCTCGGCAGGATAATTCCGGCGGCCGAAAGAGCGGGGACGATATTGGCTCTAATTTTCATAGTAGTTGCCGTGATCGTGGTTTGGAATACTATTCGACTCATAATATTTACAGCCAAAGATGAGATCTCCGTAATGAAACTGGTCGGTGCTAGCAACATATACGTGCGTGGTCCTCTGGTCATATCTGGTATCATGTACGGTTTGGCTTCGAGCGTGGTCACGCTTTTGGTGATGGCAGCTTTCGCTTTTTGGAGTGACAGTATTCTCCTGCGTTTTGCTGGAGTCGAGATTGCCAATGATTTTGAATTCGTAGTCAATGTTTTGTCGAGATATTATATCCAGAACTTCACTCAGATATTCCTGATGATCGTCGTGGCAGGTATCATACTTGGCGGATTGCCGAGCTATTCGGCGGCTAGAAAATATTTGCGTATTTGATTATTTTGTTTAGAATGTAAGACATGAAGAAGAAAGTTCGAAACAGAAATAAAGAGAAAGCACATTCTATCAGTCATCATAAATATATTTTCGTCATCGGTGGAGTAATGTCGGGAGTTGGAAAGGGTATAGCGTCGTCTTCGATCGGCACTCTGCTCTCGTCCAAAGGATTCAAAGTCAATCTGGTAAAGGTTGATCCATACCTAAATGTTGACGCCGGTACTATGAACCCCACTGAACACGGTGAGGTTTTTGTTTTGAACTCCGGTCTGGAAACCGATCAGGATATGGGCAACTATGAACGTTTCCTCGGACGCGACCTCACAGGAGACGACTATATCACGAGTGGTATGGTCTATAAGCATGTCATAGAAAAGGAAAGAGCTTTGGGATATGGAGGCAAATGTGTCGAAGCTGTGCCACATATTCGCGATGAGATAGTCGAACGTTTCGAACATTCAGCCAAGGTCAACAAATCAAACATTTCTATTATCGAAATAGGTGGGACTGTGGGCGACTATCAGAATATCATGTTCATCGAGGCTGCTCGTCTCCTCAAGATCAGACACCCAAACGATGTAATATTCATTATGGTTTCGTATTTGCCAGTACCAGGGACTCTGGGAGAAATGAAGACTCGTCCGACTCAGCATGCTGTGTATCATCTGGCATCATACGGAGTGACAACCGATATCATCATCGCGAGAGCGGCATTGCCTCTGGATGCCAGACGTAAAGAAAAGATCGCTACAGCTTGTAATATTCCGGCCAAAAATGTCATATCGGCGCCAGATATAAAGAGCATATACGATGTGCCAGTCAACTTTAAGCATGATCGTCTAGGAGAGATCATTTTAGAAGCATTGCATCTTCCGGCAGTTTCGACGGGACCTTCATTTAAAGAATGGATGAATATGGCCAGAGGCATAAAAAACCACACTCGTCATACGGTCAATATCGCTATTGTTGGTAAATATTTCAATACAGGCGATTTTATTCTATCCGATGCGTATCTCTCCGTTCTGGAAGCTATCAAGTTTTCAGCCTATGCTGTCGGCGTAAAACCGATCATTCACACGGTCAATGCCAGAGATTTCGAGGGTAAGGGAAATGAGAATGCCAAGATTCTGAACAATTCTTATGCCAATCTGGACAAGATGGATGGTATCATCGTGCCGGGCGGTTTTGGTGAGTCCGGCATAGACGGCAAATTGGCTGTGATCAAGTATGCTCGAGAAAATAATATTCCATATTTCGGTCTGTGTTACGGCATGCAACTCATGACTATCGAGTACGCCAGGAATGTGCTGGGTTTGGCGGGCGCTCAGACAGCCGAGATAGATCCAAAGGCTCCGCATATCGTGATCGACATCATGCCAGATCAAAAAAAGAAATTGGCGGCAGGGAATTATGGTGGATCGATGCGTCTCGGTACTTATCCAGCAAAACTTTCCCATGGCACAGTGGCTTTTGAGTCATACAATGCCAAGAGGGATGATGGAGACAATAAAACACATTCAGTTATCCATGAACGTCATCGACATCGTTATGAAGTCAATCCAAAATATATAGCCAGACTAGAAAGGGGAGGTCTCGTCTTTTCGGGTAGATCACCAGACGGCAGACTGATGGAGATTGCGGAATTGCCTCGAGACAAGCATCCATTCTTTTTGGGCACGCAATTCCATCCGGAATTTTTAGCCAGACCTCTTTCACCACATCCGTTGTTTACGGGATTTATGAAGGCTTCGAAGGAACGAGCGAAGATAAAGCCTGTTGTAGAGGGTATTCACGTCGAATCGCAACTTCTATCAGAAAAAGTTCAAGAAGAAATTTCTAAGGAGGTGTAGGGCAGGTAACCCCGGCAACATCATGTCCCGTAGTAACCGAGGATTGTGATTAGCGAAGCGCCCGCAGGTTACGGAGGGACATGATGTTGCCGGGGTTACGTGATATTTGCCAAATAGACATATTTGTGTCAGACTACAAATAGAACGACAATGACGTCGTATCTAGAAAGGAGGTTGACATAAAAAGACTTTATGACTTGCTGATAAGTCTGGTGAAATTTACCGGATTTGTTGCTATTGAGAAATCGATCGGCGCATCGTTTTATTGGGGCTACTTTCCAATAACGGTTCATCGGTACGGTGTGGCTGAGGCTTTCACTCGTCTGTTTCTAATGCAGTTTGTAGCATCGATCATTTTTTGGTTGATCTACGATCGCGTATCGAAAGGACGAGACCTGATCGGTGTGGCTGGCACCAAAAAGAGCTTGTTTGGATGGTGGCATAAGATACTGACTAAAATACGAATCCGTTTTGGCTGGTGGAATAAGATGCTGGTCATAATACGAAATCGTTTAAATTTTGGTCAAAAGTCGGCTCGATGTATCGACATTGTTCTTGTGGCTATCAGATTCATTTTTCTTGTGGCTTTCAGATTCTTTTTGCTCTCTTGGCAACTGATTCCACCTGTCGTTCTGCTTTGCGTTCGGACAGATGGTAAACGCATGAGAGCTATTACAGAGATAACTCTCATAGCTCTTAGTACACTCATCGCAACTCTTTGGTGGACTGCAGTCTCCAAAGGAGTATTGCGACTCATATTCGGTGTATAGCCGTCTTCCAAAGTTGGAGGGCGGTTTTTATTTTTTAATGAACCCACATCAGAACCAGTGCTTTCTTTCGAATCAACAAACTAATAAAAAATCCGCTCCAAGTGTGATCTGGGAGCGGAGGTCAAAGTATCTTGAGTCACATGATCTGTTGCCATTTATATTGTGGACCACGAGTCGACAGCAGTTTTAGCAGTCTCTCATAGGATTCTCGTGGAGCCCATCCTATGAATCGATGGATCTTTCTCGCTTTCCAGATTGGTGGAAATTGAGAGTTTTGTTCAGAGCTTGTACATTCTGGTTCATCCTGATCGCTCGAGAGCCAAAAGAAGCTTTCATCCTCCAAGTCGTCATTTTCCTGTCTGAGATTGGCTCTCAGAATGCGTTTTGTGGCCAATAGTTGTGGCTCCGCCGTCAGACTGAATGGACCACCAATATTGTTACCGTCTTCTTGAACCAATTTGAATAGGTTAAACTTATCGCTCTGGCTGGAGTGACAGAGTCGGTTGATCTGAATCGATACCGTATGGTGGTACAAAATGACTCTCTTTAAAATAGCGTCGTATTCCAGCGAGGCAAATCCTTCGGTTACTAGAGTTATTATTTGGTGGAATGCCTGCGGTCGCTGTGCGACCTCGGCATCGATAGTGGGGATGAATCTCCTCAGCCATTTAATCGTCTCTATGAATTGCGAAGAGACAGTGTCTTGTTCCGCGCATGCGTTTGTACTCATAAGTTTGTTTTTCAAACTGCATTTCAAGTTGTTTTATACCTCTTTTTGGGTTATTCTGCAATGTGCACCTTACAACCTTGCGGGATCCTCCTTCGCTCTTGCAGAGCTACGGAGGACACAGTCGTCTAAGTAGGGTCGCCTACGCTTGCTGTCGCAAGCTTCGGCGGACCGAAGTCGTGATAGAGTTAGATTACATTTACAACCTTGCGGGATCGTCTAATGGTAGGACACAGCTCTCTGAAAGCTGTTATCTTGGTTCGAATCCAAGTCCCGCAGCCAACTTGAGACAGGTTCGGATTCCGAAGAACATATGATTAAACTAAAATATTTGATAATTTGGGGATCGGTTCTAGATGAAATCAGGATTCTTTTAGACCAAACTGATGAAATGTATTTGGGGCTTTTCATTAATTCTCTTCGTTATGATAACGAGGTTCAAGGAAAAGAAGAAAAAAGTAAGTATATCTTTTCACTAAAAAACCAAATAGAGAAGATAAATAAAAAAGTCAAAACTTTTAATGAAATTAGGAAGTTTGCGTTTGGTGAGAAAAGTAAGTTGACCAAACTTTCACCAATAAACTTCTCTCGAATGAGAGTAATTGTTTTAAAGCACAAAGGAGATTACCCAAGGGAAAAGGGTTTGAGTAATTTTACTAAGGAATTGCTTGGCACGTCAGACTCTGCATCTTCACTAGCAAGAAAACACACCGCTCTCTTGTTAAGGAATACTTTGATGCCTTTGCGTATTGAGCTTGGGAGGTTTGTTGAAAGTTTAAAAACCATTGAGGAGCCCTATCAGGAATTCTATAAAAATGAGAAGAGGTATCGAAAAATTGTTTCTAAGGAAATAGAGAAGTCGGTAATTTGTTACTCTGTTGATTTGAAAGGAGAGGCGGTATTTATCATCGGGCGACTACTTGAGAATCTTTGCACAGAATGGCTCTTACATTTAAAGAAGGAGGGTTCTCCACAGCTAAAGGCTGCAGATGTTGGGAATTTAGATTTTGACCAAAAATTAAATCGTCTTCACTACAATTTAAAGAAAATAAGCCCCAATCAATATTCAAAAGCGATGGCCTTAAAATGGGATAGAAATACATTTGGACACAAAATAGGGAGGCTTAACGAACATAGTAAAGACGCGGATTCAAATATAAGAACCGGGATTAACTTGATTACTCATTTTGAACTAAAAGTTAATCGTAAAAACAGAACAGCTATTCCGAAGAGCATCAAAATGGTAGAATAAAAGTAATCAAAAAAGCCTTGTGGGGTTTGGATATGGATTTTCCGAGACCGAGGAGGCCAGCCAACGATTTATAAAAAAACTGCTCCACATTTCGGTGGGCAGTGAGATTGATAAATATGTCAGAGCCTCTCGATCTGATTTAGGAGGATTTTAAGTTCCTCCGATTCGAGGTGATTTCTAACATCGTCTAGGAATTCTTGAAGATTATTGCCATGCTGCAAAGAGTAGATTTTGGCCTGAAATGCCATTTCAAGCTTGTCTAACTGTCTGACCAGCTTTGCCTCAGGGCTGTTGCCGATTTCGAATTCTTCCCAGAGATCCAGGTACTTGTCAGCATTGGGAAAATCGGTCATGACAATTTTAATTGCGGCACGCTCGGCGAGATGTTTCTTCCGCTTACCCGCATGACCTTTCGGTGATTTCGGATCGCCGTTAATGATCTCACCGAGTTCGTGGATAAGGCACATCATGAGGACTTTGAGACGGTCCAGGTCGGGGAATCGGAGCTCGCATAGAAAGAGTCCGAGAATGGACATGCCGAAGATATGATCAGCTACGCTCTCGCATTGTTTTTCGGGTATATCGCGTCCCTTGCGAAGCCATCCTTGACGATAGATCTGTTTGAGATGATTGATGTGAAAATACATCATGATCATCGGATCGACCAATTTCCCATGTAGGAATTTGAAAGGGGCAGAGTTCTTTGTCTTCATCTATGTGCCAATATACTCGATTAGTCAGACTTGTCTAGGTGTTGTAAAATGGTTCCAACAGCGTCCCATCCGGCCAGCAAATGATCTGTACCCCATAAAGTGGACACTTTACGGAGGTACCAATGTTTTCTTGGACGTGGAACTATACCACATGCTAATATTTTCAATATGAAATGGAAACATCCGCCGATTATAAAGATATATGAGGCACTTGGTTCGGTTGCTGATGGACGTGTTGAAGTGGATGGTAATACGGCCAAGATATATTCATCCAGTCGTAATAAATATTATGATGTGTTATACGATCCTAACAATGGATCTATCATGACTAATGATAACGGATCATATTGGAAAGGTTATCTAGGGTATCCAGCCATAGCATTTTTGATGAAAATCGGATCATTATCTCATGATCCGGATCTAGCTGAACTTCTTAAAGGGATTGCTTGGAAGGATATAAATCAAAAGTTCAAAAATGATTTTGATAAGACATTGGAATACATACTTTCGGACAAAACTGATGATAATAGAAAACAACTTGAAGATTACGCTCGAAAAGTTGATAAGGAGATTTCAGATTTGAATTTGAATATGCTTGGTAAAAAGGTTTTACCACCAGATGGTTATTGATTTTCAAAGATAGTTGCAAGTCTGGGAAATTGTCTTAGAAGATATGTGAGACGAATTGATTCGTCTGAGATGATTGAGAATATTTTACCGGATCATGTCGGATATTTTTCAAAATACATAGATGGTTGAGCCTATAACAGAGAACTAGTAGGTTTTTATATACCACGTTACTTAGGTAGATAAGTCAATAAATATATTGACACTTGAGATAAATTGTGTAATATTCCTGTTCAGATCAAGTCTTCAACCTGTTGTTGAAAACTTGGACAGAAACTGTACAGTTCACTGAAAAAACAACGAGAGAAAGATATATATGCCAGCTGAAAATCCGAGGTACCCAGAACGTGATCGGGAACGCAACGATCTGATTCTTACACCACGTCAATTTGCGTGGGGAAAGGATCTGACAAAAGGTTACTTAACCGTCTATGTTGGTCCATACAAACTGACTGTATCTGAGATGACGGAACAATTAGTTGTTCCGTCTCCTGATGACGGTCAACTTCAATCGGTGAATGATCTGCTTGGTGCAGTCCAACAATACACCGATGTGACTGAGGGTGAATATGCTGTGCTTACCAACCCAGCTGAGAACGGTTTGCATCCTGAGGCAGAGAAAGCCAATAAGGTAGCCGTTCTCAATATCGGTCGTCAAGTTAATCTACCTGGTCCACTCTCATTCTCCTTGTGGCCGTTCCAAACAGTCAAGGTGATCAAAGGACATCAATTACAGATGAACCAGTACGTGATCGTCCGCGTCCTCAATGAAGATGAGGCGATCAAGAACTGGGACAAGGCCATCGTAAAGCCGCAGACAACCACCGGCTCCGATCCGTCAAAACCGGAAGGTGCTGCTGGTGCCACGGCTCAGGCCAAAAAATCGGTTCCTCGCCCGGAGAATTTGTCCGTCGGACAGCTTCTCATCATCAAGGGCACCGAGGTCTCGTTCTACATTCCGCCGACGGGTCTCGAAGTCGTCGCCGATGAGCGTGAACAATATGTCCGCGAAGCGGTGACACTAGAGCAACTCGAATACTGTGTCCTAGTGGACCAGAGCGGTGACAAACGTTTCGAGAAAGGACCAAAGGTGGTTTTTCCGAAACCGAGCGAAACATTCAAGGAAGCCGAAGAGGGCGGTGTCAAGCACCGTAAATTCAGGGCTATCGAACTGACAAAGATCAGCGGCCTTCATATCAAGGTCACAGCTCCTTACAAGGAAGGCGACAGGGAATACAGAGTCGGGGAGGAACTCTTCATCAACGGAGAAGACCAACCCATCTACTTCCCGCGCGCCGAACACGCCATCATCGGTTATGATGGACGTCAGATCCACTACGCTACCGCTGTGCCGAAAGGTGAAGGACGCTATGTTCTCAACCGGTTCGACGGAAATGTCGCTCTAGTCGCTGGTCCCAAGATGCTTCTGCCCGATCCTCGCACCGAGGTCATTGTCCGGCGCATTTTGTCAGAAAAACAGGTAAAACTGTGGTATCCCGACAATGTCGAAGCTATGCGAGTCAACAGAGACCTGGCGGCCCATGCAGTAAAGAAGGGGACTGCCGACTACCTTGCCGAGCCCATGGAGATGGACGAAGCACTGGTATCATCAAGCTCTGTTACGGAATGCAGGTACGCAGCTTCGGCTCCGGCGCGGTTGGTGGGAGAAGAGATGGGTCGCAAAACGGCCTACACTCCTCCTCGCACAGTTACGCTGAACACCAAGTACGAAGGTGCTGTCTCCGTTGACGTCTGGACCGGCTACGCCGTTCTGGTAGTTGATAGGAGCGGAGAGCGCAAGGTTGTGGAAGGTCCGCAAACGATTCTTCTTGAATTCGACCAGTCCCTCGCCTACATGGCGCTTTCGACAGGGAAGCCGAAAAACACGGATGTCCTGAAGGAAACTGCCTATCTGCGAGTCCTCAACAACCTAGTTTCGGATATCATTTCGGTCGAAACAGTCGACTCGGTCCAAGCCAAAGTGAAAGTGTCCTACAGGGTTAACTTCACCGGCGACAAAGAGAAATGGTTCGATGTCGAGAACTATGTGAAGCTCCTTTGCGACCATGCCAGATCAATGATTCGCAACATGGTCAAGAAGGTCGGCATTCAGGAGTTTAACGCCAGGTACATCGACATGATCCGCGATACGATCCTCGGACAACCTGAGGGAGCTGACGGTGAGAAAAAGAAACGCCGCGGGTTGTCATTCAGTGAGAACGGCATGGTGGTGTTCGATGTCGAGGTCCTCGGACTCGAAATCGGGAATAGTCAAATCGCTTCACTCTTGGTCGAGGCACAACACGAAGCTGTGCGCGACACTCTGCAAATTGCTCAGAACCGTCGCGAGCTCGAGATTACAAAAGAACGCGAGGCCATCAATCGGGAAACCGATGAAGTGACAACAGAAACGGCCTTGAAGAGATCAGGGCTCGAGCAGAAGAAAATCATGGCAGATCTCGAAGTTGTCATGGCCAGGATGCGATCGCAGACGCTCCAAGCGTCCGAAGAACTGAAAGTTAGACAGGAACAAGAGAAGACGGTCGATACTGTCCATTCTGCAAGCTTGTGCCGCAAGAAGTTGTCCGCAGAACAGGAGCTTGTGAACAAGAGAGCAGAGATTGCCCTCGAACTCGAAAAGCTCTCGGCAGAAAGCAAAGAACTGGCAGAGCGGACCAAGTCCGTGACCCCAGAACTGATCGCTGCTCTCCAGGCCTTTGGAGACAAAGCTACGGTTCAGAAGATGGCCGAAGCAATGGCGCCGATGGCTCTCCTTGGTGGCAAGAGTGTTGCCGAGATTCTCGGAAACCTCCTCAAGGGTTCTGGTATGGAAGGACTCCTCTCCGGTGTTGCTGGTGGGCTCACTGCTCGTATGGCACTGCCAGAGGGAAATGGACGCCAATAGCACTAACTCTCGAAGTTGTTAATTGATTCATCTCGCACTAGGATTTAATCCCGGTGCGAGTTTTTTGTTCAAATAACCATGTACAAGTTTGCTATAGTATGTTATGATAGTAAGTAGAAGAAAAATAAACAAAAGGACATAACGCATGAGAGATGATGATACGATATTCGGTCATATTAATGGCCATGCAGTCGGAATAATCATGAAGGAGCTGGTTCGACGAGCCATCGTCGAAATCAGGAACCAAAAACAATCCTTCGAGGTACATTCCAAAGAGGGATACAGCGGTAAAATGGATGATGTGCTTACGTCAGCCGACAAGGCTGCACAAAGAGTATATCTGCGTTCAATACGCGAATGCTTTCCCACTTGGGGAGTAATCGCAGAAGAAGACTCTCTTGTCGTGCCTTGCACAAACGGATCGATCCTATTCTTTACAGTCGATCCGTTGGACGGTACAAAGGCCTTCGTTAGACGCCAATCACACGGGGTCGGCACCATGATATCACTCTCACAGGAGGGGCATTTCTGGGGCGCATATGTAGGAGATGTGAACACTCAAGAGATTTACGGCTTCCGGCCGGGATCTCAAAAAGTGCATCGAATATCCGAATTCAATGCGAACGAAACCCTAATCGTTGAGAAGCAACCCTTGAAGAAACAATATGTGATGCTTCGCGATCCGGAGCAAGCTTACTCACCTTTGTCGCGGGAGCTTATCGCTACCGCCTTCAAAAATCAGACCGTTGATGGTGGAAGTATCGGCACCTGGCTGGCACGGCTATGGAAAGGGGAGGTTGGAGCAGCTTTGGTCACACCTTCAATGGAAACGCCTTGGGATTCAAATCCGGTCAACGCGATTTCCCAGATGCTTGGATTCATCTTTCTCAAACCGTCCGACGATGGAAAGAAGTGGCAACAGTTCACTCCCAAACCAATAACGGTAAAAGCTAGACGGGACCACGACTTGCTCATCCTTCATCAGAATAACTATCATGAAATTGCTGGAGTGTTGCAGGAATAAAAGCAACACTTAATCACACTCAGCCGATTGGAAACAGTCGGCGAGTTTTTTGTAAGTTGAGAAATTTAGTCACAAGAAAAGGTGGAAAGGTTATGATACTGTTATCTGTGGACTTCTCTATGGTATTCTTGTGACATGGATTTAGCCACTTTCAGAAAGGAATATATTAGTACGACACACTCATATTGTTCTCCGGTGATGCGGATTTCGTAAGCCTCATAAATTATCTCAAAAAGAAGGGTAAAAAGGTCGTCCTATTCAAGGGTGGTTATATAACGTCTTCACTGAGGAATGCGGCTGATAGGGTGGTAAATGCTCAAAGCATAAAGAAGTACATCGCCGAGATGGTGAAAAGCAAAAACCTGGCTTAACGGCCAGGTTTTGCGAATCGATAACCCGTATCCACGGGCAGGTAACATAAGCATAGCAGGTCCTCGGATCCTGATCAACTGACGATGCAAAATGGGTGGATAACCATCTTTTTGGCTACCGGTCTTTATCCAGAATATTAATCTAATTAAATGATGTTTAAAGTGAGTCATATCTGGCTAATTATTATCAAATACGCACGGCTCGACAGGTTCCGGAAGCGCATTCTATCTTCTTGGCCTCATGCGATTCATTATTTCTGTCTTTGAGTCCTTAGACATGGAACTGTACCACGTGCTATTATTTTTTAATATGAAATGGAAACATCCGCCGATTATAAAGATATATGAAGCACTTGGTTCGGTTGCTGATGGACGTGTCGAAGTAGATGGTAATACGGCCAAGATATATTCATCCAGTCGTAATAAATATTATGATGTGTTATACGATCCTAACAATGGATCTATCATGACTAATGATAACGGATCATATTGGAAAGGTTATCTAGGGTATCCAGCTATAGCATTTTTGATGAAAATCGGATCATTATCTTATGATCCGGATCTGGCTGAACTTCTTAAGGGGATTGCTTGGAAGGATATAAATCAAAAATTCAAAAATGATTTTGATAAGACATTGGAATACATACTTTCGGACAAGACTGATGATAATAGAAAACGACTTGAAGATTACGCTCGAAAAGTTGATAAGGAGATTTCAGATTTGAATTTGAATATGCTTGGTAAAAAGGTTTTACCGCCGGATGGTTATTAATTTCTTATATTTTTGAACGAATAATTTAATGAAAATCACTCCAGAACCGTAATTATGGAGTGAGTGTGATGAATGCTATACTTGTGAATCTTTTTAGATCTGGACGCCGGCCATCTCATTGAAGATAAAGCCAACACCGAGACAGATCATCCCTATTGGTATGTAGGGTATGATGTTTCCGGTCAAGATACTGACGATACCCAAGATAACTCCAGTTACCGCTAGTAGGAGTGCTAATATTTTCATACTATCATTTTTATGGTGATTGTTTATCCGTGACCTGAAGCTCAATCTCGTCAGGGTTCTGTATGATCTCAATCCAGGCTTTGGTGCTGGAGAGTGGAATAAAATTTCCCCAATATTTCATTGTGTAATTTTTCCCTTTAGGCTGAACCCAAAGACCAGGGCAGAATGGTAAGAACCCTTTATTTGCGAGCCACTTTTCTGCCTCTTCATGTGGAAATGGTCCGATAACATTCTGGCATTTACTGATAGGATGATCCTCTACGAGCCTAATCACGCATGGTACGTATTTTAACCGCTCATCGATCGTCACCTGTGGTCCGAGCCGTTTGTAGATCAAGGTGAAATCTTTATTTGTTATGTATACTCCCTCGATCCCACGTTTTTCTCTCAAAGATATCCGAGAGATCGAGTCAATAGCCTCGAGCCACCACGGCCAGTTCCACCCGACTACGATGAGCTTCTCTCCCGTACGTTTCTTTTTCCATGCCTTGAAGAGAAAGTTGTCATCGAGCACTGTCCAGGTGTAATCAGCACCGTAGAATGCTCTGACCGCTATTCCAACCGTGGTATCGGGAACGGGCTCAGCATTCAAATTGCAGTATTCCCAGATAAAATCAGGGAATCGTATTCGCAAGTGCCTGAGGGGACTATTGTCCCACTGGAAGTTCATGAAGATGAACTGATGAATGCGTAGCAACAACTCTTCGAAGTTTATTTCGCCACGGCTATGTTTGATATTGGCTCTTTGAACCAATGCTTGTCTTTCCGCTTTTTGGACTTCAGGATCGAAGCCGAAGAATGATTTTATTCGTTTTGTTTTCATGTGGATTGCCCACAGTCCCACGGACTAGTTCACGCTTAGTAAGATACTTGTGAAGCTCTGGTGACGAGCTTATGTTAAAGAACACTACCTATTATTGTTACCATACAATCTTTACTTTGTAAAGGTTTTATGCTAAGGTGCATTTAGCTAAGTTCTTTTCCATAAAGGAAGCGTGAAAAACGCATGTCTACACATGCACGCTTGCTGATCTCAGAGATTGGCAGAGAATGAGGCATCTGTGTTATGAAATACAAACTCATGGTGGATTACCACTTACGGTTCCATCGAAGGGATATGTACGAATACTGCCATATCCATTTTACTGGAATGTTCTCGAGCAATGCTTTGCCAAGGAAAGGTGAGTTAATCATCATTCCAATTTCAATCAGTGATCCGTGGCACTTCGTTGCGGTAACTGGCATCGTTCACTCTGGCACAAAGGGCGTTTTGTACCATCATGTGGAATGCCAAATCGAGGAAAGCATGGATAATCATAATCCCACTCGAGCCTTGGCTGATGATGTTAAAAAGAGAATTCTCGAGAAGATAATTCCCGAGGCTGCCAAGTTCGGTCTTACGACCAAGAACCCGCAATTCCGTGAACCGTTTGATGAAAAGGATTATTATGACAAAGTGCATAGCAGTTGACCTGCAGTACGACTTCACTCGGCCGGAAGGTAAGCACTTCAAGCTGAGCCGGACATGCCTTGAAGCGATCAAATTGCACATTATTCCCATTCTTCTGCACGCAGAGGTGAAAATCGGGGAGATTATCTCCGACTACCGCCAACCTCGGCCGGGGGATTTGGATGACTCGTGTAATCCGGGAACCTGGGGTTACTCTTCGGAGATTCCAGAAGTGCTCGTGGGACATCGGTGGGTAAAATGCATGAATTCGCCATTCTTTACCCGTGAGGACATCGGCGTTGCTGATGCAAAGCCGGGCCTGCCGTTCGCGGACCCGAAACGCTTCTACGATTGGCTCGAATCATTCGCGAGTGTGGATGACACGGTCGTACTCTTTGGGCTGACACTTGATTGCTGTGTACTTTGCACGGCGCAAGCTATCAGATTCAAGGGCTACGATGTCCGAATTCTGCTCGATGCCACGGATACCTACGATGGTGGCGAGGAGTCTCGACTCCAAACAATGGATCTCGTTGTTAGTAACTGGGCGAAACCGATGACAATCGAAGAGTTTCGTTTGGCTAACTTCGGAAACTCAAATGTGCAACAGCACGAATAGAAAGGACTGATCAATGAACATTGAATTACACGGTTTCCTGCCAGAGCATGCCAAAGATATCGGCGTGGCAGTCTGGAGCAAGTTGCTGAGCAATCTACCAAAGGAGGAATTTGTGGATTGTGCCGTAACGATTGTGGATGATCGTGCGTACGATCACAACCACCGAAACGCACCCTTCTTCAGGGTTTTCTCCGACAAGAAGGCAGACTTCAAGCTCGTGGCGGAACTCCTTAAGCTGATTTGGATGCCTGGTGCCGGGATGAAGACATTCGTCGAGTGTATTCTCTTGAACGATTGTATCGAATTGGACTCTGGTACCTGAGATGATTCATAACTGCACGGAAGAAATTCTGTGCAGTTTTTTCTTATCTTGAGTTCAAACTCCGTTCAACACCACCCGCCCAGCCTATTTTCAATTGATAATTTTATTGTACAATTAGTTACGTTATGGATAATAAAGTAAAAACAGTTTTGCCGTCGTCCAGTCTTTTGATTGCGCGAGTTATCGCCGAACACAGAGGATTGTATGAAGTCAAAACTGAAAATGGTGAATATCTGGCAAAGATAACTGGCAAACAAATGTTTGAGGCCTCATCGAGGGAAGACTATCCCGCGGTGGGAGATTGGGTGGCGATAACCGACTTGGACGGAGAACATGCCACGATTCAGAGCATATTACCTAGAAAGACTTTGATAAAAAGGAGTCATGGTGATAAGAGTAGATCTAGAGAAAACAAAGAGACGCAGATCATCGCGGCAAATGTTGATGTAGCATTTATCGTTGAATCCATCGATAGGGATTTTAACTTAAATCGTTTTGAAAGATATTTTGTCATAGCTAACGACGGAGGCGTAAAACCTGTCATTGTTTTGAATAAAACAGATCTGATCTCGAAAGAAGAGCTTGATTCAAAGTTGATGGAAATTAAAAACAGATTTAGGGATATCGAAGTTATTGAAGCTAACACCGTGGTGGATGGTGGCCTGCAAAAATTGAAAAATAATATCGAAAAAGGAAAGACTTACTGTTTTCTCGGTTCCTCTGGAGTAGGGAAATCTTCTTTGATAAACAAATTGCTCGGAAAAGACGCGATCAAAACCAGAAACATCGGCATTGGGACTGGTAGAGGCAAGCACACCACGACCGGCAGAGAGATGTATTTTTTGGATAATGGTGGAATTGTTATCGATAATCCGGGCATGAGAGAAGTTGGGATCACTAAAATCGATAATGGCATAGACGATGTCTTTGACGAGATAACTTTTTTGGCGGAAGGATGTAAATTTATCGATTGCACTCATATTCATGAGCCTGGCTGTGAAGTTTTGACGGCATTGAATTCTGGTAAACTTGATGCGGAAAAATATTCGAATTATATTAATTTGAAAAAGGAAGCTATGCATTATGAATCGACCGAACTAGAGAAGAAAGAAAAAGATCGTCAATTCGGCAAATTCATAAAGACCGCGAAAAGACAGTTGAAAGAACGGAAGGGTTAGATGTTGATTATAAATTAGTATATTCTTGATATGGAATATTCACAGAGCCATCTCTGTTGATTTTAATATTATTCGCTTGCAAAATAATTTCTTTAGAGTAGATTCTTGTACAGAGTTTAAAAAGAAAGGATTGATAATGAGCGACAAAGATTTAGGCTTTAACTTAAAGCCTGGTATCAATTACTGCACTGCTAAAATCCTTGGTTTCCGAGGAATTGGAGGCGATTCTGGATGTGCGAGACTTATTCCTATGAGTGATCATCCCGAAATTGCGAATCAGGAAGAAATGTCTCTTTTCTTCGGGGTTGATATACTCGCATCCTTGTTACCATACATTCCAGATATGGGACCTGAAAGTGAGTTCTCGAAAAAGGGTGACTGGCATTATTATGATATCGAAAACGGAATCGTGATCGATCACCTCACAGAAAATCGTGCCGGTTTTCTTCGGGAAAGAGTCCTTGTGGCATTTACGTTTACCGGTGAATATGCACCTCGTGTGTTTGTTGATCGTAGGTCAGAGTTATCGAGCGCATCCAAGCTGAATGACGATGAATTGAGAGAAGTCGCATCTCTCTTGGATAGTAAAGGTTTCGCTGTGTTAAATAATCCCACAGCTGCGATTCATTGAGACCATCTTGGCTTGTCAGGGTAATTCCTGGCAAGCCTTTTTACAGGAGATTTTCAAAGACGATACCTATTTTGTGTAGAAAGTCTTAATGAGGATTAGATTTCCTCATAAATAAATTCCCCTCACCAAAGAGATGGTGAGGGGGTGTTATTGGATAACTTCCAATATAGATCACTTGGAAGTAAGTTGACGCAATTTCTCTTGTGCCTTTTTCTGTTTATCTTCGGCATCTTTGATATTGGTCAACCGTCGATGCTCTCGTAATATGAGATCACGCTTCGTGAGAAGCCACGCGGCCGGTGATCTGAGGTAGCAGGCTTCGTCAATGGTCCTCGCACACCTATCTTTATTGACGGGATCCACACAATCATTGAATCGACTGCGTAATGCTATCTCTCTGAGTTCAGCTATACTTGGCTGATCGAGATGTAGCAATCTCTTTTCCAAGATTTCTAAATGATCGAGTTGTGATAGGATCTCAATCATCCACGGCTTGGCTGTGTCGATGGCCGTTTTTTTCTTTTCGTTTCTTTCTATGGCCTTTTCCTGTGCTTCAGCAGTGCAATATGTCTCAAGATAGTCCTCTTTTTTCCAGTCAAAGATGAAATCTGCTAAAGCGAGAAGGAATTTTATTACCCGCTCCTCGTTATGAGAGATCTTATCACCGATTGGAAGATTGCGAACATCCATACCCTCGCTGAGCGTAGCTTTCTCGGTACGGAAGAAGTTTCGGATTGCGGGGAATAGAGGTTCCTCTGTGATAACATAGTTTAGAGTCTGATTGTGGTCTCCCATCTTCTTATCGTAAAGTTCTGGTTTGAAGAAATTCAGACACAGAATGTCGAAAGCCTTACGGGCGAGCAGTTGGCGCATTTCACTCGGAGTTTTTCTGATTTTATTACCAAACTCGTCCTGACCTAATACATAGTTTTCTTGATTTTCGTCGGCCAGTCGAAGTAGCCAACTATTTCTCCAACCATCCGCAATCTTGAGGTAGAAGATAACCCTATCCACTCCATTATAACTTCTACCGTCAGGGTAATAACCATTAATTGGAACATCTAGCCCCACATGCAGAAGTCCAAGCATCTCTTCGAAGCGTTTTGCTCTTTGCCATAGTTCGATCCACTCCGACCAATCGCAAATCGGGCGGATTTCTCGAGTCATGTGAGTGTGGATGATTGATGTATTTTGCGTGTCACTAGAAACAGCCGTCTCTACCTGATTTTTCATATGTACTACTTTCTTTGGTTATGCCCCGTACTGTGACGGGACGGATTTTCTAACGTCAATTTACTCTTTAATATTGTTATGTCAATGAAATGAAATAAGTAAACTTTGATATAATCAGAATATGAAAAGAGTAGTTTTTGTACACAGGTGGTCCGGAGGTCCCAATGATGATTGGAGACCGTGGCTGAGAGATGAACTCGAAAAGAGAGGTTTCGAAGTTTTGTCTACAACCCCCTAAAACTTTATGAGAGAAATCGAAATAAAAATCAAGATTAAGGATAGGAAGACCTTCGAAACATTGGTTAAGAAATTTGAAGAGAAACTTTCTAAACCTATTGAACAACGTGACGTTATATATTCTTACGGAGGAGATCTTTCGATTATGAAAAGTATCACTCCCGGTTCCATCGTCATACGTATTCGAAGAGAGGGTAAGGTGGCAAGATTTGCCCTGAAACAACAACTCTCACATCGACTGGATAAAACTGAATACGAGACTGAAATAAAAGATCCAGATGCTCTCCACGCATCATTACTCATAATGGGATACAAGCCGGTTGTCGAAGTGGCAAAGACTCGACGCAAAGGAATGTTCGGTCAAGATGAGATCTGTTTTGATGATGTTAAAAGCCTAGGTTACTTTTTTGAGATAGAAAGACTGTCTGATGATGACGCGGATGTTATTGCTGTGACCGATGATCTGTATGAAAAGATAAAGTCTTTGGGGTTGGATAGGGGAGACGAGGAAAAAAGAGGTTATGATATTCAGATGTATGCGAAACTTTACTCAAAATGATGAGTATTGTTAGGCAGTATCTAGTGTTAAAATTCATCTATCTTTATAGATATTATCAATCGTAAAACTAAAATCTATGGAACATAAAAAAGACTGGAGAAGAAATTTGGGATTCTTAGGTTTTCTCGGATTTTTGGGCTTTATGGGTGCTTCGACAAGTCCTTGGAACTATCTGAATTTTCTTTTGTTTTTGTATTTCTTGAATTTCCTGCGACCAAAGAATGAATAATGGTTGAGGTTCAGTGAATATATTTTTACAAAAACACCCCTCACGTATCGCTACGCGAGGGGTTGTTGCTTGAGTGTAATCTCAATTTAGACTTCTTGTTCCATGCACCATGTTCTGGCGTTCTGAAACATATGAAGCCATGGTGAAGCCCCAAGTCTTTGCCAAGAGGCTGGCATCCATGGCCACTGCCACAAACGGAAACAACGCTCGGGATGAGGCATCATCGCTAGATGGCGACCATCAAGGGAACAGAGTGCTGTCATTCCACCCGGCGAACCGTTGGGGTTGTACGGGTATTCTTCCGTACGATTCCCATGTAGATCCAGATAAGCGAGAGGGGATAGTTTGGCCTTGATGACCTTATCTAGAATCGACTGATCTGGATAGAATAGCCGACCTTCACCATGAGCAACCCATACGCCAAGTCTCGAACCTTCCATTCCGGAGAGAAGCACCGACGGGCTGGGCAGAATTTCCACCTGAACCCATCGAGATTCGAATCTCTTCGAGATGTTGTGAATGAATCGTGGCTGCTTTTCACTTTCAATCATTCTCCATGGAATCCATCCGAGTAGTGCCATGAGTTGACAGCCATTGCAGACGCCGAGCGAGAACGTATCTCGACGAGCGTAGAAACGGTCGAACATCTCTCGAAGCTTTGGGTTGAACAAGATCGCTCCTGCCCAGCCTTTGGCACTGTCGAATACATCCATATAGGAGAAACCTCCGGCGAATATGATGCCTTGGAATTGATCCAAGTTGATCCTGTCTTCGAGGAGATCACTCATCGCAACATCCCATGGAGCAAGACCGCCGGCCAAACAAGCAGCCTGCATCTCACGATCTCCATTCGTACCTTCTTCACGGATGACTGCCACTCGTGGCTTGTCGGCCGCATTTAGGATGTCTGGGGTAGTGTTTTTGGGTTCGAATGAAAGCCTGTAACCGAGATGTCCCAGATCGTTTCGATCGGTGTGGTTGTGGCCAAAGTATTCAACCTTGGCACATTGGGGATTCATCTGAAGTTTTTCGATCTCATAGCTTGTGGATTCCCACCACGTGCGTAATTGTTCGGTTGAGGTTAAGAATGTCTTACCTCCTCCGTGAATCGCACATGTAGTACCTGGAAGCGTGATACCGATTTCGCATATCTCAATTCCGTAGAATGAACATATTTCCCCAATCCTACATAGAGCCTCTCTTTCGAATTCCAAGATAAGACCGAGTTCTTCGTTGAAAAGCTCTGCAAGTAGGTCTATGTCCTTTCCAAGAGCCAATCTGAATCCGCAATAGCTTGCCATGCACATCTCGGCAACTGCGGTTATGAGGCCACCGTCACTTCGGTCGTGCATAGCTAGGATGAGATCTTCACCGATCATTTGTTGGATCGCAAGGAATGCATTCTTGAGGAGTTTCGGATCATCAACATCGGGTGTTTCGTCGCCAAGCTGATTGAAGGCTTGAGCAAGAGCTGAACCACCCAAACGACATTTGTGGTGCAAGACACCTTGAGTGTCGAGTCTTCCGCTTAGGTCAATCAATCCAAGCATGCTCTCACCTGGCATCTTGATGTCGGGTGTAACTTTCTTAGTGATATCGGGTACGGGTGCGTAACCGAGTATGACGAGACTTCCTGGAGCCTTAACGAGTTCTCCCTGAACCGTTGCCGCCATAGAAAGGCTATCTTTGCCTCCGTCAACTGCGATACCAAGTTCGACCATTAGGTCGGACATGGCAACCGCAGCATCGTAGAGGAGAACTCCTTCATGTGGCAGTTTGGCTGGATACATCCAGTTGGCACGACAGCGAATGTCGTTAATGCCACTGACTTTGACACTGGCCATGTTGGTGAGCATTTCTGCTACAGCCAGACGAGCACCAGCCTTTTCGTCGATGAGCATTTTTATCGGCTGTTCGCCGACCGCACTTACCGCCCCGGTCAGACCGAAGTGGCTTTGCGCGTTAACACTGTTGTCGGCGATCGGGATCTGGGCTATACCACAGCATTGCTGCTGTGCTACCAGTCCCGTGACGCTCCGGTCCACCTTATGAACCAGGTAACCTTTCGAACCGACCGAGGGAAGCTTGAAGACTTTTTCGATAGCTTCTCCTACGGTTATCTCTGGCAGATCCAAGGGTTTGAGCTCCTTGGTCTTCCGTGCTGATTCGAAAGTCTTCTGAGGCATGTTCGTGAGAACCTGCTCCAGATTGAGGTCAACAGGTGTGTGTCCGTTTGTGGAATCTTCAACGACAACCTTATGATTGCCGGTTATTTCTCCGAGAACTTCGCAGTTCACTCGTTCCCGCTTGCAGATCGACTGAAAGAGTCCGATCTGTTCAGGTCTGATCAGGAGGCCGTATCCTTCTTGGAATTCAGCACTCCAGATCTTGAGGACCGACATGGTCTTGTCGCCAAGCACGATCTTCCGGATATTGATAGTTCCGCCGAGCGGCTCCAGTAGTTCCGTAAGAACATTGCTCGGACCGCCGGCTCCCTGGTCGTGAATGCTCGAGATGGGATTCTTATCTCCCATTTCGATGCAGGCTCGGATAACGCGATTCGCTCGATTTTCCATCTCTGCGTTGCCACGTTGGACGGAATTGAAATCGAGCGTATCGGTATTTTGACCCTGCATCATGCTGGAGGCGCTTCCGCCACCGACACCGATAGGGTAGGCAGGTCCGCCGATGCGGACGATCTTCATGCCGACTTCCGGCGTCTCTTTTGCGAGATGCTGGTCAAACAAATGACCAATACCACCGCTGTAGAGAATAGGCTTGCGTGGCTCGCGCCATTCACCATCGACGATCTGACCGAAGGTTCGACAGAATCCCAGTGTGAGTGGTTCGCCGAATTGATTGCCATAACTCGATACGCCGTTGCTACCCTCGATGAGGATCGAAAGCGGCGAAGCATACTTGGAAGGCTTATCACGGCCGACTACCTCTTCCGGTATTTCATAACCCTGAATGAAGAGATTGCCGACGAAGTAGCCCGCGACGCCGATACCGGTCCAACCACCACGGCCGACCGCCGTGTTGTCGCGGATCCGACCTCCGGAGCCTGTTTGGGCACCGGGGAACGGGGCGACGAATGTCGGATGATTATGAGTCTCTGCGGTCGCGGTGATGTGAACCACTCTGTCGCAAATTCTCATTTCAGAAGGTTCGCCTGGCGCAAGTGGCAGGATCAGACTAGTTCTGTATCCCTGGACAGCGCCGGCATTGTCCCTGAAGGCGATGAGGCCGACTCGGTCCATCTCCTCGAGGCAAATAAGCGGATGCTGGACGATCTCCATTAGTGTGCGTTTCATCGGCACGCCGTCGATGACGATCTGACCTTTGAAGTACCAGTGACGGCTATGCTCGCTGTTGGCGTTGCCGAGCTGAAAGAGCTCGACATCAGTCGGGTTCCTTTTGAGGATCTCCGCAAAAAGGTGATAATAATATTCGATGTCCTTAGCATCCATGCCAAGGCCTAGAGTAGAGTTCATTTCCTCGAGAGCTATTCTTCCACGACCCATGAGGTCAATGGTTCTGACTTCTTCTGGTGTCTCCCCAGTGTTAAAGGATTTGATTCCTTCTCGCAAACGTTGCTCGGTCATGCGATCAAGGTGAGCCTTGAGGATTGTATCACTTGATTGTCCGTCGCCCATCAAATAACGATGGGTACGTTCGATACGCGTGATTTGCCGTAAATCCATTGAGTGACATATCGAGACAGCATTCGAAGAGAACGGAGTCTCGATCGAAAGCCGAGGCCCGATCTCGACAATTTCTCTTGTTCGGAAATGTGGTTCAAATCCGGTTTTATTCGGTTCGAAAGTTTCTGCGATGAGCCATTGAAGTTGACTAATATCCTGAGTCGACAGTTGGCCTGTGGTTTCAACGTAGAAACCAAGTTCCAGGCCACTGCTGATCCGACGATATATGCTATAGATCATAGGTTTCTCCTATTGTTTCCATTGTTTGTGGTTTTCAAAAGACAAAAGCATACAAAGTGCTTTTCCGGATTGAATATTACGCATAAATCGTCTTATTGCAAGAAAAAATATTGGAAGTCAATTGCCACATGCTGGTCTGACATAAATCTTTACAAGTGATATGTTGATTTTGGAATTGATCCGCAGAATATTTGTGGAACAACTAAAGAGAAAGGCATATTTATGGGTAGGAAAGTCCCGAGTTTTTATGGTCCGCATGTGAGACGGATATCTCTCAGGAAGTCAAAATATGGACATCGGACCAGCGTAAACAAATATGCGCATCTGGTGCCCAAGAGAGATAATGGATACGATCCATATGACAAGACATTTCGTGATCTTCCGATCATTGGGATGTTGAATGAGACGATCGAAGCAGGGTTACGTGTAACCTTTCATGATCGCCTCTACGCACTGATTGCAGATACAACTATTCCACCAACCGCACCTCATGCAATCGGAGTTCCAAATAAATTTCAAGGCATTGGTAGATTCAAACTCGTTACCTATTTGTGATAATACTTGATCGTGAACGCGTATCCTAAAGGGTCGCGTTTTTATTATGATCAAATATGAATAGAGAGCTCGGCAAACATCGTTCTCACACAACACACAAGGTCACCCACTCCAAATTGCAACCGTATTAGAGCAGATGGAACTACTCTAATACGGGCAATTTGTTCGGGGTTCAAATCACATTGTGTGTTGTGTGAGAACAATGTTCACCGAGCTTGAACAGAGCCTTGTTTATAATGACTATTAGATTTACAATTATTTTGAATATATTCCATTGATCAATACAGCAATCTTATCCAGATAATTTTATGAGAACCATCAACAGAGAGATCGTATCGGCACACGTTTACTCAAGCGACGGTAAATTACTCATGGCAAGAAACAACAATCCTGTCTCCGGTGTAGTGTATGGCGATTGTTGGAAGATACCTGGTGGTGGAGTGGAACAGGGAGAGACACAATTACAGACTCTTATTCGAGAGGTAAAAGAGGAGGTGGGTATCGATATAGCCAAATTTCCAGCTGAATTGGTGGGCGGCATCATGACAGGTGAATCGGAGAAAACACTTCGTGAAACCGGAGAGCGAGTACTGGCTAAGATGAGATTCTTTACTTACAAAGTAATTTTAGACAAACCCGTCGCGCAAGTATCGGTGACTCTAGAGCTACATGAATTCAATGAATATAAATGGGTCGATCTGTCAGAGTTGAAAACACTTAAACTTAGCCCGCCATCTATTGAGTTGTTTACTAAATTGGGTTTTATATAAAAGGAGATATGTTATTTTTAGGAAGAATAATACGTCTAGGTGTTTCCTTATTAGTATGGTAATATACTCATGTAAGTAAAGGGCTTTATTACTAGCGTTTGATGTCTTTTCTAAAGTATGTACAATGATACGTCTCAAGCTCACAGTGCATTTTCAGGGTCGTATGACTGAACGCAATATTGATAAACTACATTCATGAAATTCAATTACGATACAATAGCAGACGCAGCGTATCTAAATGTCGGCGAAGGCAAAGTGGCAAAAACTGTAGAAATGAAAAATGGTGTTGTTGTTGATCTGAATGAAAAAGGGAACATTTTAGGCATTGAAATTCTTAATTTTTCCGCACAACAGAGCATATCGAAACTTCAAGAGTCAGTGAAAGAGGGAATGCCAATCCAAATAACTTCAGGTACTCCGGTAACAGCATAATCGATAAATGTGGAGTCGGCGGTATACTATAAAACATGCCAACCTATCCAGCTAAAACCGCCGATAATAAGTGCATATTCTGTGAAATCGGATCTGGGAGAATGGAGACCACTTCTTTTTGGGAAGATGCGGAGTTCATGGCTTTTCTATCCATCGATCCCAATACAGATGGATTCTCCTGCGTGATTCCGAAAGAACATTTTGGAAGCGATGTATTGAAGATGCCTGATGATGCCCTGCAAAGATTCATCATAGCCAGCAAGAGAGTAGCCAAGATTCTCGAGGATTATTATGAAGATGTCGGACGAGTCGGTCTCGTCATGGAGGGTACCGGCATCGATCATGCGCATGTGAAGCTCGTACCGATGCACGATACTCAAGACCTCAAAAATGGAGGATGGAGGCAGTTTCTCTCAGGCAAGGAACACTGGTTTCCAAAATATGAGGGTTGGATATCTTCGGCTAGTGGACCGAAAGCCGATCCTCAAAAACTGGAAGAGCTCGCTTCAAAAATCAAGGAATCTCAGAATAAGAAAAGTTAATGTTTCTTTGCGCGTGTCCTTGTGTTGATTATGTTCATAAAAATGATAGCATAGGTATAAATAATCAACTGATTTACAACATTTATGAACATTAATACCGAGCAAAATAAAATTGACGAGCTATTGACTCGTGGAGTCGAAGAAGTGATCGAAAAAGATCATCTAGAAAAACAATTGAAAAGCGGAAAATGTCTGCGCGTGAAGCTCGGCATAGATCCGACTAGTCCAAATGTTCATATTGGTCGTGCTGTACCACTATTGAAGCTTCGAGATTTTCAAGAATTGGGACACAAGATCGTTTTCATCATAGGCGACTTTACCGGTGTGATCGGCGATACTTCTGACAAAGACAGTGAAAGACCGATGTTATCCGAAGATATCGTAAAGGAAAATCTCAAGAGTTATATCGAACAGGTCAAGAAGATTATCGATATTGATAAATGCGAAGTTCACTACAATAGCGAATGGCTGGCAAAACTAGGTTATGGTGAGATCGGCAGACAGGCCGATGCTTTCTCACTCAATGAATTTATTTCCAGAGAAAATATCAATAAAAGATTGGAGGGAGGTAAAAGAATATCTTTGCGTGAGCTCCTATATCCACTCATGCAAGGATATGATTCGGTTGCTATCAAAGCCGATGTTGAGATCGGCGGTACGGATCAGCGTTTCAATCTCTTGGCCGGCCGTGAACTGCAACGCAGTTACAAACAGGAACCGCAGGACATCATCACCAATCCACTCATCGAAGGTTTGGATGGTAGGAAGATGAGCTCGAGTTGGGGTAATTCGATAAATCTTTTCGATTCGCCAGACGATATGTTCGGTAAGGTTATGTCGCTCAAGGACGAGTTTATTATAAAATACTTCATTTTGACGACTAGAGTCAGCATGTCCGAGATTGCGAAGTATGAAAAAGAATTGGCTGACGGAAACAATCCCAAGGATTACAAGATGAAACTGGCTTTTGAGATCGTCCAGTTCTACCATTCACTGGAGGAAGCGGAAAAAGCCAAGGAATATTTCATAAATACATTTAGCAAAAAAGAAACTCCGGAGGTTATGCCGGAGATCAAACCGAGCAATTACGATATTATAACCGTCATGGTCGAATCGGGTTTTTCTCCTAGCAAGTCCGAGGCGCGACGTCTGGTAGAGCAGGGAGGAGTAAAAGTCAATGAAGCAGTCATGGTTGATCCGAAGAAGATCATTGAGAAGAATGATGTCCTTCAGAAAGGAAAGAGGTTTTTTCTGAAAGTTATCTGATGAACAATTGTGATGTTAGTATTAGAGAGATGGGCATATCAATAGAGCACACAACGGAGATTGTCAAAAAATTTAGTAAATTAAATTATTAGTTAACAGCAATAAATAAATGAAAAAAACTTTAATAATCATTGGTGTAATATTGTTAGTTGTGGTTTTGTATCTATTCGCAGCTTATAACGGTCTCGTTGGACTAGATGAAAAAGTCACCGGACAATGGGCTCAAGTCGAATCTCAATATCAGCGACGCTTCGATCTCATTCCCAATCTCGTAGAATCTGTAAAGGGGATAATGAATCAAGAACAGGAAGTGTTCGGTGCCATAGCTGATGCTCGTGCAAACTATGCCGGTGCCAAAACAGTTGATGAAAAAGCTCAAGCGGCAGGTCAGGTCGAAAGTGCTCTCGGAAGATTGCTCGTCATCACGGAGAATTATCCAGCATTACAGTCGTCGGCAACCGTTCAGAATCTGATGACTCAGATCGAAGGTACTGAAAACCGCATTTCAACCGAAAGAAAGCGTTATAACGACACGGTTCAAATATACAATGTGAGGATAAAGAGATTTCCAGGATCGATAGTCGCTTCAATGTTCAGTTTTGGTGAACGTTCATACTTCGAATCGGTAGAAGGTTCGGAGCTCGCACCTCAGGTCCAATTCTAATGACAATAAATAAGGCAACAGGAAGAAGAATTGTATTTGTTCTTGCTTTTATTGTCTTTATCGTACCTACATTTACAAATGCCTATGAGAGTCCCGGAAGCCCAACTGGTTTTGTAAGTGATTTTGCGAATATGTTGAGTACCGAAGAACGTGCGACGATTGAAGCAAAAATTTCTCAGTTCGAAAAAGATACAACAAATGAAATTGCAGTCGTTACGATTTCGACATTGGGAGATGATACGATAGAGGAATATGCAGTTGCATTATTTGCTGATTGGAAGATTGGTAAAGATGAATTTGATAATGGAGTTTTACTTCTGGTTTCGAAAGAAGGTAGGAAGGTCCGAATAGAAGTAGGATATGGTCTCGAAGGTGCCATTACAGATATTGCCAGTGCTTCTATAATAGATGATATTTTCATTCCAGAATTTAAGGCTGGAAATTATTACTCAGGAATAGATAAATCCGTTGATGCCATTATGATGGCGTCTAAAGGAGAATATGTACCAGTAGATAATTCTTCGTTCTCGCTCGAAACTGTATGGGAGATGATTATTAATTTCGGTTTATTCATTTTATTACCGTTACTGTGGGTGACTAGCATATTGGCACGATCGAAATCTTGGTGGGCCGGAGGGGTATTGGGTGGACTTTTGGCAGTTATTCTCGGATCGGTCACTACCGCTATATCTGTGATTACAGCACTCATAGTCCTCATACCGGTCGGACTCCTTTTTGATTTTATAGTTTCAAGTGTTTATAAAAACGATTTGAATAAAGGTAAAAGACATCCATGGTGGATTGGTGGTGGAGGTTTGGGACATGGTGGTGGTTCATTTGGTGGTAGTGGGGGATTTGGCGGATTCGGTGGCGGTTCCTCAGGTGGTGGCGGATCTAGTGGAAGCTGGTAATCTGGATGTCAGAGTGTGATAGAATGTAAAAAAGTGATTTTATAAATTTAACTATAAAAATATGCTTACAACAATTGCAGTAGTATTTGTAGCTCTATGGCTTCTCGGTGTAGTCGGAGTGTATACGATCGGTTGGTTTATTCATGTTCTATTAGTTGTAGCGGTTATCATGGTTCTTGTTAGGATTATTCGCGGTAAGAATCCTATTCAATAAAGTCACAAAATTATCAGGATACTTTTTTGAAAATGGCCGAAAAAGCGGAAAATGAACTAAACACACATCATGATCATAATCATAGCCATAGCGACTTTCTTTTCAACCTTGATCGGTGGTTTGGTTGCCCTGCACCTCAAAGATAAGTTACACCTGGTTATCGGTTTTAGCGCCGGTGCTGTTATCGGTGTGGCATTTTTTGATCTGATTCCAGAATCGATAGAGCTCGGTTCGAAATTTTATGAAGTGGGGACGGTGACGTCGATCATTGCTTTGGGTTTTATCATATACCTTGTCTTGGATCGATTGATATTTTTGCATATTCACGAACATGCCGAAGGGGAGGCTGAAGTCCATGAGTACAGAGGCATCCTCGGTGCAGGCAGTTTGGCCACTCATAGTTTTATGGATGGTGTGGCTATCGGTCTAGCTTTCCAAGTCTCGACGTCAGTCGGGGCCATAGTTGCAGTGGCAGTTTTGGTGCATGATTTTTCTGATGGCATAAATACGGTTGGTATGATTTTGAAAAATAAGGGTGAAAGAAAAATCGCTCTGAAATGGTTGTTTGTCGATGCTCTGGCTCCGGTTCTGGGCGTGATTTCGACATTATTCTTTACATTACCTGAACGATCGTTTGGTATAGTACTGGCTCTATTTTCTGGTTTTTTCCTATATATCGGAGCAAGCGATCTCATACCCGAAAGTCATCATGCTCACCCAAAATTCCTCACAACGGCTATGACTATACTCGGAGTAGGAGTCCTCTATGTAGCTATTCGACTGGCGGGCATCTGATATTGACTTTTTTCGCTAGATAATATATAGTTAGAGGAATACAGGAATGCTCCTGCACGTGGAAATCAGTCATGTATCAAAAACATTTTAGAAGCGCCGGCCCTAGCGGTCAGCCTAAACAATTTAACTATAGAGGAAAGCCCGCTAGTAAAGGCGGTTTTTCTAGTGGTCATGGCAGGAGATTTGGCGGAGGTTCAGGACGTGGCGGTTTTTCCAAACACATAGACGTCTCGAAATTCATCAATAAGGCAGTCATCACTGAAAAAGTCGAGCATTATGTTCCTGAACATTCTTTTGCCGATTTTGCCATTGATAATCATCTAAAGACGAATATTGCTACAAAATCCTACTATGTCCCAACTCCTATCCAAGACAAAGCCATTCCGCACATTCTCCGTGGTTCGGATCTAGTCGGCATAGCAAATACAGGTACAGGTAAGACTGCAGCATTCCTCATACCACTTATCGACAAGGTCATAAAGTCTCCGAGTGAGAGAGTCCTCATCATTGTTCCGACTCGTGAGCTATCTCAGCAAATAGAAAGTGAATTGCGCGGCTTTACCACACATCTGCGTATTGCATCTGTATCGTGTGTCGGTGGTGCTGGCATAGGATTTCAGATCAAGTCTCTTTCTATGAGACCACAGTTCGTCATTGGTACACCAGGTAGATTGCGAGATCTCATAGATCGCAAACGTATCGATCTTTCTCAGTTTTCTACGGTCGTTCTAGATGAAGCAGATCGAATGCTCGATATGGGATTTATCGGTGAGGTCAAGTTTATGGTTTCCAAAATGTCGGCCAAAAGACATACGTTGTTCTTTTCGGCGACGATGTCAAAAGAGATAGAGACTCTGATTTCGCAATTTCTCACCAATCCCGTAATGATCTCTGTAAAGACGGGCGATACACCTTCGGCAGTAGACCAAGATGTTGTCCGAGTACCTATGGGCAAAAATAAGTTTGATATTTTGACCGATATGTTGAAGCAGTCCGGTTTCGATAAAATCCTGATTTTCGGCAAGACAAAGCATGGAGTCCAAAAATTGGCTGATCAACTAGCCAAGCTCGGTTTCAAAGCGGAGTCCATCCACGGTAATAAGAGTCAACCTCAAAGAGCTCGGGCCCTCAATCTTTTCAAGGAACATCATATGAAGATCTTGGTTGCCACGGACGTTGCGGCGAGAGGACTCGACATCTCCGGAGTTTCTCACGTCATCAACTACGACATCCCCGCTACCTATGAAGACTATGTGCATCGCATCGGCAGAACTGGAAGAGCTGGAAAGAAGGGTAAGGCACTGACTTTTGTGTAATAGGGTTATTATAAGAGCTCGGTGAATATTGTTTCAGAGCGACTCGCAAGGTCACCCGCTCCAAATTGCAACCGTATTAGAGCAGATGGAACTACTCTAATACGGGCAATTTGTTCGGGGTTCAAATCACATTGCGAGTCGCTCTGAAACAATATTCACCGAGCTCTTATTACACTCTTATTAGAATGATTTACTACTCATTTTTTATATTGTAACATTGAAAGATTATGTCTTTTGAACGTAATAAATACCCCAAAGTGGCGATTTCCGATGTGATACGGGAATATTTGCCTGTGGCCAAGGAAAAACTCGGCTCATTGTCTTTCGTATTCCTCTCGACTGTAGCAGTCTCTGTTATTGGAGGCATCATCGTACCTTTATATTACAAGCAATTTTTTGATTTATTGACACAGAACTCCGATAAGACAGTTATAGTTCCAGCATTATTGAAGATCCTAATCACCATATTGCTCCTCAATATATTCAATGTGTCTTTCTATCGTCTGTACACATACTTTATGATACGGTTTCAGACTCATGTCATGGCACGACTCCGACATATTGGGTTTGAATACTTGCTCGGCCATTCCTATATCTACTTCAGCAATAACTTTACCGGTTCACTGACTCAGAAAGTCAATCGTTTTTCCCGTTCATTTGAAAGAATCACTGACAGATTCTTCTATGAAATAATTCCGATCCTTATCAAAATCATCGGAATAAGCATCGTTCTTTGGTATGTAAATCCGATTTTGACCGGCATAATCTTCGTCTGGTTTGTGATCTACCTCATCATGTCCGTGTATTTTGCCAGATGGAAATTACCTTACGATATCAAATACGCGGAGTTGGAATCACGGGCAACAGCCGCTCTTTCCGATAGCGTATCGAATCACACAACCATACAGTTGTTCAACAGATACAATCTCGAGTCTCTGATATTTGGTGTTGCCAATACAAATCATACAAAAGCTATGGCCAAGCGTTGGCACATAAGTAATGTCATCGACGGTGTACAAGCAGGACTCAATATTGCAATTGAATTTCTCATATTCTTTTACGCGATAAAATTCTGGGGACTGGGGATGATTTCCGTCGGCGCTTTCGTTTTGATCCAGATGTATATCATCGGTCTTATGCACGATCTGTGGGGATCTAGCCGTATCCTTCGCGATCTCTATGAATCATTCGCCGATGCCAAGGAAATGGTCGAGATCATGAAACTCGAACATGAGATAAAAGACGCACCAGATGCTTTGCCTATAAAAGTCAGCACAGGCAGAATCGATCTTAACGATGTTAAATTTGATTTTAATAAAGATATCGCGGTCCTAAACGGTATCGATCTGCATATCGAGGCGGGTGAGAGAGTGGCCTTGATCGGTCCATCCGGGGCGGGAAAATCGACACTGGTTCGACTTCTATTGCGCATGTACGATATCAAGGGTGGTTCCATAGTCATTGATGGACAGAATATAAAGGAAATCACGCAGGGAAGTTTGCGTGAGGCCATAAGCTTTGTTCCGCAAGACCCGATACTGTTCCACCGTTCACTCAAAGATAATATTCGATATGGAAAAACAGATGCTACAGATGAGGAGGTTATAGAAGCCGCCAAGCTCGCTCATTGCCATGAATTCATCTCCAGTTTGCCAAATGGCTACGATACTTTCGTCGGAGAACGCGGTATCAAACTATCCGGAGGAGAACGTCAGAGAGTGGCTATAGCTAGGGCAATTCTCAAAAACGCGCCAATCCTTGTTTTGGATGAAGCGACTTCAAGTCTGGATTCTCATTCTGAAATCTTGATACAGGAAGCACTTGATATCCTCATGAAAGGAAAAACAGTTATCGTCATTGCTCATCGTCTATCAACTATCAGAAAAATGAATCGCATCGTTGTACTCGAAAACGGTAATATCCTGGAGCAAGGTTCCCATGAAGATTTGCTAGCCAAGAATGGTTTGTATGCAAAGCTATGGTCTTTGCAGTCTCATGGATTTATAAAATAATCTCTTAAGACTTTCAATTTCGAGAATGATCTGTGGACTTTGCGTGGCATTACCCCGACACAATATTCCCAGAACAATCCGAGTATGCGATTGAGCTTCGATAAATTACCCGTGTTTGGTGAAGCCTTGGAACCAAACACGGTTGTAATTTGAGAAGCGATTACGCAGGATTGTGGCGGGAATATTGTGTCGGGGGTAATATACACCATTGAATCTTTTGATAGATTAAATAAGACTGAAATTTTCTGTTATACTCAGTTCCATGACTCAGACTGAAGCACTCAATATCCTGAAGACTGGCAAAAATGTTTTCGTGACCGGACCGGCCGGCAGCGGTAAGACTTACGTGGTCAATGAATATGTGAATTATCTCCGTAAACACGATGTGCCGATCGGAATCACGGCTTCGACGGGTATCGCCGCTACACACCTCGGGGGCATGACAGTTCATTCTTGGTCCGGAATGGGTATAAAAAATAGTTTGGATGAGCATGAGCTGGCGGAATTAGCAGAAAGATCCAGTACCGCTAAGCGAATCAGGGAGGCGCAAGTTTTGATCATAGATGAAGTTTCGATGCTTCATCATTTTCGACTCGATACTTTGAATTCTATTTTGAAACACATTCGTAAAAATAGTCATCCTTTCGGTGGCATGCAGATCGTACTTTGTGGGGATTTTTTCCAATTACCTCCAGTATCTCGATATGGTGAACCAGACACGCACTTTATATATCGTTCGGAAGCCTGGCGGGAAGGTGGTTTTGCGGTCTGTTATCTTTCCGAAAATTATAGACAGACCGATGACGGCATACTTTCCGTATTGAATGAGATAAGGAGCGGTGAGGTGTCTGACGAAGCTCGCGAAACTCTGAAGGGACGATATAGGAATATTTTGAATGCTGATCTCGCTCTAAATGATTTGCCTCCGACTAGACTTTTTACTCACAATGTCGATGTCGATGCAGTCAACGATGTTGAATTGTCGAAAGTCGATTCTCCGGAATTTTCGTATGAGATGCGCTCCAACGGTCGCAAAAATATAGTTGAACATTTGAGGAAATCTTGCCTTGCTCCAGAAGTTTTGCGTCTTCGCAAAGGCGCCAGAGTCATGTGCGTCAAGAATAATTTTGAACAAGGATATGTGAACGGGACATTGGGAACCGTTATCTCGTGCGGTCCAGGTGTGGATCCGATAATCCAGACCGTTCCGAGTGTGAGCAACCCAAATGGTAGGTCAATCACGGTAGAGTCGGCAGTTTGGCAGATCGAAGATAACGGTCGGATTTTGGCTGAGATCGAACAATATCCGTTGCGCTTGGCATGGGCTATTACCGTTCATAAGAGTCAGGGTATGAGTTTGGATGCCATAGAAGTCGATCTGTCGAAGGCTTTTGAGCCGGGAATGGGATATGTGGCATTGTCACGAGTCCGTACCCTCAGAGGACTTTCACTACTCGGTATGAATGAGAACGCTTTTCGAGTTCATCCCGAGGTCTTGGAATACGATGTGCATCTGCGTGATTTGTCGATGAAAGCCGAACGTATTTTGCAGAGTACGGATGAAAGAGATGTTGTCGGGGCGCATAATGAATTTCTGGCTAAAGTTGCACCACTTCATACCATAGATAAAACAGGTCGACTAGTGAGAGGACGAAAGAAAGAAGGAGAGAAATCCGTAAAATTGTCGACATATGATAAGACGGCACTGCTCGTAAAAGCGGAAAAATCCCTGGGTGAAATGGCTAAAGAAAGAGGAGTCACCACCGAGACTATCATAGCTCAGATCGAACGATTGATCTCCGGCGGTAAGGGGGTCAGAGAACCAATCAGTATGAATGAGATAATGTATTTGAAAAAAGAGATGTCATCTTTACATTTTTCGAAAATCGAAAAAGCGCTTGAAGAAGTTTCCGTTAGGAATAATAGCGATGAGCTTCCACTATTAAGCGCGATAAAGACGATTGTCGGGCCGAATGTGTCATGGAAGGAGATCAGGCTGGCGAGAGTAATTCTTGGTTATGTTAAGGTGGGTTCAATGTCTGTGTTATAATAACTCCATGTCAACAGTCCTAATAACCGGCGTATCAAAAGGTATCGGCAAGGAATTGGCTCGAATATTCGAAGAGTCTGGCTATGTCGTACTAGGCACAGAGAGAGATCCTGTATCTGAAGAACAAAAAGAATCGCTCAAATTATTTACCCTAGATCTATCTGATCCGAAATCAATAGAGTCATTTGCTGATTCTATAAGTAATACAGGTGTGAAGATCGATATCCTCATCAACAATGCGGGTACTTTGGTCGACGATGAATTGACACAGGTGCATATCGATAAGCTTCGACAAACCTTGGAAGTCAACCTGATCGGCACAATAGATCTGACCGAAAGAATGTTACCTATTATGAATAACAATGGTCACATCATCAATATTTCTTCAACAGCCGGCTCACTTACTCACACTACCGAAGGAACTGATTCTCATTACCCAAATCATTATCCAGCTTATAAAATATCAAAATGCGCATTGAATATGTACACTCGCACATTGGCTATGCGTTTTCGTCTAGAAAAATCAGATATTCGTGTATCTTCTGTGCACCCAGGTTGGGTAAAAACTGATATTGGTGGTGAAGAAGCGGACATCGAGCCAAAAGAATCAGCCAGACATATTTATGAGTTTGCCATCACGCGCCCAGAATCAGGAAAATTCTGGTTCGAAGGCAAAGAACTTGAGTGGTAATATTTACTACTCAATATTTAGATTTGATCTTAGACCGCCGAGACTACAGGCTCAGCTCTATGAGTAAACTTTCGAGATCCAGAAACTACTAGGATCGAACCGATAATGTGGAAGATGTAGAACAAAGCAGACATTGGTAATCCGTATATACTAACAGCAACTCCTTGGCTTGATTCGAAAGAAACAAAGGCCGCCATCAATATGGCAATAGCGATTATAAATACACCACCTGCGACCAATCTCAATGGTTTTTTCAATGAATCCATGAATATTCCCGATGAGATGTAAAAGTAAGCTGCAGAGATCACTCCAATAATAACGGAAGCAAAAATAAAGATTAGTTCAAATTGGTTTGTCATAATGGGTATAGTATAACTCCGACTTTATTATCACGCATCCCCAGATTTGCAAGACGCAACCGCACACATCATTGAGATACACTCCGAATGGATGTATAATAAACTCATGGCAAAGAGAATCAACATGCGCTTGAAGACTTCTCGTTCGAGAAAAACCGCCAAGAGGCGATCTGTTAAGAACGCAAGACTTCATAAGACGAAGAAGAAATAATAAGTCGATTTTCGAATTATTATCAGAAATGCAATCAGTAAACTCTGATTGTTCTCTTATGCTTTCTTTTTTATTTCTATACCAAGCTCGATCAACTGACTAGGTTCGACAAGTGATATTTTTGGTGGTTTTAGTTTCTCTTAAATATATTAAACGCAGAGATTCCACTTATCATCTGTTTTCAATCTCCACTGACTAGGGTTGTTACGAGGTAGTCTATTAATAAGCTAACATAGGTGTATATATTTTAATCAATATGTGTTATATTTCTGGCATACCTATGATCCGGCAGACACCGGTGAGGTGAAGAAAGAAAGCCATCCTTTGATTGGTTAGTAGAATCTTCCGGTAGTGCTCCGATATGCAGAAATGAAGAAAAAAACAGGGTGGCACCGCGACAAAATCGCCCCTGCGGATTTATTAAAATTAATGAATTCGGAGGGGTGTTTTTATTTACAGCAAGTAGGTGGGACATTTCTTCGAACACAAGTACCATGCAAAGAACATATATAAGAGATCTAAAAGAGTTTATAGGTAAAGAAATTAGCATTTCAGGATATGTCGATGTACGTCGCAATCAAGGTAAGATGGTGTTTTTCGAATTTCGCGATCGGACGGGCAAGATACAGGGGGTGGTACTTCCTAATAATTCAGAAGCTCTTGAATCTTCCAAAGAAATACGTTCGGAATGGGTTGTAGAAATAATTGGCATCGTAAATAAACGTCCGCAAAAGAACATTCAAGCCGGAAAGATGAACGGGGATATCGAACTTGAGATTAAACATATTAATGTCCTTGGAATAGCCAAAGAACTTCCGTTTGAAAAAGATTCTGAGATTAACATCGATACGTATCTCGATTACCTTCCACTCACTCTTCGAAGTCAAACACACACGACCGTCTTCAAAGTTCAGGCAGTTATTGCTAAGGCCTTCAGAGACTTCTTTACAAAAGAGGGTTTTACGGAATTTCAAGCACCGAAATTAATTGGTGATGATGCCGAAGGTGGGGCGAACTCTTTTGATGTTACATATTTCAAACATATCGCACATTTGGCTCAAAGTCCCCAGTTATATAAACAGATCATGGTCGGCGTATTTGAACGTGTTTTTTCTGTCGGAAACGTATATCGTGCGGAGAAGCATAGTACAACGCGTCATCTCAATGAATATACCAGTCTAGACATGGAAATGGGCTATATTAAAGATCATTATGATGTCATGAATTCTGAAAATCAATTTTTGCAATATCTTGAAAATGTTCTTCGTGCCTCTTGTGTTGATGATTTTGCCTTGCTCGGTGCCACTATACCAACGGTCCCGAAAGAAATTCCAAAATTGACCTTACGCGAAGCTCAAACACTTATCACAACAGATACCGGTAAAGATTGTACAAATGATCCGGATCTTGAGCCTGAACATGAAAGATGGCTTTGTAAGTATGCCGAGAAGAATTTTAATTCCGACTTTATTTTCGTCACTAATTTTCCGACAGCTAAGCGACCGTTCTATACTTATAGAGATGAAAAAGATCCAACATATACTAAAGGTTTTGACCTGCTCTTTCGTGGTGTAGAAATCACTACTGGTGCGCAACGCATCCATAACTACGACGACCTTGTTAGTTCCATGAAAGAGAAGAAGCTTGATCCTGAAAAGTTCAAATATTATCTTCAAGCTTTCAAATATGGCATGCCTCCACACGGAGGTCTAGGACTTGGGTTGGAGCGCATCACGGCAAAGCTTCTTGGTCTAGAAAATATCAAGGAAGCCACTCTTTTCCCGAGAGATATTAACAGGATCGATAACCTATTGTCAGAATAGAGATTAACTATTAAGATAAGCGCATCAAAAATCATCATGTATAAACAAGGAATAGAGGTAAAAAGAGAAACAAATTTTGGGATTATTCTTGAGAAGTCCTCATGGTTTTCAATTGTCGAATCTCTTTTCCCGAAAAGTGAGCGAATCTATTATCCAAATGATCAGGATGAGGTGTTACATATAATCGTGGATGATATTGACATCGCTTTTATCTCTGGTCAAGGTTCAAGCATGGTCGCGTGCATGACTGAAAGATTAAGAGTATATGGATCAAAGGCAATAATTAGAATTGGGACATGTGGAGCATTATCGCAAGAAATAAAACTATGGTGTCCAATTATTACGACAGCATGTTTTAGTAGCGAAGGTACCTCAAAGCATTACTTACCGTGCGGCTATCCTATTATATCTGACTTTAATCTGAATACCCTCCTCATTAAAAAATTAATTAAAGGAGGTGTTGATTACCAACAAGGTATTACATTAACAACAGATGGTAGATGGCGAGAAGATCCGGTATTGCTCAAACAATTATGTCAGCTGGGGGTTATTTCTATTGAAATGGAAACGGCGGCAATTTTATCAGTTTGTCAGTTTAGAAAATTACCTGCAGCTGCAATAAATATTCCAACTGATTTACCAGCAGACGAGGAAAGTGAAGAAGATTTTAAGGGCATACCAAATCGAGAAACTTATGAATCAGATTTGAGAAAATGTTTAATGAAAATCATTCCTTTTGCAGTGGAGACCTTAAAAGATTTATATCATAAATAAATCAAACAAATGACAATCTGGGCAAACATGATCTATGGTGAAGATGTTAAATTTACTACACCGTTACCAGATAAAGGTTTCCTGACATCCTTTTCAAAAGACATAAGTATTCTTGATGTTGGTTGTGGATATGGAAGAGTTCTAAGTTATTTACAGAGTTTGGGTTTTACAAATTTGACAGGTTTCGATATATCCTCAAATTACGTATTAGAGGCCAAGAAAAATTGCCAAGATGCAAACCTCTTTGTTTCTGATTTCAAAAGTTTAAATCTGAATAAGAAATATGATCTAATCTTACTGATGGGGGTTATTGAATATATTCTCACTGATAAAGATCAGGACGCTTTTTTTAGGAAGCTTTCTGGAGAGCTCTCTACCAATGGATCTGTTTTGCTGGAAACTTTTATTATTGATTTCAAACCAAATTGGAAACAATATATTTTAGGATTTATAAAAACATTGCATTTTGGACGGTTTAGAAACAGTAAAGGTTTTGAGTGTCACCATCAGTCGATAAATGGTTTAAGGGTGATATTACAAAAATACTTCATTATTAATTCAGAGACAGAAAAATGTTATGTAACATGGACCAATAATTATTGCCGTGGGTATAATATTAATTTGAAGAAAAAATAATTATATGGAATCAGATTTAGATAATTTAATTAAAACTGTTTCAATACAGGAGGAGCGGAAAAGCAGGTGTATAAACCTTATTGCATCAGAAAACATAATCAGTGATAGGGTTAGCCAATTGCAGGCATCGTTGCTTTCTAATCGGTATATTCTCAATGATTTTCCAAACAATAAAGAACTTTTTGAAATTAAGGAAAAACTGAAATATCATCTTTGCAAAATGTTTAATGTTAAATATGTCAACATATCGCCGCTTTCGGGTATGAGTTGTATGAGTTTGATTATCAGCAGTCTAACAAACAAAAATGATAACATCTACACGTTGAAACCTCTTGATGGAGGCCACGCGTCGACCGAAAAAATATGTCACATGTATCATTTGAATATTAACTATTTACCATTTAGTAATATCGATTATCGATTCAATTTAGAAGAAATAAAGAAAATATTCGAGATAAGAAAACCACGTCTAATATATTTGGATAATACGATCATCAGTTTTTATTCTCCAGTTGATGAGTTGAAGAAACTTGCAGAAAAATATTATGCTCCGATTGTATATGATGGTTCGCATGTCTTGGGTTTAATCGCTGGTAAGTCGTTTCCGAATCCAATAGAAAACGGAGCAGATATTTTGAGTGGCAGTACTCATAAAACATTCTTTGGTTCCCAAAAAGGAATCATCTTGACTAATAACCAGGATCTAATAAATAAAATTAATTCTATATCAAATGATTATATATCTAGTCTTCACACAGGAAGTCTTTTGGCTTTGTATATGAGTGTATTAGAAATGGAAAAATTTGGGAATGAATATGCCATGCAAGTTGTAAAAAATGCCAAGGCATTGGGGAAAAATCTGGCTATAAATGGGGTTGCAATTCCCACTCTTGAAAAGGGTGTGACTGAAACGCATCAAGTTTGGATAGACACAGGTAAAGTTGACCCACAAAGAGCATTTGAAATGCTTGCTGAATGTAATATCAATACAAACCCTATTCGGATACCTGCGATACAAAAAGTTGGACTAAGATTGGGAACTGCGGAAGTGACGAGATTGGGAATGAAAGAAGATGAAATGAAACAGATAGCGAAATTTATTTCTGAAGTATTGATTGGTTCTAAAGAAAAGAACCTCGTTAAGGAAGATGTAATCAAGTTTAGTGGTAAATATCAAAAAACACTTTTCACTCTAGACAATTATAATAGCAATGTTGATCTTCCTCTTATGATAAAAGAAAACGAAGTTATTTTAGACCAAAGATTTGAAACACATGATGTAATAAATAATACAACAGTTGTGGGATATGGGGATATTGTGGGCAAATATGTCAAAGACTTTTTTAGTATAATTCCTGGTTTTCAGGGACTTATTATTCGGGGTGGTGTTGGTAGGGGTACTGCTGATGACTTGTCAGATATTGATTTCACATGTGTATTTGATTGTGATGATATTGAGAAAATCAAAAAACAATATGGACTTAAAACCGGCATGTATAAATATAATGGAATTATGTTTTCAGGCCGATATATATCTCTGAATTCGTTTAGAGACAGCTTATGGTCACCTAAAATGAAACATGCTTATTCATATGTGAAGTTGATACATTGTGCCAAAACAATTAGTGACATAATAAAAAAGAAAACAAAGATTTCGATTTCAGAACAAAAAAGGAGGTTAGTAGAGAATGTTATTGAGTTGGGAGAAATCTGTAAGGTTTTTAATGAGTATCACGGTTTTAAAATGTTTTCAGAAATCTATAAACAATATTCAAGAAAAGAATTTTTGGTGGCAAATTTAGAAATTGATAGAGCAGTAAGATATATAAAAAATATAATTTTCGATCTTAACAAAATTAACTATCCTGAGGAAAAAAGTTATTATACTAAGTTCTTTTCCGGTTTACCTAAGCAACCTGACGGATTTGATCATCAGATTAAAACCATATTACAAATGCCTCGGGATGATAGAAGTTTTGGAAAACGACTAACACTTCTTGTAATATTAGCCAGAGAGGTTTTGGGTTATTGTGAAAAATATGTATCTTTACCAAAGGACATATATAAGTTTTACCTGAACTAGTTGAGACTGATGGGATATTCACGGCTTTATCGGTAGCATTATTATAAAGAAAGCCATTCGTGGCAACTAGGATATTTAATTACAAGATGACTGATCTATTTCAGTTTATTCAAGATATGGATATCAGAAAAGATAGCTATTTTTTCATTGTATGTGGTGAAGTGTCTCCGAGCTATCGAACTCAAGCGGCTTCAAAAGCTGACTAACCTCACATACATATTGCACTCATTAAAAAGCTTGACAATATTAATATTGTTTGTTACTTTATCATAAGAACTATAAATGGAGTTCATCTTTTTATAGTAGTTATTATGAACAAAATGACCACAACAAATTGAAAGGAGGTGGCAAATGAATCGCACATTGACTCAATACATACCGGCTTTAATCGGCCAACAAGTAAAAGTTGCGGGCTTTTCACAAGTTATTCGCGACCAAAAGAAAATGCAGTTTGTGATCCTTAGAGATCAGACGGGGCAGGTTCAGATCTGTCATGAAAAAGGTGGTGACGAGGATGAGTTGAAAAAGACCATCTCTTCACTCACCGCTGAATCAGCGGTCACTGTTATCGGTCGCGTGGTCGAAAACAAGGGCGTGAAGCTTGGTGGAGTCGAGATTGTGGCGGAGTCGATTGATGTCTCAAGCATCGCCATTGTGCCATTACCGATTACGCCGGAATCATCGCTCGATCTGCAGATGGACTGGCGGATGCTTAGCCTGAGACAGCCAGAAAATCTCCTGATCTTCCAGGTCCAGACGACCATGGAGCAGGCGATGAGGGAGTTCTGGGCTGACAACGGATTCATCGAGGTACATTCGCCGAAGCTTATGGCAACGGCGAGCGAATCGGGTGCCGAGCTGTTTCAGCTTGAGTACTTCGGACAGAAAGCGACTCTGGCTCAATCGCCACAGTTTTATAAGCAAATGGCGATGGCGGCAGGGTTTGATCGGATCTTCGAGATCGCGCCTGTATTCCGTGCTAATCCGTCGTTCACATCACGACATGACACCGAGTTTACCTCGGTTGACATGGAGATATCGTGGGTTGATTCCCATGAAGATCTGATGCATATCGAGGAAACTTGGTTGCATCATGTGGTCAAACGAGTGTCGGAGAAACACGGTAAAGCCATCAAGGACACCTTCGGAGCTGATGTGGTGATTCCTCAGCTTCCATTTCCGAGGGTTACCTTGGCAAATGCGCGAGAGATTCTCGCAAAGCAGGGTCATACCATGGAGCAAATCACCGACCTCGATCCGCCCGGCGAAAGAGGTTTGGCGGAACACATCAAGAAGGAATTTGGTCACGAGTTTGTTTTCGTGATCGACTACCCGATTGATGTGCGGCCGTTCTACCACATGCGTCATGTCGGCAATCCCGGCATCACCAAGAGCTTCGACCTTTTATGGAAGGGGCTTGAAGTGACGACGGGTGCACAGCGTGAACATCGTGTCGAGACGCTCGAACAGCAGGCACGGGAAAAGGGCTTGGCTCTTGCTCCTCTTGCACACTATATCAACTTCTTTCGTTACGGCTGTCCACCGCACGGAGGATTTGGCGTGGGACTTACGAGGCTTCTCATGGTTCTCCTTGATCGTAAGAACGTCAGGGAAGTGACCTACCTCTATCGCGGGCCTAATCGCCTGACACCGTAATTGTTCTTTGGTTAGTTAACACACAGCTAGGATGAAAGTCCTGGCTGTTTTTTTAAAAGGCAAGGCAAAAATTCGTAAGTTCCAGAATTAATTGCAACACCAGTACGTATGATTTGTGTTAATATGTTGAAACATGACAAATATTCGATCAAAACAAATCATTGAAAAAGCACCTCTTATCCTAGAAGAAATTAAGAAAGCTAAATCGATCTTATTACATTGTCACCCTATGCCAGATCCGGATTCGGTTGGTTCGGCATTGGCGATGAAGTTCGTATTGGAAGGAATGGGTAAGAAAGTTACAGTTATCGAGGGGGATTCGGCTTTACCGGAAGGGTTTAAGCATTTTCCTGGCGCAGGGGATATTATAAAAAAGAAATTTCTAGAAACCGATCTATCTTCTTTTGATCTATTCATATCTTTAGATAGTGCTCAAATACAAATGATCACTAGACGAGGTGAAGTGATTTTTCCGGAAGGTCTCAAAGTCATAGCGATCGATCATCACACAACAAACGGTATGTATGGATCTATCAATCTCGTGGATTCCTCGTATCCCGCCAACTGCCAACTGTTATTCGATCTATTCGAAGAATGGGGAATAAATATGACACCGGATATATCTGCCAATCTGTTTATTGGTATATATGCTGATACGGGAGGATTTCGATATCCAGGAACAAATGCAAGAACTTATTTCATCGCTGGCAAACTAGTCGAGATGATACCGGATGTTTCAGCCCTGATAGGTGGCATGATGAATTCAAATTCTCCAGAATTTATCGCTCTTATGGCTGAAGGATTACGATCTATCGAAGTCTATTTTGATCGTTTCGCGATATCTTCGATACCTTTATCATTTCTGAATCAAAAAAAGATACCAATATCCGAAGTCCGAGCCAGTGAAATTGCCTCCTATATGTCTTCTGTGGCAAATTGGGATATAGTTGCATCTGCTGTAGAGATTGAGGTTAATAAAGTAAAATTTAGCTTTCGAAGCAAAGACGGCGAAAAATATGACGTGGCAAAATTGGCAGCCACGATGGGTGGCGGCGGACATAAGGCTGCATCCGGTCTCATATTGTCTCTACCACTTAACGATGCCAAAGAATTGGTGGTTTCAAAAATCAAGGAGCTGTATAATGTGACAAACGTTTGAGTTTTGTTCTGATATGATAGGTTATATTCAACATTCAAATTGAATTTAGCCTTATAATTTAGCTGTATCTTATTAAAAAAATTATCCTTCAATAATGTCCAACACAAATAAAACAATCATTGGAATTGTCGTTGTGGTCGTAGTCTTGGCTGGGATCCAGTGGTACCTGAATACGAGAGATAAAGATGTTTTTAACAGTTATGGAAATGAGTTTAGTTTTGCTTTGCCTACTCCTATTCCAACTTCAGTCGCAACTTCTATCTCAACATCGACAGCAATAGAGGGTTCTATAAACAATAATCAAACAAAAAATTTCATGAATACAGTAACAATTGAAACAAATAAAGGCACTATAGTTTTTGAAACTTACGATGCCGACGCGCCAAATACCAGTAAAAACTTCGTGACACTGGCAAATAAAGGCTATTATAACGGTGTCATTTTCCATCGTGTAATAAAAGGATTTATGATTCAAGGTGGCGATCCGACTGGAACAGGTAGAGGAGGACCAGGATATCAATTTGCTGATGAGCTAAATCCAAATACAGACTCGGCCAAAGCAGGATATGTCAGGGGAACAGTCGCCATGGCAAATTCTGGACCAAATACAAATGGCAGTCAGTTCTTTATCATGCACAAAGATTATCCATTACCACATGACTATACTATTTTTGGTAAAGTGATCTCTGGTATGGATGTCGTAGACAAAATAGCCGAAAGTGCAACAAGTGAGGACAGACCGACTACTGATATTGTTATGACTAAGGTCACTGCTGTTCCTAAATAGAGCGAATGTCGTCGCGAAATAGTGAAAGTTAATTAGTGAAATAAAATAATGTCCGAATACTATAATTCACGTCGAAGCCGTAATCTATTTGATCCTACGAGCACGGAACCTTTCAGGGTCAGTCGGTCGAAGATCGATCTCTATTTGAATTGTCCGCTTTGTTTCTATCTCGATTGCAAGTTGGGCGTGGGCAGACCGCCCGGATTTCCATTTGCACTGAACTCGGCCGTAGACGCTCTTCTCAAAAAAGAATTTGACATTCATCGAGCAAAAAAGAGGCCTCATCCACTCATGCATGCTTACGGATTGAAAGATATTATTCCATTCAGTCATGAGGATCTAGATATATGGAGGAGCAATTTTAAGGGTATAAGATACATCCATTCCCCGACAAATCTTTTGGTCACTGGAGCTATCGATGACGTTTGGACTGATTCGGATGGGGAACTGATAATTGTTGACTACAAATCAACTAGTAAAGAAGAAAAAGTTTCGCTTGATAAAGAGTGGCAGATCGGATACAAGCGTCAAATGGAGATATATCAATGGCTTTTCCGACAAAATGGATTCAAGGTTTCAAAAACAGGATATTTTGTCTATTGCAATGGTAAGACAGACAGGGAAGCATTCGACGCCAAACTCGATTTTGATATAGATCTTATCCCTTATGTTGGCGATGATTCATGGATCGAAGGCGCTCTCAAGGAATTGAAAGAGTGTCTGTTACTACCAAAACCACCTAAACCTGCCGAGACTTGTGATTACTGTTCTTACAGAAAAGCTTCGAGGGATGTTCAGAGATGATTCGTAACCCCCACAACACCCTCATTTGTTTTCCTCGAACTCTGCTCACAATATACCAACATTTTCACAAAGGATGCGCTACAAGGATTCGCGCATCCTTTGGAAAATGTGTTGGTATATTATTTCGCAGATTATTCTCGGAATACAAATGAGGGTGTTGTGGGGGTTACGAAGACTAGTAATGACATCATGGAATGCATAGTGTAAGATATTTCTGTATCCGAGTACTTTAAAAAGTTTTTCACTCACCCACAAAGAGAGTATTCGATATAGAAAGATGTACCAATATGGTTTTTGCCAGATTTCCTCTAGCATCGACTAATGGTCGGTCCGTGATTTCGGTGCAACGTGAAAGACCGAGACCGTGTCGCAGTAGACATGTCGACGAACAGATCGCCGGCATGAGAAAACTGTACAAACAATTGGGTTGGGATTTCGATGAATTGGGTCTGATCGTGCCGGAGCGAGTCAAAGGTTTCGATCGACTCATAGTCATGGCTGATACAGAGCTAACCTTCGACAGAGCCTTCGATGTCTGTAGTCATTCGTTTCCGTGTTGGCGACATCGATCTTGTGACAAGAATCGCAAACATTCAACTAAAGATGAACGTCATCCCAAATCTGGAGTGTATGCGATCTGGGTTCGGGACAGTATTGAGACTGACTCAGATCTCCGGGGTCTATCTGCCGATGATATCAAGCGAGACGGTAGCATAAGGACAATGACTGCACTCGAACGTGTTGTTCTTGAAGGCATCTTCTTTATGGAGACTGGTGGTCATCTAGATAGGGAATGTGTCACTTATTGTACTGGATCTCGTTACAAGGACCGTGGTGTGCCGGGAGCACGACAGGACAATGAAAAGTTTATCATCTACTGGCGTGATCGGTCCAGCAAATTTCCAACCCTGGGTCCACGTCGAGTGATTGCCGTTTGATAAATGGTTTTGCTTTTGTCTTGCGCCGATGCACTTTATGGTCGGCGCTTTTTTATTCATAGATAATTCGTAACCACACACATCATTCTTTTTTCTTCCTAGAATATTTTGCGAACTTGATATTGAACCCCGAATAACTCACACCTGTCCCTAATAAGACTCCGCAAGTACTTTTCAGCAACCATGAAAGGTGTGGACAACCAAGTAATTTAAACGTGTTTGGAACTTCTGATATACTTTCCTT